>CAILVI010000321.1 GCA_903837595.1 uncultured Thiodictyon sp.
CCACGAAACGCTGTTCGCGCAGGTGCTCCAGCGCATGCCGTTGCCCGCGTCACCGGCGCGCCGACGACCGCGCCCACCCAGACCGCCCGCGCTCCTGCCGGTAGCGGCATAGCAGGGGTGGCCGTAACGATGATCAAGGCCACCGAGCCGTAGTTGAGTACCCGTCCGAATAGCGACTGGATGACCTGAACGCTCTCGACTTTTGGCAGGAGCATTTCAATCGTGTCGCGTCGAATAAAGCCGGTTTTGGCGATAATTTTCTTGTTCGTAACGGCTAACTCAGTACTGATGTATCGTAGATAGGCCGCTAACCAGGCCAGGAGTCCCAACCCGTAAAAGGGGAGGAGTACCAACCCAAGGACGAACAGCCCCAGCATCGACAAAATGCTTACCGTGGCCTGGCACTGGACCGACTCACCACTACCCATTGCGTTTTCAATGTATGACGCCATGCTGTCTTATCTCCGTTGACTTGGTTTTCACGCTAAATTCCCGTCAGAGCTTGCTGCCTAGCGGATGCCTAATTGCACTTGCCAGCGGCCTTCAGCAAGGCATTACAAGCAGTGCTTGTTCCGCTTCCACTCGGTTGGTTGCCTGATTTGTTCATCTCAGTGCAAATGGCATCTGACACCACCCGCCCAACCACCGAAACCGTCCCGGTGACATAGCAAGTGTATTTCTTGCCTGCATTGGTCTTGACGAGATAGCTCGTTTTAATGCCGTCATCTTCACGGTTTGAAATGGTGAAGCTACCTTTCTCAAGGCCAAGGGCACTGGCCGTATTTTTTTCGATGGCGTCATTATTTACGGCCACCGATGCACAACCAGCGACAAGCCCAGTCAACAGGACGACCGCCGCGGCACGGGTAATATAAGATTTTCTCATTTGGTCCTCAGCGCGAAACCCCGCGTTCAGGCGGGATAGGGATGGCGGGCGACGGCAACGCCGTCGGTTCTTTGCTCGGTTGCCAGTCGTTCACGGCTGTCTGTCCGTAAGGGCTTGGTAAATGGAGCCTTGGGGTTTTCCGAAACCTCAAATCAATGATACCTTTCAAGATAGTGGGTTTCAAGGTGTGAATTCCTAATACACATACCGCCGCGTGCGTTGGCTCTTGCTTGCGAAAAGTGCTCAGAGTGCTCTATAGTGGTCACTTCTGGCGACAGTCGTTGTTTCAGGGGGTTAGAATGCGTTTGCTGAAAGCGATTGGCGCCTCGTCCGCCTTGACGGGCACAGCGGCTCCGGCCTATCCTGCCCAGGTCGCCCCTCATTGGGCGGCCGGGATTGGCGTCCTGACTCCCAGAGCGCGTAAGCGCTCATCCGAAGCGCTTTTTTTGTGCGTCCCCTTTTTATGGTGGGCGCCATGGGGGCGCCTTCGGGCGCGCGGTTTCTCTGGGGCCGTACGCCAACCCTGTGGCACCCGCCACCCTCTCGATTGGCGTCGACGGTGGCGGTTCTCAAACCCAGAGGACTCCACCATGTCTGACCCATCCCAAGATCCGTCCGTCCCGGTCGTATCCCCCGACACCCTGCCCGTCGTTGCCTATCAAGGTGTGCGTGTCGTCACCACCGAGCTGCTTGCGCAGCTCTACGGTGCATCTGAACAACAGATTCGACAGAACTTCGCCAACAACCAGGCGCGGTTCGAGTCGGAGAAGCACTTTGTAAGGCTTGAAGGCGTTGCGCTACAAGAGTTTAAGAACTACATCGAAAATTTCGACGTAGTGAAAATCTCCCCGAAGACCCGTCATCTGATCCTCTGGACCGAACGCGGCGCGGCCCGCCACGCCAAGATGTTGGACACCGACCGCGCCTGGGAGGTGTTCGAGCAGTTGGAAGATGCGTACTTCCGCCGCGCCGACCAGGCCGCCGCTGCGCCGGTCCCCAGTCCGGCCACGGTACCGGGCACCGACCCCGAACATCCGGCGATCACCCTCGGCGACATCGCCATCCGGCAGGACCGGGACGGACGCTACTGCATCAACGACGTCTATCAAGCGGCGGGCGGCGACGACCAACATCAGCCAAACCGCTGGCTGCAACGCCACCACACCATCGCGATCATTAAGGAGTGTGAGGTTCCCGGGTGTGCGGCGGTGGTGGCCACGCCGGGGCGCGGCACCTTCGTGGTGAAGAAGGTACTCCTGGCCTATGGGCTGTCGGTCAGCCTCGCGTTTCACTTGCGGGTGAGTCGCGCCTTCGAGGCCGCGACAACGGCCGCGACCAGTCAACCGGCGGACGGGCCCCTACTGCCAAGCGAGCAACAGGCCCTGGCGGCCGTCATTGGTGCACGCTGCGAGGGACGCGACGGCACGACCCAGGAGCAGGTCTCCGCCGGGCTGTGGGCGAGCCTGCAACGCCAGTTCCACATCGTCGAGCCGGCCGAGCTTCCCCGCTCCAAGCTGGCCGAGGCCATCGTCTACCTGACGGCGCTGCCCGTCACCCCCGCGCCCGTGCCGGCGCTCCCGGCCCCGGCCGCCGAGGTCCTCACACGCGCCGACCGGGCCAACCTGGATCGGCTATTGGGGATCATGACGGATCATCTGTTCCACGCCCGCGCCTGGCGCTTCGCGATTTGGCGGTCCCTGCGCGCCGTCACTGGTACGCGCTCTCCCCAGCAATTCGAGGTGCGCCACCTGCCCGTGATGTGCGCCGAGTTGCGCCGGCTCTATGCCGCGTCTGCCGCCTGGGAGGATGCGGTGTATGAGGCCGAGGCCGACTTGCTGCGGCGGGTGTTTCGGCTGGGCGAGGACTTCGAGCAGGTCATCGCCGAGCTGCGCGCCGAGCAGCTCGCCGCCGGCGTCGAGCGCGGTGCGCAGTTGATCGTCGAACTGTCCCATGGCCGCATGGGCGAGATCTCCAAGCTCTATGCCCGCGTGCCGGGCGCACGCCGCGATCCGCGGCCCGACCTCCAGGAGTAGGCCGCCAGGCCGGGGGGCGCCGCCAGCCCGCTGGATGGTGCTCCGCCTCCCTAAATCCCTTTTTAGGCTGAATTATGACCGCTGAACCCCTCGCATTGACCCTCGCCGCGGCGGCCAAGTGTCTGAGCGTCAGCCCGCGCACCGTGCGCCGGCTGATGGACGCGGGCCAACTGCGGCGCGTTTCGATTGGTCGGGCAGTGCGGGTGAGTGCCGCCAGCGTGCGTGCCTTCGTGGAGCGCGCGGAGGCCCAGGCGGTTGCTATGCTCGACAAAAGCGCTCCGCGTGCTATTCTTCCGGCATGGACAGACCACGACGCACCGATCACGACGGCCTCTACCAGCGCCCTGGCTCGCCATTCTGGTGGGCTACCTGGACCGACCGCACAGGCCACCGAACTCGGCGCTCTACTCGGACTACCAACCGCCGCGACGCCGAGGCCATCCTTGCCGGGTGGCGCCTCGAAGCGCACCGCGCCACGGACGCCCAGGGGCTCCCGGTCCGCACCTTCGACGCGCTGATGTTGGCCTATCTCAAAGGGCCGTCCGCCGACAAGCGGGCCGATCGCGACCGTTACAGCGCCAAGCACCTGTACCCGGCGTTTACCGGGCGAAACTTGGCGACGCTGGCCCCGTCGGACGTACGCCGTTACATCGACGACCGCCGCGCCGCAGGGGCGCAACCGGGAACGATCAACCGCGAAATCGGCCTACTGTCGTCGGCGCTCAACTATGCTCGCCGCGAATGGGATTGGGCGATACCCAACCCAGCGGCCGGGCGGCAACTGCGCGAGCCCGAGGGCCGGGTACGCTGGTTGAGCAAGGAGGACGCCACGCGACTCATCCAGTCAGCGGAGGCTGAACCGAAAGCTGGACATCTGGCGGATTTCATCAGGCTGGCCCTGCACACGGGGTGCAGGAGGGATGAACTGCTGCGGCTCGAGTGGTCCCGCGTTAATCTGGACAGCCGCTTGCTGTTGTTGGAGGCGCAGCACACCAAGGCGGCACGGCGGCGCTCGGTCCCACTGAACGCAACGGCCTGTCGTGCACTGGCCAGCCGCATTGCCTTCCGCTTGGCCCACTGCCCAGGATCGCCTTGGGTCTTCGCCCACGAGGATGGATCGCGGATTGCTGCCTGCCGCCGTTCGTTCATGAGCGCCTGCCGGCGTGCCGAGATCACGGATTTCAGAATCCACGATTTGCGACACACCTGCGCGGCCTGGCTAGTCTCGGGTGGAGTCCCGCTAACCGAGGTCAGAGATCTACTTGGACACAGCACCATCGGGATGACGGAGCGGTATGCGCACTTGGCCCCCGAGCGAGTGCGGGCAGCGGTGGCAATATTGGATGTCGGCGACGATTAACCAGGTGGCCCGCCGCCCTTACGGGCCAGCGCGTCACATTCCGCGTCACACTATCACTTGAGAGTTTCGAGAAATGACGCCTAAGCGCCTAGATAAATATGGTCGGGGTGACAGGATTCGAACCTGCGACTTCTGCCTCCCGAAGACAGCGCTCTACCAAGCTGAGCTACACCCCGAATAAACAAGTGGGACAATACGGCCGGTCCCGGCGGTGACCCGCATTTCAATTGCCGGTCCTTAAGGTCAATGGTCTCTACTGACCGCGAAATCGGCCATCCCGGCCAGCGCAGCGGTGGCGTCTGAGGGGGGTAGGGCGGCCAGTGCCTCCTTTGCCCGTCGGGCGTAATCACATGCGAGTTGAGCAGTGTAGGGGATTGCGTCAGTCGATGCAATAGCCGCGATCACATCGTCGATCCGTTCGCGCCCGCCGTGCTCAATGGCCTCACGCAGCAGTTGGCGCTGTGGCGCAGTGCCTACGGCCATCGCGCGCAGGACCGGCAGGGTGGGCTTACCTTCGTCCAGGTCGTCGCCGACGTTCTTGCCTAGCTCGGCGTTGCTGCTGCTGTAGTCCAGGGCGTCGTCGATCAACTGGAAGGCGATCCCCAGATTGCGGCCATAGTCGGCCATGGCCGTCTCCACGGCGGCCGGGCAGTCCGCGAGTATGGCGCCCAAACGGGTGCCGGCCTCGAACAGGGTGGCGGTCTTGCGGTCGATAACCTCCATGTAGCGCCGCTCGTCCGTATCCGGGTCCTTGGTGTTGAGGAGCTGCAAGACCTCGCCTTCGGCGATGCGGTTGGTGGCGTGGGCCAGCACCTCCATCACCCGCATACTGCCGACCTCGACCATCATCTCGAACGCGCGCGAGTACAGGAAGTCGCCCACCAGCACGGCCGCCTCGTTGCCCCAGACGATGTTGGCGGTGTCCTGGCTGCGGCGCAGTGCCGAGCCGTCGACCACGTCGTCGTGCAGCAGCGTGGAGGTGTGGATGAATTCGATGACCGCGGCCAGGTTGATGTGTTGGGTGCCGCGGTAGCCACAGGCCCGGGCGGCCAACAGGACCGACAGCGGGCGCAGCCGCTTGCCGCCGCTGCGCACGATGTAGTGCCCGATCTGGTTGATCAGTGCGACGTCGGATTGCAGCCGCCGCACGATGAGTGCGTCGACGGCCTTGGTGTCTTCGGCGACGGGGAGGCGGATCGCGGAAAGGTCCATGCGTGTGGGGACTGGAATCAATAGGTGGCCGTCGATGCTAGGGGTCACTCGGGGGGCTGTCAACCTAAATCCGGCGTTTGCCGACGCCAAGACGCCAAGACGCCAGGCAAAACAAGGGCGTTTCTGCGTTGTGCTGCGCGGCTGCCGCAAGGGGGGGCGCTGCTGATAAGGCACTGAATAATCATGCTGCTTTGGCGTCTTGGCGTGGGTGCGACCGATCCTGGGGTCGAGTGTGGGCGTTTGGATATGCGCCTCCCGCGTCGGCCGCCGTGCCCGAGACCCCAGGGCGGAACCGTTCTAGCCAGGATCCGCTGTTGCAAGCGATGGTTGTCCACAACCCTGGACAATGCCCGGCGGTCGGGGTATAAAGCGTCTCGGTCCCCCGCTGCCGGAGAGCGCGTGCGTGAATCTGCGCGAAGTCG
>CAILVI010000322.1 GCA_903837595.1 uncultured Thiodictyon sp.
CGGCGAACGCCACTAACGCGGTCGTTTCGGTTTCACCCGTAGGGTGAAGGATAAGATCGTTCATACGCACCTCCTTGCCCTAATATTTCATCAGGTTAGGTCAACAAGGGCAAGGTCCAACTGCTCTTTCTAGGATGATCGAGCCGACCCGCTCACGATCCGCCTTCCGGGTGCCGATCCTGAATCCCGGGTCGGCCGGGATGTGCACGAAGCCGAGCAGGTCATCGGCGGGCAGGTGCAGGCGCTGCGGGTCACACCGGGGGTCGCCCAAGCGTGCCAGGGTGTCACCGGCACGGGCGCGCACCGGGGGCCGTGAGGCCCGGCAGGCGTCGGCATCGCCCATGAGTGTCAGTATCCGTTGCGCACAACGCGCCCTTAGCTCCCCGCCGCTCTTTTGCCACTCCAGGGTGGCTGCGCCCGCCAGTTCGGCGGCGCAGAATCGCGCATCCGCGGTCGTGCCTGCATCAGCCAGCTCGCCCAAGAAGAGTCGCGCCGCCCCGGCGGCGTTCTTCGCCAGATACCCGGCCAGCAGCAGGATGGGCTCGCGCCACCAGGGGTGTTCCAGGTGGTCTTGCAAGCAGTCGAGCATGGCTTGACGGCTGTCGCGGCCGGGGACCTCGGCCAGATAGCGCGCGACCAGGAACTCCTGGAGGGCCAAATGGATGAAGCGATAGGTCCCGTCGCGCTCCTCCACGACACTGCCGCGCTGGCGGGCGTGGCTGATAAAGGCCTTGATGGAGGGTTTGAATTCCGCCTTTTCGCGCAGCGCCGCCGCCAAGGCCCGCTCGTCGATCTCCCGGCCCTGGTCACGGCCCTGTTGGTGCATGTGTGCGGCGAGGTGCTGCGCCATCTCGCGAAAGTCCTCCCAATCCGTTGCCAGCTCGTGGCGATCCTCTTCTTCGCGCCCGTAGTCGACCCGCAATAGGGCCTCGATGGCCTTATCGAACAGATCGGCGCGGGCATCCGGCAGTTGCCGGTAACTCTCATTCACGATCAAAAGTAGGCGCACCATCAGCGGACTATCCACCAGGGGCTTGGCCTCTGGGCCCAGACGCGCGCGGCGCTCATCCTCGAGCTGACTGATCCGGTCAAGCAGTTCCTGCGCGCGGTTGGCGCGCGCGGCGGCATCGCGCGGGTGAATGCAGTCATAGGCCTGCCGCACCATGGGCGTGACGTGCTGCGCGAAGTCGAGTGGTTGTACGACGATCTCCCGGAACCCGGCGCCTAGGGCGGTGAGCGCGCTGCGGTAGGCGATCGTCCGGCAGGTGCCGACGACACGGACCTGCGGGTGCCCTTGGACCAGGTCCACGACCGCCTGTCGCACGGCCGCCCGCTCGTCCTCGTTCGCGACCTCGTCGAGCCCGTCGAGCAGCAGGAGCAGGTTGCGCCCGTCCTTGAGCAACTGGGCAAAGAAGTCGTCCGGCAAGTCGAAGTCAACCTGCTTGCCGATCAGGTAACAGTAGATGCCGTTGGCCAGGGTGCGCGCGCGGGGACGCGTCGGTCGGCTGATGGCGCCGATAGCGGGCAAAGTACGCCAGCGGCATGAAGATCGGCAGCGGCAGTTCGCGTGGGGCAAGCCCGAGCCCGAGGCGCGAGCGGGTGGGTTCGGCCGCGTCGGCGAGCAGCGAGGAGGCCAGCGCCCAGGCCATGTGCATCAGGACGGTCGTCTTGCCGGACCCCGGCCCACCGATGATGACGAGGTGATGGGCCAGGCCGAGCGCCTGGTTGAGCGGGATCTCGGTGGTGTGTGGTGCGGGATACGTCTCGTCGGCCAGTGCCGCGGCGCCGCGATGCCCGCGCTCCTGCCGGCCTGGTGGCTGCGCCGTGTCGCCGCCGCGCGGCTGGGGCCGGGCGCGCAGTGGGACATAGGTCGCCTCCAGGGGCAGCGAAATGACCGAGGTCCCGTCAGTGCGCTGAATACCGCGCAGTTCAATCGACGCGGTGTATGAGTGCAGCCAGCCGAGGTAGCCGGCCACCCGCTGGGCGATCTGCGCCTTGGACAGGCGTGCGCCCGCCGCGGCATAGTAGCGCTCGATGAATTGGATGCCGGTGTTGATGTTGCCCGAGTTGTCGTCCAGGCTGACGGCGTGCGCGCCGAGCGCGGTGCCGCCGCCTTGGGCGAGCGCGCCTGGGCCGGTCAGGTTCGCCTGCTGTAAGGCGGCGAGCTCGGCCCGTAATCGGGCCATCTCCCGCTGCATCGCTTCCACGTCAAACGGTTCGGTCGGTTCAGTCGCCATGCGGCGCGGCTCCCTTGAGTTTACCCAGCTCGGAAAGTGGATCTTCCCGGACCGCATGCCCAAGCGGAGCCCTCAACCTTATACATAAGTGGTTCTGATCCAAGCACGAACTCCTCGCGGCGCCTAAGATGGCAGGATCACCAACCCACCGGAGGGGAGCATGAACAACTGGGCACGCGAAGAAGTGGCGACGGCAGACCTGGGCGATCGGC
>CAILVI010000323.1 GCA_903837595.1 uncultured Thiodictyon sp.
ATGGAAAAGAACCAGCGCGATACCGAAACTTGATGGGCCACAATGCCCAACGCACCTTCTGTTCGTTCACTTGCATGACGACTACTCTATCGATCGAATCTGGCTTTTTCCTTGGCCAGATCTGGCAGCGAAGGAGCGATTCAAGAGCCACACCGTCCGCGGCTCACACCGTTCGTTCATCTTCACGCTCGACGAGAAGAAAGACAAGGCTCATGTCGTCTACGGGGCGGACGGCTGACCCTCGCTGAACTGGATACGCAACGGCATGCGACGAAAAGGGGTCCCGAAAAGGGTCCGAAAAGGGGTCAGAACCCTTTTTCGGACTAGGTCGCTGCTTTTTCTGCGATGATACACCCGATTGGGGGATTGCGATGACTAGCGTACAAATTGAAATGCCAGATGAGATTGCCAGCGAGTTCTATCGGCGCGCACCTCATCCGGAACGGCGGGTAGAGCTTGTCGAGCGGATTTTCCGAGAGTATTTCTCCGCCCACAGTGCAGCAGAATCAGAGCTTGACATACTCAACCGGAACGCGGACGAATTAAATCGCGAAGCAGAAGATGTATTAGGCTACCAGGTGCTGCCTTGATTAGGGGCGATCTCTACCGGGTCCCGCACCCATCCGGACGCGACCCGAAAAGATTTCGCGTCTTTGCCGTGGTGAGTAGGCAAGTTCTCATTGAGTCGCGCTTTTCTA
This sequence comes from uncultured Thiodictyon sp., assembly GCA_903837595.1. Lineage (GTDB taxonomy): Bacteria > Pseudomonadota > Gammaproteobacteria > Chromatiales > Chromatiaceae > Thiodictyon. The sequence goes on from CAILVI010000323.1 coordinate 699, forward strand.
CTGTAATTTGTGCGCCGGTATACACATCGTTCCACGGCCTAAGCACACAGGTATTGGTCGGCGTAGAGGAAGGCCTGAAACACCCGTCCAGCATCCACTGCGACGATCTTGTGAGCTTACCAAAAGTCGTTCTTACAGACTATGTCGGGACTCTCTCAAGGCAGAAACTTCACGAACTCGCACAGGCACTTTCCGCGGCTCTTGAGATCGAATTCGCCCAGCAAGCCCGCTCAATAGCGAGCGTGCGCCATTCAGGGTTCGTACTATCCGATAGGTTCGTCGTGGGCGCGCGTCGCTTTAGGGCGGTAGGTTGGGGTGAGGGACGAACCCCAACATACCCAGTTGATGCCATTACGGAAGCCAGGTAACGTATTGAAAAATTTGCAGCCTTATCTGATTGAGACGTTCTGGAGCGAGGGCGACCAGGCTTATCTTTGTACCGCACCGGATTTGCCGTGGTCCAGCGCAGCAGGTGATACGCCTTTAGACGCAATCCGCGAAATGCAGGATGCCATGGATTCCTGGCTGCAAGCCTGCTCCAATATGGGCCGACAGTTACCGCTGCCTTTAGCACTGCCTCAGAAAGCGGCCTGATCAGCGAATGGGCTCAGCTATGCGGGTAGCTCGGTGGCTGCTGGTTTTGCCTTCCGGCGTAGCGGGTTGGTATCTCGGCCTGTTGATTGGACTGCTGATCTACGAGGCTGGCGAGAAGACTTGCCCGATCGGATACGTGGTGTCGGGTATGTGCTATGCGCCTTGGTCTCATTTGCTCCATCTCTTCGCGTTTGCGGTTGGGTCGGGGGTGGCCGGTGCTTTGGTTGTTGCCCTTCCCGCGCTCGTTGCGCCGATGCGGGCGTTCAACATTGCACTCACGGCGTTCGCTATTGGGGTTGTCGCAGGAACCTACATGCTCGTACAAACTGGCGCGTGGCTACTTTATGTATCAGCACTTGTCTGCGGCGGCATCTCCTGCTGGGCGTTCAAGAATCGCCGTCCTAACACTTAGCCGTTACACGTGGCCGCCGCTGACAGGCTCACATTCCCAGCAGCATCAAATGAACGCCTCGGTCGATCAATATCAAGGTTGCATTCTTGGGCTGGCGTTGGGGGATGCGATTGGCGCGCCATTTGAAGGTGGCCTGATAGAGCGATCGCTTTGGAAACTCATCGGCAGGGTGCGCGACCATTCGCCAAGATGGACGGATGACACTCAAATGTCGCTCGATGTTGCGAATGTATTGCTACGGTACCGAGAGATTGACCAGGACAGGTTGGCTGAAGTATTTGCCGGCAGCTATGCTTGGAGCAGGGGTTATGGTCCGGGCACGGCCAGACAGCTGAAGCTGATCAAAAGCGGAGTTCACTGGCGCGAGGCGCGCATCAGGATTTTCAAGGACGGCTCGTTTGGCAATGGCGCCGCGATGCGAAGCGCGCCGGTATCACTCTTTTTCTACAATGACTTTGAGCGACTGGTTGCAGAAACAAAGAAAGCGGCGGAAATCACTCACTCGCATCCGCTGGCAATTCAAGGGGCGTTGGCAATTTCGATAGCGGTTCATTTTGCTCTTCAGAGTCGAGACTGTCCGGAAATGTGGCGTTTGTTGCAGGAGCACTGCGCTTCTCCTGTTTTCTTGAGGAAGATAGGGCTTGCAAGAGGTTGGATAGATAGCAAGTCGGAAATAGCAAGAGGAGCGGTTGCAAAGGTATTGGGAAATGGGATGACCGCACAGGATTCCGTGGTGACGGCAATTTACGCAGCCACCAGGTTCATGGGTTCCAGCTTCGGCGAGATGATGGGGTTTATTATTTCACTTGGCGGTGATGTTGATACGATTGGGGCAATGGCAGGGGCTATCTGGGGTGCGGCCAATGGCTCAGTGACATTGGAGAATCTTCCAATCGAAGAAAAGGATCGATTAAAACGGGTTGCAATAGACCTTTATAGGAAACGCTTGGCCCCTTGTTTTATCTGAACGTCGCAAATCTGGCTTGCCTGACGGCTTTGATCGTCGTCCCGGCCACTGGCGGTCGAGGCTTTACCGTGAAAGTCGCGCCGGGAGCGCGCTTCGCTTCTCCCTCCCCTATTGGGGGAGGGCCGGGGAGGGGAACGGCCAAGGCGCCCGCCACTTTCATCTTTCGGGGTGGTGCGGACGCCATGGTCGTTAGCCGGTCCGGCGTGTAGGCGCCGCTGATTTCTCTTGGATGGGTCGGAAACCGCCACCGGCTAGAGCCTCGACCGGTTGGGGGCGGGACGTCGCTGGCCGGAACGATGAGCAAGCCCGGCCTGACGGTGTGGCAGGTTTCTTTTCGGTCGGCGAATAGTGGCGTTCGCCGGAAAATATGTTTGTCAGTCCGGAAAACCAGAGGGATGGACTGGTCTTGATCGCAGTGCGGGCCATCGGCGCACGCGGCGCCCAGCGCCTGCCACAGGCGTGACACCGCTTGAGCGGTGTCACGAGGGTAGAGGGTTTATTATCTTTCTTTGGGGACATCAAGCCATGATACCAAATGCCGGCGCTCACTCATCGGACGCTATGACGTTCACGACCGTCAATCCCGCTACCGGTGAAGTGCTTCAGCTCTATGCGGGCTGGGACAGCGACAGGTTGGAGTCCGCATTAGCAGGACTCTCGCTGGCTCAGGCCAACTGGTCCGGCGTGTCTCTTGGGGATCGCGCGGCCTGCTTGCGCAGGCTTGCCGACGGATTGCGGGCGCAGCGCGATGGCCACGCCTGTTTGATGACGCTGGAAATGGGTAAGCTCATCGCCGAGTCTCGGGGAGAAATCGACCGCTGCGCGCGGGTCTGTGACTATTTTGCCGACCATGGCGCGCAATTCCTCGCCGATGAAGCCATCGACACTGAAGCGGCTGCAAGCTACGTGACACATGAGCCGCTGGGCACCATCCTTGCGATCATGCCGTGGAATTTCCCGTTCTGGCAGGTCTTCCGTGCGGCCGTGCCGATTTTGCTGGCGGGCAACACGGTACTGGTCAAGCATGCCCCGTCGGTGATGGGCTGCGCCTTGGCGATTGAGCGTCTATTTCACGGCGCGGGTTTCCCGGCAGGGGCCTACCAGAATCTGCCGATCGGGGTGGATGCCGTCCCCGCATTGCTGGCGGACCCACGCATCCAGGGCGTGACCTTGACCGGCAGTGTCCGCGCCGGCCGGGCGGTGGCGCAACTGGCCGGGGCCAATCTGAAAAAGGCGGTGTTCGAATTGGGCGGCTCGGACCCCTTTATCGTCTTGGAGGATGCCGATCTGGCAGCGACAGTGGAAAAGGCGGTTGCCGCCCGCTTCCTCAATGCCGGACAAAGCTGCATCTCGGCCAAGCGCTTTATCGTCGTCGATACCATTGCCGATGCCTTTGTGGAGCTGCTGTTGGGGCGGATTGAGACCTTACGGCATGGCGATCCACAGGATGCGGCCACCCGCCTGGCCCCACTGGCCCGCGCGGACTTGCGCGATACCTTGCACGGCCAGGTCCAGGCCAGCCTGGACGCCGGTGCCAAGGTCCTGGCCGGATGCGCTCCCATTGCTGGACCTGGGTATTTCTATCAGGCCTCGCTATTGGATCAAGTCCGCCCCGGCATGCCCGCCTTTGATGAGGAGTTGTTCGGCCCGGTCGCGGTGGTGGTGCGGGCGCGCGACGAGGGGGAGGCGGTACAGTTGGCCAATCAGTCCCGCTTTGGCCTGGGCGGGAGCGTCTGGACTCCAAACCGCGCCCGCGGTGAACGCATCGTCCGGGAATTGCAGTGCGGCGTGGCGTTCGTCAACGCGATGGTGCAAAGCGATCCCCGTCTGCCGTTCGGCGGCTGCAAGGAGTCAGGCTTGGGGCGCGAATTGTCTCGCCATGGTATTTTGGAATTCACCAATACCAAGACGGTGTGGATCAGCTAGCGGGAGCGGTATAACGCAATACTGCCTGTTCGCGTGACGAGAGCGGTTTGCTACCTAATGTGTTGGCTCGCCGATGTCAGTCGGCACGCTCACCCAGGCCGCCAAGCCACCGCCGCGACAGTTCTCCAACCAGACCTGCCAGCCGTTCGCCTGAGCCAGTTGGCGCACAATGGCCAGCCCCAGCCCAGTGCCTCCGGTGGCCGGGCTGCGGGAGGCATCCACCCGGTGGAAGGGGCGGAACACCGCCTCGATCTGGTCCTGCGGGATGCCCGGCCCCCGGTCGATGACGCCGATGAGGCAGGCGCCGTCGCGAGACTTCGCGCGCAGTTCGATCGGTCCATCGCCGGCGTAACGTTGGGCATTGGCCAGGAGGTTGCCGAGCACCCGCCGCAGTGCCGCGGGCGGGGCGCTGATCCGCAGGTCTGGACACTTCACCGCGACCTCGGCCCCGGCCTCCCAGGCGTGGCCGGCCAGGGTCTCCAGCAGGCTGCCCAGGTCCACCGGCACCGCGGCCTCGCCGTCCAGGCCGCGGGCCAGCTCAAGCACATCCCCCACCAGGTGGTTCATCTCCTCAACATCGGTTTCCAGCCGCTCGATCCAGGTCGGGTCGGGGCGGCGCTCCATCATCTCGAGCGCGAGGCGCATCCGTGCCAGCGGGGTGCGCAGGTCGTGCGACAGACCCGCCAGCAGGGTGGTGCGTGCCTCCAGCAGGTCGTGGACCTGACGGGCCAACTGGTTGAAGCGACGGGCCAGGGCGGCCAGCTCGCGTGGTCCGGTCTCGGGTAGAAGTCCCGGGGTCGCGCCCCGGCCGAGGACGGCCGCGGCGGCAGAGAGACCCTTGAGCGGTGCCACCGTGCTGCGGCCGAGCCACCAGGCGGCAAGCCCTGCCAGGATGAGCGCGGCGGACAGGGTCAGCAGTGCGGCGGCCAACGGCTGGGGGCCGACGCGGCTGCGCGGAAATCCCAACCACAGGGTCCGCCCGCCCACCGGCAGACCGGCCCACAACCAGGGCTCCGCACCGGCCTCGACGGTCGCCAAGCCCAAGGGTTTCCCGGTGCGTTGCGCCAGTTGCGTCTCCAGTTCCCGCACATAGATGCCGTGCCAGGCGGTCTGCGTGGCCCCCGCCGGTGGCGCTGCAGCCAGCGTCAGCCCATGGGCGGTCGCGAGCTCCCGCTCGAAGGCCGGGCGGGTGTCCGGCGGCAGTTCGCCCCAGGTCTGGGCGGCGAGCACCATGAGTCCGGCCAGATCGCTGGTCGCCCGCTTGGCCAGGGGTTGCATGAGCAGAAAGACCACCGCAGCCGTCGTCAGCACAGTGAACAGGACGAAGATCAGGGCGAGCCGCAGCGCGTTTTGCTGGCGCAGGCTTAAGGTCCAGGACATTACGGCCGGCCCTAGGAGTCGGCGCCGCGCGGATTGAACAGATAGCCGGCGCCGCGCACGGTGCGGACATAGACCGGGTTGGCGGGGTCGGGCTCGATCTTGCGCCGCAGGCGCGCCACCCGGATGTCCACGGTGCGGTCATAGGGGTCGCGCTCATAGCCCTTGAGGAGATCCAGCAGCAGGTCGCGGGACAGCACCCGGTTGGGCCGCTCGATGAAGACCTTGAGCAGGTCGTATTCGGCGCCGGACAGGCCCAGGTCCTGATCGGCACGCAGCAGCCGGCGGGCCGCCCGGTCGAGCCGATAGGGGCCGAAGCGCTCGCCCTCCGGCTCCGGTGCCGGCCCCATGCCCTGCGACCGCCGTAACAGTGCGCGCAGGCGGGCCAGCAGCTCCCGCGGGCTGAAGGGCTTGGCCAGGTAGTCGTCGGCGCCCAGTTCAAGACCGACCACCCGGTCGATCTCCTCGCCGCGGGCCGACAGCATCAGGATCGGCACGGCAGAGTGTGTCCGCAGCTCGCGGGTGAGGGCCAGGCCGTCCTCGTTGGGCAGCATCAGGTCCAGGACGATGGCGTCCGGCATGGCCAGTTGCATGGCGCGGCGCATTGCGTCCCCGTCGCCGGCCAGGTCCACGGCAAAGCCGGTATCGGTGAGATAGGCGCACAGCAAGTCCCGCAGTGCGGGATCATCGTCAACCACCAGGATGCGGGCAGCGGGGGTCATGCCGTCATCTTAGCCGAGATTGAGACGGGACGACCGGGCACTGCCGGGTCTACGGCAGTGCAAGGGATTGCCGGCTCAAGACTCCAGCGCCGGATAGTCGGTGTAGCCCTGGGCGCCCGGTGTGTAAAAGGTTGCCATGTCGGGGGCGTTCAACGCCGCCCCGGCGCGCAGCCGTTCAACCAAGTCCGGATTGGCCAGGAAGGGACGGCCGAAGGCGATGAGGTCGGCCCGGTGTTCGGCAAGCGCCGCCTCCGCGGTGGCCCGATCGAAACCGCCGGCCAGGATGAAGGGGCCGTCGAAGCGGCTGCGCAGTTGCACCTTCAGTTCCTCCGGCACGGGCGGGGTACCCATCGACGCGTGGTCGGGGATATGCAGGTAGAGCAGCCCGAGTGGCGACAGTGCCTGGCACAACGCGACGTACTGATCTTCGACGTCCGCAAAGGCCCCGGTGCCGTTCAAGACCCCGTAGGGCGAGAGGCGGATGCCGACCTTGTCCGCGTCGATCGCCGCCGCCACCGCCTGCACCACCTCAATCGCGAACCGGTTGCGACCCTCGATGCTGCCCCCGTAACCATCGGTGCGCTGATTCACGTTGGGGTTGAGGAATTGCTCGATCAGGTAACCGTTCGCCCCGTGCAGTTCCACGCCATCGAACCCGGCATCCATCGCGAGCCCCGCCGAGTGGGCGAACTCCGCCACGGCCTGCGCAATATCGGCCTCGGTCATCGCCCGGGTGGGGCTAAAGGGTTGCAGGCCCAGCACGTCGGTGTACATCTCCCCCGGGCAGACACCGGCGACGGGACCCAGTACCTGCGCGCCCGCGGGTAGATTCGCCACATGGGCGACGCGCCCGGTATGGCACAACTGCATGACGATCTTCCCGCCCTTGGCATGCACCGCGTCGGTGGTCAGCTGCCAGCCGCGGACATGCTCGGCCGTGTAAAGCCCCGGGATGCGGGGATAGCCGAGCCCGTTGGGCGAGGGCGAGGTCGCCTCGGTGATGATCAGACCGGCCGAGGCGCGCTGGGCGTAGTGTTCCGCCATCAGTGCGTTTGGGGTATTGGCGTCAATGGCGCGACTGCGCGTCATCGGCGCCATGACAATGCGGTTGTGCAGTTGCAGTGAGCGGATACGAACGGGTTCAAAGAGCATGGGGTTCTCCAGAAAGACGAAAGCGTTCAGAGATAATAGGGGTTTGAGGTCGTCGCGGGGCACCCGATCAGACCGCGCACAGGCCGGTGACCGGATCGCAGGCGAGGCGCGAGTCCAGGGGCGCCCAGAAGCAGCCGTTGCCCGCGGCCACCCGGCGGATCGTCCCGGCCGCCTCCAGGCCGGCGAGGAGCCGTTCCAGGTCGATGGCGGACAGGTCAAAGACCCTGGCCAGCTCGACCGGTGCCGCCCGGCCGAAGCTGCGCAGGAAACCCAGCAGGTTGTCGGCGTCCGGTGTCGGTGCCCGCCACTGCAGAGCGCCCTCGCTTAGCGTCTCGATGACCGCCTGCATGGCCTCAAAATTCTGGTAACCCCTCAGCAACAGTGCGCGTTCACCAAAGCGCAGATTAACGGTCGGAAAACCGCGTACCCCGAATTGGCGGGTCAGCTCCAGGTCCGCGCGGAAGGCCCGCTCGGCAGAACCGTCCGGGTCGGTGAAGGCAAGGATCTCAAGGGCCTGTTGGTTTTCCACTGGATGCTCCTGGGGGGCTTGGCTGCGCGTGGTCAGTGGTTGACCCGATCCGCATGAGGACGGCGCTGGTCTGAGGATCAGGGTACTGCTGCATCAGCGTGGTGATAAGACGGCAAAATCACCAAAGACTGTTGCGCCATGGCACCAATCCGTGAAACTCAGGCAGGGACCCGGTGGGAGCGGCTTCAGCCGCGACGCGACCTCGCAAGCGGCCGCGGCCGCCTCATCTTGGAGCATCCCTTGCCAAAGTCACCATCCCCAGCACCTTGGCGGCCTTTTCCAGACGGGTATTGAAACAGGCGAACTGCACTTCCTCCCCGGCCGCTTCATGCAACAGGCGGGCGGCGGCCAGTTGCACACTGTCATAGGCGCGCAAGGCAAAGAGATCGGCATAGTCGCTGGCCAACTCCACCACGGGTTGCGTTACCTCGACGATCGCATAATCGGGCCAGTCGCGACAAAGACGCTTGCGTACCGCCTCGATCCCCTCAGCATCCGCCGGGCTCTCGCACACGCGGCGCGCCACGGCCGCCATAGTCTCGGCCCAGGCGATCCGGCAGACCGCGATGGCGGAAGCCGCCGCCGCCAGCGCCATCATCAGGTCGCTCCCATCCTCCCGCAGGTACAGCTTGACCAGCGCGGAGGTGTCGCAGAACAGCATCAACCGCGATCCTCCAACACCATCCGGCCAACCGGCTTTATACCCTCCGCGAGATCCAGGGGCGGCGCCAAGCGGGGTTTGCCGCCGCTCCAGGACAAGGCGCCCGTGGCGATCAGGCCGCGCAGCCCGCCGTCTCCGGCCTGCGCCGGAATGCCGACGATGCGCGCGATCGGTCGGTTGTGCGAGGTGACCTCAATGACCTCCCCCGCCTGGGCGCGCAGCAGTACCCGGGACAGGTTGGCCTTCAGTTCACGAACGGCGATGGACATGGTGGTCGCTTCAGGATGCAGTGTAGTCACATTGTACGGTGTATCGGTGAGCAGTGTGACCTCATTTCAGCGCAGCGGTGACATCCGTGCTAATCTCCCAGCCACAAACCTGCTTACCCGGTCCCTTTCCCGTCAGGGAGGGCAACCTGTACCTGTAGTGAAGGCGTAACGCAGGACCACATCGAAGGAGGTTTCCGTGAGCGAATCCAAACGTGAATGCTGTGGCAGTGGCGGGATGAGCATCCCGACCCTGCCGGTGCGCTGGCTTTACCGGCTGGCGTCGACCCACGCCTTTAGCGAGCAGGGGTTGTACCTGAACCTGGGCTACTGGGACGGGGCGCGGACCATCGACGAGGCCTGCGAGGCGATGGTCGAGCTGGTCGGCCGTACCGCCTGCATGAGCAGTGACGACGAGGTGGTGGATGTCGGCTTCGGGTTCGCCGAGCAGGACATTTACTGGACGCGGCGCTTTGCCCCGCGGCGGATCATCGGCATCAACATCACGCCTGAACAGGTGCGCCTCGCCCGGGAGCGCGTCCGCAAGCTCGGCCTGGAGGACCGGATCGATTTGCGCGAAGGCTCGGCCACCGCGACCGGCCTACCCGACGCCTGTTGCGACGTGGTCACCGCGGTCGAGTGCGCCTTCCATTTCGATACCCGCGAGGACTTTTTCGCCGAGGCCGCCCGCCTGCTGCGCCCGGGCGGGCGCCTGGTGCTCGCCGACTCGATCCCGACCGGGCCCGATCTCGATCCGTGGCGGCACCCGTTGCAGGCGTTCATGGGCGGCGTTGCCCGCGCCGCGCTCGCGGTGCCGCAGGCCAATGTCTACCCGCGCGCTGTCTACGCCGCCAAGCTCGCCGCCGCCGGGTTCGAGTCGGTGCAGGTGGACTCGATCCGCGAGCAGGTATTCCCGGGCTGGCACCGCGCCTTGGCGCAGGACCCCGAGCTGCGCCGGCGGCTTGGTCCCGTGGGATGGCTGCTTGGCCGCATTCCCGAGGAACAGTATGCAGCGTTCGATTACGTCCTGGCAGTGGCGCGTAAGCCAAGTACCGAGGCGGTCACATAGCATGAACGTCCCAGACCTTGAGCGAATCACCATCGACCCCCGGGTGATGGGCGGTACGCCCTGCATCCGGGGCATTCGGATCGCCGTCGGCACTATCTCCCAACCAGAGGGCCACGACCATGAAAATCCAGCCGCATGCGAAACTCCTGATGATCGGCGACTCGATCACCGATTGGAACCGCGTCCGTCCCGTCGGCGAAGCAATCGGGGACGGGCTGGGTGCCGGCTATGTCGGGGTGGTCAACGCCTACCTTACCGCCACCCACCCGGAGCGGCGCATTCGGGTCGTCAATATGGGGGTGAGCGGCAATACCGTACGCGATCTCGCTGGACGCTGGTCCACCGACGTGGTCGCCCTGAAGCCGGATTGGCTGTCCATCATGATCGGCATCAACGATGTCTGGCGGCAATTCGACGCCCAGCTCCTGACCGAGCAGCACGTCACCCTGGATGAGTACGCCCAGACGCTGCAAGCCCTGATCGATGCCGTGCGTCCCGGGCTGCAGGGCTTGGTGCTCATGACACCCTATTTCATCGAACCCAATCGGGCGGACCCCATGCGGGCACTGATGGACCGGTACGGGGCGGTCGTGCGCCAATTGGCCGGGCGCTACGACGCGGTCCTGGTGGACACCCAGGCGGCATTCGACCAGGCCACGGCGCACTCGCATCCCATCGCCCTGGCATCCGACCGCATCCATCCGAGCCTGGTCGGGCACGTCGTCCTGGCCCGTGCCTTTGTGAGTGCCCTGGATTGTGGCTGGTAAAACGCAGCCGGTCCTCCACAGCATCCAGGCCCTGCGCGGCCTGGCCGCCCTGCAGGTCGTGGTGCTCCACTCCGAGTTAGCGCTCGCGGTGCCGGGGCTGCCGGTGTTCGACTGGGTGACGAAGCATGTTATCCAGCGGGGCACTGCCGGGGTGGACGTGTTCTTCGTGATCAGCGGTTTCATCATCGCCTGGATCGCCGTACTGGGGCGTGCGGCACCCGAGGCGCCGCTCGAGTTCGCCGTCCGCCGCTTCTTTCGGGTGGCTCCGGTGTACTGGCTGCTGTCGGCCGTCTACGTCTATTTGTTCAACCCACGGGGCTGGACGGAATTCATGACCTCCATGTCCTTCCTGCCGACGGACCCCCGGTCTGCCCCCTAGTACGGCTTCCCCGTACTCTTTGTGGGCTGGTCGCTCAAGTACGAAGTCTTCTTCTACGTCTTGTGCATGGGCGCCTTGTTCGCGGGACGCCGGGCACTCGTGATCGTGGCCGCCGCACTGGTCTACACGACCCTGGTCTTGCCCGCGGTGCGCTTTGGCTATCTCGACTTCGACTCGGCGCAGTCCTATCCCTTCACCTGCGCCTACGGGCGCATGACATGGCCGTCGCAGTGGACGATGCGGTAGGGGGTGCCCCTGGCGCTATTGGCTGCGCGGGCGGCGGCGAGCCGGCGCTCCAGCTCGGCGCAGGTCGGCGGCTCGCAGAAGTCCACAGCCGTCGTAGAAGACGCTCCCGACGCCGAGACGCGCCTCGACCGCGCCGGCGACGGCATGCACCAGTTCCCGCTGCTCCCCGGCAAAGGAGAAGGCGACCTTGAAGCGATCCGGCAGCGGCCGCGCGGGCATTGGGCTCATCCCGGGGTGTGTCGCGGGCGGGGCGACTGGATGCGGATTGTGGCCTGGGCAGGGCGCGGGCTCAAGTGGCCAGGGCGGCGCGCGCAGGGCGGAGCCGTTCCAGCCAGGGGCCGTTAGCGCGTCCGGGATTACCGGTGTCTGTTCGTTCGCTCCGGCTCTTGGCTTTTGTCACCCTGCCCCCTCTGCAATCACAGACAAAGGCCACTGAGTATCACAGGGGCAACCAGGGGAGATGATCATGAAAATCCAGCTGCACGCCAAACTGCTGATGATCGGCGACTCGATCACCGATTGGAACCGCGCCCGTCCCGTCGGCGAAGCGATCGTGGACGGACCGGGTGCCGGCGATGTCGGGGTGGTCAACGCCTATCTCACCGCCACCCACCCGGAGCGGCGCATTCGGGTCGTCAATCGGGGGGTGAGCGGCAATACCGTGCGCGATCTCGCCGCAGGCTGGTCCACGGACGTGGTTGCCCTGCGGCCGGATTGGCTGTCCATCATGATCGCGATCAACGATGTGTGGCGGCAGTTCGATGCCCGGCTCCTGACTGAGCAGCACGTCATCCTGGCCTGTGCGTTTGCGAAGGCGCTCGATTATGGCTGGTAAAACGCAGCCGATGCTCGACAGCATCCAGGCCCTGCGCGGCCTGGCCGCCCTGCTGGTCGTGATGCTCCACTCCGAGCTGGAACTCACGGTGCCGGGGCTGCCGGTGTTCGACTGGGTGACCGAGCACGTCGTGCAGCGCGGCAATGCCGGGGTGGACATCTTCTTTGTAATCAGCGGCTTCATCATCGCATGGATCGCCGTGCTGGGGCGCGCGGCCCCTGAGGGGCCGCTCGAATTCGCCGTCCGCCGCTTCTTTCGGGTGGCTCCGGTGTACTGGCTGCTGTCGGCGGTCTACGTCTCTTTGTTCAACCCGCTGGGGTGGACCGGCTTAATGACATCCCTGGCCTTCCTGCCGACGGACGCCCAGTCTGCCCCCTTGTACGGCTCCCCCGCGCTCTTTGTGGGCTGGTCACTCAATTACGAAGTCTTCTTCTACGCTGTGTGCATGGGCGCCCTGTTCGCGGGACGCCGGGCACTCGTGATCGTGGCCGCGGTACTGTTCTTCACAACCCTGGTCGTGCCCGCGGTGCGCTTTGGCTATATCGACCTCGACCCGGCGCATTCCTATCCCTTCGCCGGCGTCTACTGGCGTATGATCGCCAATCCGCTGATCCTGGAATTCCTGCTCGGCTGCGCCACCGCCTGGCTCTTTGCCAAGACGCGTGAGCGGCTGACACCCGCCATCGCCGGCTGGCTGCTGGCCGTCGGCGTGACCGCGTTCTGCCTGTCGCTGGTCATTGTCTATGCCCCCTTCAGCCTGGTGTGGCGGGGGCTACCCGCCGTCTTGCTGCTGTTCGGCGCGCTGGCGGTCGAACAGACCGGGCTGTTGCCGATCCCGCGCTGGTCGGTCCGGCTGGGCGCGCTCTCCTATGGACTCTATCTGGCTCACCCCCTCATCATTGAGGGCCTGAAGCACCTGACCACCCCCCTCGCGCCCACGGCGATCGGGTTGCAGCTCATCCGCTTCGCGGTGATCCTGGGCCTCGGGCTGGGGCTCGCGGCGCTGGTGCACCGTTACCTCGAAGGCCCGAGCATCGTCCTCGGGCGGTGCGTCGCCAAGCGGCTCCGGTGCCCCGCCTCCGCGCCCGGGCGCGCGGCGGCACCCGCGATCGGGCCGGAACCGCCGCGATGCGCCCCCGTCGACTGCTAGAGGAACCCATGCAGGACCGCGGCTGGGTCTCCCCGCGCGCGATCCGCGGCCCCAGCGCATTCTTGCAGCGGTCGCTCGTGACCTACTACACCAAGCGCGGTGCGGTCCAGGCGCGGCTGCTGACCTGGGGACCCTGTGAACCAGAGCCGGCGTCGATGAGCACCTGATCGACGGCGTGCCGGTGCGCAACCCCGCTGCCCGACGGGGTCGATCGCCAGGCCCTTATCGCAGGGCTGCTGCATGAAGGCTGGGACATCAAGGGCCGGGCGCCAGTACCCAGCAGGGTAATCGTCTTGGCCTGGGTGAATGACGAAGAGACCAAGCGCGCCTACGGCACCGTGGACGATGCCTGCCGGGTCTTCCGCAAGACGCTGCAGAGCGGCCACCCGCCGGACGACTGGGATCGGCTGCTTGCCGAGGCGTGGGAGGAATCCGGCAGATTTCGGCGAGTGGTGGCCACGACGAGCAAAGGCTTGAAAACGCCCAGCGTATTGCGTTAAGCAGGGGTTCAGATGAATGTTCCGGGCGACACGCCGAACCGTTGCCCGAGCGCGCAGTTGGCGGATGTCGAGTTCCCGTCGCCCCGTCAAGACCTCTTGGACTTGGCGCTCGTCGCCGATCTCGGGAAGATCGGTTGGCGCAAGCGTATGTTGTTCCATGAGCAACGCCGCGAGCGGCCTTGATCATCATTCCGGCTATCGATACTCCCGGCGCAGAGCGCCTGACACAGGCGTGACACCGCTGGAGCGGTGTCACGAGGGGAGGGCATCGACCCGCGAATGTCGATCAGGCCTGTATAGGCGTGTCGGATCTCGGCAATCGGAACCACAGCGCATAGAGTGCCGGCACAAAGAGCAGCGTGATCGCCGTCCCCACCGCCACGCCGCCGATCAGCACATAGGCCAGCGGCCCCCAGAAGGTGTCGTGGGTGAGCGGCACGAAGGCGAGCACGGCGGCGATGGCGGTTAGTACCACGGGGCGGGCGCGGCTCACCGCCGCCTCCACCACCCCCGCGAAGGGTGTCATGCCCTCCTCGAAGTTGTCGGACACCTGCTGGGTCAGGATCAGCGTGTTGCGCATCAGGATGCCGGCAAGCCCCGTGAGGCCCAGCAGGGCCACGAAGCCGAAGGGCTGGTTGAAGAGGACGAGCGCGAGCACCGCACCGATCAGGCCCAGGGGGGCGGTGGCCACGACCATGAAGGTCCCGGCGAATGAGCGCATCTGGAGCATGATGAAGATCAGCATGAAGGCCAACATCACCGGCTGCAGCGTCTGGATAGAGGCATCGGCTTTGCCCGATTCCTCCACCGCACCCGAGATATCAATGCGATAGCCCGGCGGCAATTGTGTACGCACCGGCGCGAGTGCCGCCCACAGGGCCGCCGTCACCTCATTGGGCTGGGCACCCTGAACGTCACCCTGAACCGCCACGAAGGGCTCGCGGTTGTAGCGTTTGATCACCGGGTCCTCGAAGCGGATCTGGATCCGACCGAGCTGACTGGCCGGCAATTTGCGGCCATCGCGGGTCAGGACCTCCAGGGCGCCCAGCCGCTCGGCATCGAACCGGCCCCCAGCCCGGGCGCCGCGCGCAATCACGTCGACGGAGCGGATGTCCTGGCGCACCTGGGTCACCAGGGCACCGTCGAGTTGGAACTGGAGTTGCTCGGCCACGTCCTGGGGCGTGAGTCCCAGCAGCTGCAGGCGCTCCACATCCATCGCCAGGTGCGGGGTCGGGGCGCGTTCGTCCCACTCCAGGTGCGGGTCGAGCACCCGCGGATCGGCGGCCATCACCGTGCGGACCTGGTGGGCGATGGCCCGCAGAAGCAGCGGATCGGGACCGATGACGCGGAAGCTCACGGGCCAGAGGACCGGGGGGCCGTAGAGCAGCCGGTACACCCGCACCCGCGCCTCGGGAAAGTCGCCTTGTTCGATGTGATGCTTGAGCGTCGCCATCACGCGGTCGCGCGCCTGGGCATCCCGGGCCACGGCGATGGCCTGGGCGAAGGCCGGGTTGGGCGGCTCGGGGCTCGCAGAGATGAAGAAGCGCGGCGCCCCGGCCCCGACATAGGCCGACAGCGATTTGACCTCGGGCAGTGGGCTCAGGATGGCCACGATCTTTTTCATGGTCCGGTCGGCGGCGGCGATGCTGCTGCCTTGCGGCAGATAGACGCTGACCAGGACCTCCGGCCGGTCCGAGCGCGGGAAGAACTGCTTCTGCACCAGCACCGCCATGCCGACGATCGCGAGGACCAGCAGGCCGAGCGTGGCCGCGACCACCGTCTTACGCCAGCGCACGCACCCGGCGATCAGCCGGCGCAGGCGGCGGTTGGCGGGCGTTTGGTACAGGTTCTGATGGCTATGCGCTTCGGCCTGCCTGACCTCCGGCAGCAGCTTGACGCCGAGATAAGGCACGAACACCACCGCCACCAGCCAGGACATCGGCAGCGCAATGGCCAGCACCCAGAAGATGTTGCCGGCGTATTCGCCGACGCCGGATTGCGCGAAGCCGATGGGGAAGAACCCGGCGACGGTCACCAGGGTCCCGAACAGCATGGGGGCGGCCGTGACCGTCCAGGCATGGCCGGCCGCCGTGACGCGATTCCAGCCGTTCTCCATCTTCACCAGCATCATCTCCACCGCGATGATGGCGTCGTCCACCAGCAGGCCCAGGGCGATGATGAGTGCACCCAGGGTGATGCGGTCGAGATTGATGTTGAGCAGCAACATCACCAGGAAGGTCAGACCGAGCGTCAGCGGTACGGCGATGCCGACGATGAGCCCGGCACGCAGCCCGATGGCCAGCATGCTCACCGCCACCACCACGGCGACCGCCACCAGGAACTTGATCTGGAACAGCTCGACCGCCCCCCGGATCGCCTCCGTCTGATTGGTCAGGACCGTCAGCGACATCCCGAGCGGCAGGGCCGCGGTCTCCGCATTAAGGAAGGCCGCGAGTCGCTCGCCCAGCTTCAGACCGTTCTCGCCCTTGTTCATCACCACACCCAGCAGGACCGCATCCTGTCCGCGCGCGCGCGCCAGGTAGCTGGGCGGGTCCTCATAACCGCGCCGGACACTGGCGATATCCGAGAGCTTGAGTACCCGGTTGCCGATCCGTATCGGCACCCCGGCCAGTTGCGTCGGGTCGGACAGGTCGGCATCGAGGCGCATATGCAGCCACGGACCGTCGGTCTCCAGGCGGCCAGCCGGCAGCAGGCGGTTGTTGGCCGCGATGGCCGCGAAGATCGTCTCCGGCGCGATGCCCAGATTGATGAGCCGTGCCGTGTCAAATTCCACATAGACCCGCTCCGTGCGCTCGCCCAGCACCAGTGCCTTGCGCACGCCGGGCACGCGCTGGAGGCGGTCGCGGATCGACTCGGCATCGCGGGTCAACTGGCGCATGGGCAGTCCCGAGGCGGTGAGCGCGATCAGGCTGAAATAGACGTCCGAGAAGTCGTCGTTGACGATGGGTCCGACCACCCCGGCCGGCAGCTTGGGCGCCTCGTCCTGCATCCGCTTGCGCACCTGGTAGAAGAGCTCGGGCAGCCGCGCCTGGGGGGTGGAGTCCAGAAACTCGACCTGCAGGTTGGCCAGTCCGGGTCGGATGGTGGTCTCGATCCGGTAGAGGTGCTCCACCTCCTGGATGCGCTTCTCCAGCCGGTCCACCACCTGGGTCTGCAACTCCTCGGGCGTGGCACCGGGCCAGAGCGCCGTGACCACCATGACCCTGACCGAGAACGCGGGGTCTTCCGCCCGTCCCAGCGCCAGGAAGGCATAGAGGCCGAAGAGCACCGCCAGGATCAGAAAGAACAGCGTGACGGCGCGCTCGCGCACGGCCAGCGCGGACAGATTGGGGAAGCTCATGGCTTAAGCTCCCGGACCTGCATTTCTTCGGTGAGTAGGTGGGTGCCCAGGGCCACGATGCGCTCCCCGGCGGCCAGTGGCCCACGGATGCGGGCGGACTCGCTGTCGAGCGACAGAATCGCGACCGGGACCGGCTTGACCCCGCCATCCTGGAAGCGCCAGACGCGCGGACCCTGGCCGCGCTCGTCGATGGCGGCGATGGGTACCGCAAAGTCCGCCCCGGCCGTGCCTTCGCCCGCCCCCTCGCCCGCCTCCCCTCCGGCAAAGCGGGCGCGCAGCACCGCGCCCAGCACCAGGACCTCCTGGCGATCCAGTACCGTATAACGGGCACGGCGGGTCCGGCCCTGCGGATCCGCCGCTCCGGCCGTCTCGCGCAACCGCAGGGGCAGGACGGCGCCGTCCGCCGGCACGGCCTCCCCGCCCGCCGGTGGGGTCACACCTTCGGGGAACCAGACCTCGACCTCGCGCTCCCCGGCCTTGGCGAGGGTGGCCACGGCCTGGCCGGCGGCCACCACCTGGCCGGGTTCGCCGGTCACGTCGATCAGCACCCCGGCGGTCGGCGCCTGCAGGCGCCCGTACCCCAGTGCATTGCGCGCCTGGGCCGCCCGGGCGGTGGCGGCATCGCGGCGGGTCTGGGCCTCGCGGCGGGCGAGTTCGGCCCGCTCCAGTTCCTGGGCGCTGGTGAAGCGCTTTTCCCGCATCTGGCGGTGGCGCGCCAGTTCCGCGTCGGCCGTCGCCAACCCCGCCTCGGCGCCCGCCAGGTCGGCCTCGGCGGAGGCCACCGACTGCTCCAGGTCGCGCCGGTCCAGCTCGAACAGGACCTGCCCGGTCTTCACCGATTGCCCGGCATCCACCGACCGACTGGCGATCCGCCCCCCGACCTGAAAGGCCAGCGGGGACTCCACCCGGGCGCGCACCGTCCCCGACAGCCCCAGGGTCTGTCCCGCACCCCCGGTCACGGCCACCGTCCTGACGAACGGCGGCAAGGCGCCGGCGGACTTCGGCGCGGGGGCATCATTGCAACCCGTCAGCATCGGCATGCTTGCCGCGAGCATGAGTACAAACAGGCGCATGGGGCCTTTCTCCAAGTTGCAGGGAGTCAGTTGTGGCCAGGGTCAACGACAAGCGATGGCCGCAGGAACAGGATACTGGTGCAGCAGTCCGGTGATAAGATGGCAAAACCGCCCAACACTGTTGCATTGGAGCACCAATCTCCCGTGGACGACTTCAACGACCTGGTCTATTTCGCGTCCGTGGTGGAGCACCACGGCTTCTCGGCCGCCGCGCGCGCGACCGGGGTCGAAAAGACCCGGCTGAGTCGCCGGGTGGCCGCCCTGGAACAGCGTCTGGGGGCCCGTCTGCTGCAACGCTCCACGCGCAGCATTGCCCTGACCGAGGCCGGCCAGCGGTTCTATGACCACTGCGTGGCGGCGGTGGCGGGCGCCCGCGTCGCCTATGAGAGCATCGCCGATCTGCGCCGCGAGCCCGCCGGGACGGTGCGGATGAGCTGCGCCCAGATGATGGCGCAAAGCTACCTGGCACCGATCCTGCCGGGGTTTCTGGCCCAGCATCCCAAGGTCGATCTGATCCTGGACGCCACGGACCGCGAGGTGAACCTGATCGAGGAGCGCGTCGATCTGGTCCTGCGCGCCAGGCGTGAGATCGATGAGTCGCCGGGCCTGGTGGCCAAGCCGCTGGGCAGCGCCCGTCGCATCCTGGTGGCCAGTCCGGCCTATCTCGGGCGGATCGACCCACCCAGCGGGCCGCAAGCCCTGGCGGGGTGCGATACCCTTGGCCGGCCGCCGGAGTTGTTCGAGGGGAAGGTGCGCTGGGAGCTGAACGGACCTGGGGCACAGCAGGTGGTCGTGCAGATCGCACCGCGCCTGGTCGCCAACGACATGCGTCTGTTGCTGGAGGCAGCCATCCACGGAGTGGGGATTGCCTTGCTGCCGGAGCCGGTCGCGGCGGCCGCCATCCGCACCGGCCAGTTGGCGCAGGTGCTCCCGGACTGGACGACAACGATGCACCACATCTACCTGCTCTATCCCAGCCCACGCGGCATGTTGCCCTCGGTCCGCAGCCTGATCGACTACTTGCTTGTACACATGCCGGCGAGCATCCAGGCGCTGCGCAGACCCGCTGTTACAAACTGATACAAAGCGCTACGCCGCTGACAAGGCGTTGCTACAGGACAGGTAGAGAATGGGCATCGTCAACACCGAGGCACTCTACCGAGGCACGCTTTGAGAGGCATCATCATGAACACCCGCAGACACCAAACCCGAGCCATTACCAGGGGCTTAACCCTCGCCCTGGCGTGCGTATTACTGCCTGGCGCCCTGTTGGCGCAGGCCCCGGCAGCACCCGGTCCCATGAGCTTCGCCGACATGGATAAGAACGGCGACGGGATCGTGACCGGGCCGGAGTTCGCGACCGGTCATGCCGCCCACATGGCCGCCCGCGCGGCCCAGGGCGCACCCACGCCTGGTGCGGCCACGGCGGCGATCTTCGCCGACTTCGATCAGAACGGTGACGGCCAATTGACCCCGGAGGAGTTCCAGGCCGGGCGCCAGGCGCGTATGCAGGGCCGTCCGGGGATGGGCGGTGGTATGGGCGGCGGACCCGGCAGGGGCATGGGTATGGGGCGCGGCATGCCGGCCTTCGCGGAGTTCGATCTCAACGGCGACGGCACCCTGACCGAGGCTGAATTCACGCAAGCCCGCGCCAAGCGCATGGCGGAGCGGGCGGCCCAGGGGTATCCAATGCGCAATGCCGGCAAGGCACCCGCGTTCAGTACCATCGACACCGACGGCAATGGTCGGGTGACTCCAGAGGAGTTTGCCGCCGGACAGGCCGCGCATCGCCAGCAGATGATGACACAGCCCTGAGTCGCTCAGCGCAGCAACTGGGCCAGCCCTTGCGCCCCCACTGGCGCCTCGGGTAACCACGGAATCAGTGCGCAACGGCGGCTGAGCTGGTCGGCGACCCGGCGAATAAAGGGGATCTCAGCGGCGCCGCGTTCGCGCAAGAGCGGATGCCGGGTGCCGCTGGCGAGCAGACTCTGGTTGATGACCCAGGCGAAGGGCTCGATGCCGGCCCGGCCCAGGTCCGCCTGGAGGCGTTCCGCCTCATGCACCGGCGTCGCCTCGGCCAGGGTGACGATGAGCACACGCGTGAGCGCCGGGTCACGCAAGCGCGGCAGCAGTTGCCGCACGGCCTCGGGCATTTCCCCTTGGGTGCGCGACACCTCCCGATGGTAGGCCTCGGCGGCATCCAGCAGCAGGATGGTGTGCCCGGTGGGGGCGGTGTCGAGCACGACGAAGCCCTCCTGGCCGGCATCGACCGCGCGGGCGAAGGCGCGGAAGACGGCGATCTCTTCGGTACAGGGTGAGCGTAAGTCTTCCTGGAGCATCGCCAGGCCATTGGCGTCCAGGTTGGGCGCGGCCTTGGCCAGCACCTCCGCCTGGTAGGCGGCAACCTCGGCCTGCGGATCGATGCGACCGACGCTCAAACCGGTGATGGACGCGCCAATCGCCTCAGCCACATGGGCCGCCGGATCGGTGGTCGATAGTTGCACCGCATGACCCCGCCGGGCGAGCGCGACGGCGATGGCCGCCGCCACGGTGGTCTTGCCTACTCCGCCCTTGCCCATGGTCATAATGACGCCGCGCCCGGCCTGGGCGAGTTCGTCCACCAGGGCCGACAGGCGGGCGGGCAGGGCGGTTTCATTGTCAAGTTCAAACCTGACCGGGACGGCGCGCTCGGGATCGGCCATCAGACGCAGGGCGTCAAGCCCCACGGTCCCCAGGGCCAGCAGCGGTGTGCTGGTCACCGGCAACCGGGCCAAACCGGCCGGCATCCCGGCCAGGGCCTCGGCGCCGCGCGCCATCATCGCAGCCGCAATGGTATCGTCGGTCGCGCCGACGGCCAGGACGCCATTGAGCGCCAGTTGCAGGTTGCTGACACCCAGCGCGGCCAGCTCCTCGCGGGTGCGCTCGGCCTCGCGCAGGGCGGCGGTTTCCGGCCGGCTCACCAGGACCACGGTGGTTTCCGCGGGGTCGGCCAGCCGGGCGACGGTCGCGGCATAGAGCGCCTTCTGTTTCTCCAGACCGGCCAGCGGGCCGAGGCAGGAGGCGCCGCCGGTGGAGGAGTCGATGAACTCGCTCCAGGCCGAGGGCAGGGTCAGCAGGCGCAGGGTGTGCCCGGTGGGGGCGGTATCGAAGATCACGTGATCAAACTGCGCCGTCGCGGCGGGCCCACCCAGCAGCTTGGAGAATTCGTCGAAGGCGGCAATCTCCACCGTGCAGGCACCGGAGAACTGCTCCTCCATGCTGGCGATGGCGGCGGCAGGCAGGATGCCGCGGTAGGGTGCGACCATCCGCTCACGGTAGTCGTGGGCCGCCGCCTCCGGGTCGATGTTGAGCGCCCAAAGTCCCAGCGCGCCGGGGATGGACGTCGGGGTCTGACCCAAGGCCACGCCAAGTACCTCATCCAGATTGGACGCGGGGTCGGTGCTGACGATCAGCACGTGCCGCCCGGCATCCGCCAGCGCCAGGCCGGTCGCACACGAGAGCGAGGTCTTGCCCACTCCGCCCTTGCCGGTAAAGAAGAAATGGCGGGTCGCGACCAGTGGGATGGCCATCAGCAGCACCCGCTGCCGGGCTTACAGCAGCCGGAGCCGACCTGGACGGGGAACGGGGCCGCGACCGGCGCCAGTCCCAGCTTCTGTACCAACTGGGCACGCGAGAGATAGGCGCCGGTGGCGACCACCTTGCCGTCGACCAGGGTCAGCGGCAGCCGCTCCATGCCGGCCTCCAGTTCCTTGAGTACTGAGGGATTCGCCGCAAAGGTCTGGGGTTCCTGCGACAGATTGTGCCGGCTGACCTCAACTCCCTGCTCAGCAAGCCATTGCAGATCGGCATTGAAAGCCACCAGCACCGGATCGACCTCCACCCCGCAGACGCCGGTGGAACAGCACATGGCGGGATCGAAGATTTCGAGCTTTTTCATGATAATCACCTGTGAGACTGGATGCGGAAATCGGTCCGCGAAGAATGCGAAAAGCGCACTGTAGGTCGCCCTTCAGGGCGACCGATACCGGCCAGTGGCGATCAGTGACCAACCGGAGGTCGAGGCTTTAGCCGGTGGCGGCTTCCGACCTGTCCAAGAATATCGGTGGCGCCTGCACGCCCGACCGGCTAAAGCCTCGACCTCCAGTGGCCGGAACGATGATCAAGGTCAAGCCGCAACACGGCCACCCTCATACCAACCCTTGCTGCCATTGACCACCCGCACCACCAGCAGCATCACCGGCACCTCGATCAGCACGCCGACCACGGTCGCCAGCGCCGCGCCTGACTCGAAGCCGAATAGCGAGATCGCCGCCGCCACCGCCAATTCAAAGAAATTGGATGCCCCGATCAGCGCCGAGGGACCCGCCACCGAATGCTTCTCACCGACCAGCCGATTGAGCCCATAGGCCAGCCCGGAATTGAAGAAGACCTGGATCAGGATCGGCAGCGCCAGGATCGCAATCACCAGCGGTTGTTCGATGATGGCCTTGCCCTGGAAGGCGAACAGCAGCACCAGGGTGGCGAGCAAGGCGACAATGGACGCCTGCCCGAGCGTGGCCAGGGTCGCATCGAACCGCCCCTGACTCTGATCAGGCCCCTGTTTGAGCAGAAACCAGCGCCACGCCTGGGCCAGTGCCACCGGAATGACGATATAGAGCACCACCGAGGTCAACAGCGTTGCCCAAGGCACGACGATGGCCGAGAGCCCGAGCAGCAGCGCCACGATCGGCGCAAAGGCGAAGATCATGATGGTGTCGTTGAGTGCCACCTGGGACAGGGTGAACAAGGGGTCGCCATCGCACAGCCGGCTCCACACGAACACCATCGCGGTACAGGGCGCGGCGGCCAGCAGGATCAGCCCGGCCACGAAGCTGTCGAGCTGTTCAGCCGGCAGCCAGGGCGCAAAGACCCCGCGGATCAACAGCCAGGCCAGCAGCGCCATGGAGAATGGCTTGACCGCCCAGTTGACGAACAGGGTGACACCGATGCCCTTCCAGTGTGAACGCACCTGATGCAGCGCCCCGAAGTCGATCTTCATCAACATCGGGATGATCATCACCCAGATGAGGAGGCCGACCGGCAGATTGACCCGGGCCACCTCCAGTCGCCCGATGGCCTGAAAGACGCCGGGAAACACCTGGCCCAGCCCGATGCCGACCAGGATGCAGAGCGCCACCCAGACCGTCAGATAACGCTCAAAGACGCTCAGCCGTTTACCGGCCGCGGCCCGGGCAGTCACTTCGCATTGGGCGGTCACTGGCTGCATGCCTCATGGGTACGACGCGCCGCGGTCCGCCGCTCATCGGGCGTCATGGACTCCAACGGCTGGGCGAGCAAGACACGGATGCGGGACTCCAGTTCATGGTAGGCCACCTCGAACGCCGCGCGACGCGCCGCTAGGGGCTCCACATGGGCCGGATCGTCAATCCCCCAATGGGCGGTGACCGGGTGACCGGGCCACACCGGGCAGGTTTCGCCCGCGGCACTGCCGCAGACGGTGATGATCAGGTCGAACCGCGGCGCGCCGGGGGCGGCGAACTCGTCCCAGGACTTGCTGCGTGCCTCTAGCATCGGCACGCCGTTTTGCTCCAGTGTCTCAAGTGCCACCGGATTCACCCGCCCGGCCGGCCGGCTGCCGGCCGACCAGGCCCGCACCCGCCCTTGACCTAAGTGATTGAACAGCGCCTCGCCGAGGATGGAGCGGGCCGAGTTGCCGGTGCACAGTACAAGGACATTGAGCGGGACGCGCGTTGTCATGGATTGTTCTCGTTGGGCAGGCAGCGGTTGAGATCGCCGCCGCAGCAGTTTTCGGTCAGGAAGGCGACCAGGGCCTGGATCGCGGCCATCTCGGCGCGGTAGCGGACGAACCGGCCCTCCTGGACCGCGCTCACCAGCCCGGCCTGCGCCAAGGTCTTGAGGTGAAAGGACAGGGTCGGCGCCGGCAGGCCGAGCTGCTCCCCGATCACGCCGGCGGTCAGCCCCACCGGGCCGTTCTGCACCAGCAGGCGGAAGACGGCCAGGCGACTCTCTTGGGCCAGGGCAGCGAGGGCGGAGACGGCGGTATTAATTTCCATGTTTCCAACATTATCGAAGTCTTAGAGGATGCGCAAGCGGGATTTCAAGCTTGCCAGGAAACACCAAGGGGGTTAGCCTCTTACCCACCACAGCGCAAGCGGTACGCGCGTGCCGGTGTCCGTCGTCCTTGACAACCTCGCTGCTGGACTGGCTGCGCAGGAGATCAGCGACAGCTATCCATCGCTGACCCCGGACGATATCCGCGCGGCCATCGGGTATGCCGCCGAACTGGCGCGCGAACAGGTCGTCGATCTCCCAAAGCGCAATGCGGCATGAGGTTCAAGGTTGATGAAAATCTGCCGCGCGAGGCCACCGAACGATTGCTGAGCGCTGGTCACGATGCGATGAGTGTGCTGGACCAGCGAATGGGCGGTAGCCCCGATCCGGACCTCTATGCCATCTGCCAACAGGAAGGCCGCATACTGAATCAAGCGCGTCATCGCCTTCCGGCTGGAGCAGGAAATGGCGCAACAGCAGTTGACCAAGGCCGACCTGGCGCGGCGCATGGGCACCAGCCGCAGTGCCCTGGATCGTCTATTGGACCCGGACAATACCTCCGTGACCCTGCTGACGCTGGAGAAGGCCGCCAAGGCGTTGGGGCGGCATATTCGCATCGAACTGGCGGCCTGATCAACTACACTTACGTCCGTCCTTACTCCACTGCCCCACTTGTTCATCGTGGAGGCGGTAGATGGCCTTGTAGCGCCAGGCCGCGTTGGTGCCGGGGACGGGCAGCGGGGTGAGGCCGGTGGTGTTCGGCTCGGTGTTGATGATCAGGAAGACGAAATTGTGGCCGTCATTCCGGTTCCCCCAGATCTCAATGCTACCGGCCTTGCCTTTGGTCCAGCCGATGATCGGGTGCCCGGTCTGCATCAGGACGCTCAACACGGGCTTCCAACTGCTGGGGTCGACCACATGGGCGACGTCAACGATGCAAGATCCGCGGAACGCCGCCAAAGACCCGGCGACCGCCCGGCAAGCCCCCCTGGAGCTCCGCAAGGACTCAGTAACGATCCCCCGGCAGAGCCGGGGGGGTTCCCGGCTTGGTTAACGCTCTGTAAAGAGTCACGAGCGCAAGGCAAGGACCCGCCGGCACACACCGGCAGGGTTCGTCAACAGGGCACTCGACCCTCCGCATCTTTCGATCAAGTGCGCCTGCCGGCGTTTGCTAAGCTGGAAATGGGTTGGAAATTCAGCCGCTCAGGACAGGCGATTTCCCCTGAGTTTAGTCGCGCTCAGGGCGTCAAGCATGAAGACTGTAAGGTGTTTTCTCGTGACTGCCGCCACTGGCTCTGATGGGGGCGCGTCGCGGCCTGGGGGCCGCTCCTACGGGGGCAGGAGCGGCCCCCAGGCCGCGACGCATGTTAGCTGCGGGCTGGCCTGAGCCATGATCAAGATCCTTCTGTAACATCCCGATCCTGCCCCGTGGCCTTCCGCCCTCCCACTGATATACATATCGCGGAATAGGCAAGGCATCAGGAGGCAAGTTCACCTATGCTGACGCGCGAGGGGATACTGCCTGGAACGTCCATGGTATTGACTTCGTGGTCTTTTCCCTGCTTGCGATACCATCCACCAACCGAGGTCCACTCATGTCTACCGCCGCCGAAGGGGTCGCCTCATGCAAGCCTGGGTCCCGAGACATACCCCAGACCCCGCCTGACCCGATCTCACTGTTCGCCGCCTTCCGCTACTGGCTCAAGCTCGGTTTTGTCAGCTTCGGCGGTCCGGCGGGACAGATCGCCATGATGCACACCGACTTGGTGGAGCGCCGGCGCTGGATCAGCGAGCATCGCTTTCTGCATGCCCTGAACTATGCCATGGTGTTACCGGGGCCGGAGGCGCAGCAGCTGGCGACCTATATCGGCTGGCTGATGCACGGCACCCTGGGCGGCATCCTGGCCGGGGTCCTGTTTGTGCTGCCCTCGCTGGGGATCCTGATCATTCTGACCTGGGTCTATCTGGTCTATGGCGATGTGCCGGTGGTCGCCGGCATCCTCTATGGGATCAAACCCGCGGTGACCGCGATTGTGCTCTTTGCCGCCTGGCGGATCGGCTCGCGGGTGCTGCGCAACGCGGTCCTCTGGGCGCTTGCGGCGGCCGCATTCGTTGCGATCTTTGTGCTGCACGTCCCCTTTCCTGCCATCGTATTGGCGGCGGGTCTGAGCGGTGTGATCGGTGGGCGCATCGCCCCGGATCGGTTCAAGACGGGCGGCGGTCACGGGGCCTCTCACCAGACCTATGGGCCGGCCCTGATCGACGACCACACCCCGCTACCGGGGCACGCCGGGTTTTCCTGGCCGCGCACCCTGCGCTACAGCCTGGTGGGTCTGGGTCTCTGGGGTCTGGCGGAGGGGGCCTTGTATCTGAGCCTCGGCTGGGCCGGACCCTTGACCCAGATGGGCTGGTTCTTCACCAAGGCCGCCCTGGTGACCTTCGGCGGGGCCTATGCAGTGCTGCCCTATGTCTACCAGGGTGCGGTGGAAACCCATGGATGGCTCACGGGGCAGCAGATGATCGATGGCCTGGCGCTGGGGGAGACCACCCCCGGGCCGCTCATCATGGTGGTCGCCTTCGTCGGTTTCGTCGGCGGTTGGACCAAAGAGCTGTTCGGTCCCGAGTCCCTCGTCCTGGCCGGCATCGCCGGGGCGGGCGTGGCGACGTTTTTCACCTTCCTGCCCTCCTTTATCTTCATCCTGGTGGGTGCCCCGATCGTCGAGGCAACCCGGCAGGACCTGAAGTTCACCGCCCCGCTCACGGCCATCACCGCCGCCGTGGTGGGTGTGATCCTGAACCTGGCCTTGTTCTTTGCATGGCATGTGCTGTGGCCCGCGGGGTCCGCGGCGGCCCCCTTTGCCGGGCGCTTTGAGTGGTTCTCGCTGCTGATCACCCTCGCGGCCTTCCTGGCCCTGTGGCGCTACAAGATCAACGTCATCCAGGTGATCGGTGCCTGTGCCCTGGCCGGACTCGTCTTTTCGCACTACTTTTTTCGCAGCTGACTGTTATCCTGAACCAGCGAGCGGCTCGCCCCTTGTGACTTCAGGCGCAACCTTTCTGCTGCAACGGTGGCCAGCGATGATCGACATCCATTATTTCGCGAGTCTTCGCGAGGCATTGAAGTGCGACAGCGAGCGGCTCGACTGGCGTGCACCCCAAGCCGCAGCCGTCTTGCTCGAGCAGTTGCGCGCGCGGGGCGAACCCTGGAGTTCGGCGATGGGAGTGGGCCAGCGGGTGATGGTCGCGATCAATCAGGAGATCGCAAGCCCCGACTCAGTCGTCACGGACGGCGACGAGGTCGCCTTCTTTCCGCCCGTGACCGGCGGGTGACGGGCGACCAGCCCGGTTGCGGAGACTAACGGCGATGATCCCAACCGGCCTGACAGACAGCCTGACGGATCTTTACGGGCGCCGCATCGACTATCTGCGCCTCTCGGTCACGGACCGCTGCGACCTGCGTTGCGGTTACTGCCTGCCCAAGGGCTACAAGTCATTCGAGGAGCCCGCCGACTGGCTGACCTTCGATGAGATCGTCCGGGTCGTGGGCGCCTTCGTGGCGCTGGGCGTGCGGCGTGTGCGCCTGACCGGCGGCGAGCCCCTGGTCCGCCGCGGTCTCGCGGAGTTGGCCGCGGGTCTGGCCGCCCTGCCCGGACTCGACGACCTCTCGCTCTCCAGTAACTGCACCCAGATGCAGGCGCAGGCCGCACCCCTATTCCGGGCCGGCGTGCGGCGGCTGAATCTGAGCCTCGACAGCCTGCGACCCGAGCGCTTCGCCCAGCTGACCGGCGGCGGCCGCCTGTCCCAGGTCATGGCCGGGATCATGGCCGCCAAGGACGCGGGCTTTACCCCGATTAAGGTCAATACCGTGGCGATGCGCGGGGTCAATGAGGACGAATTCCCCGAGATCCTGGCCTTCTGTGCCGCTCACGGTTTCACCCTGCGCCTGATCGAAACCATGCCCATGGGTACCGCGGGGCGCGACGCCCAACGCGACTATTACCTCGACCTGGAGACCGTGAGAAGCCGCCTGCAAGAACACTTCAACCTGATTCCGGACCTCATGCCCGGCGGCGGCCCCGCCCGCTATTACCGGGTCGCGGAGACCGACACCCGCATCGGTTTCATCACCCCGTTGTCTCAACACTTTTGCGAGACCTGTAACCGGGTGCGCCTGGGCGTAGACGGGACCCTGCACCTGTGCCTGGGTCAGACACACAGCGTCGCACTGCGTCCACTGCTGCGCGCCGGTGCCTCCGTGTCCGAGCTTGCCGAGCACCTGCGGGCCGCCGTGCGCCTGAAGCCCGAGCGTCATTGCTTCGAAGACCAGGCAGCGCAGCTGGTGCGGTGCATGGCCGCGACCGGGGGTTAAGGCGCTACGCGGCCAGCGGGCGCGACCGCCACCTTTCGGTAGTCTGAGAAGTATTGCATAAAGGTACTTGAATTTGCGCCCCCGTTGTCGTCTGATCCGCATCGGCACGGCGCGCACCCGCCCCGGGGTCCCTCCCGGCCGGTGGATTGCTGCTGCCTCTGTACCGCGCCCACGCCAAGTCAAGAATCTCGCCGGAGCCAAGATGAACCCTGTCGTGATCCGCACCCTGTGGCTGCTTGTCCTGCTCCCCCTGGCCTGCCCGGCCGCGCCGACTGCGAAGGCCAAGGCGGGGGCGCCGGCCGTGGACCCGCTGGCGGCCCTCCCCGCGGCCCCGGTCCGGGCGCCGCTGCCCAGTCCGCCCGGTGGCGCCACGCCGAGCCGCGAGCAGGTGCGTACCATGATCGATGAGGTGGCCAAGCAGTATGGGGTGGAGCGGGAACTGGTGCGCGCGGTGGTCGGCGCGGAGTCCAACTTCAATGCCCATGCGGTCTCGCGCGTGGGTGCGGTCGGGCTGATGCAGGTGATGCCGGCGACCGCCGGTGATTATGGGGTGACCTCAACGACGGCCCTGTTTGACCCCAAGACCAACCTGCGCACCGGTACCCGCCACTTGAAGCGGCTGCTGGACAAGTACAAGGGCGACTATGGCCGCGTGATCATGGCCTACAACGCCGGTGAGGGCGTGGTGGACCGCACCAACAGCCATGTCACCTACCAGGAAACCCTGGATTACACCGAGGCGGTGATCAGCAGCTATCGTCGCGGCGGTGGTGCCGCGCCCACCACGGGGGCGTTGTCCCAGGTCCATGCCCTGCGCGGCATGCGCAACCGGGGCCAGGCCAGGCGCCTGCTCAAGAGGTATCTCGACCCTTCCCTGTTGTCGCTCAAAGTCAAACCGACCCTGGCCCTGTACTCACTCAATCCCGCCCTGCACGCGGTTGGTCCGGAAAGCCGCCCGATGTTCGAGCTGGATCGGCGCTCGCTGCGCTGAGAGCGCCCGCGTGCGTGCCGGTCCGCCCTGCGGTGCTGGACGGATGCGGGAAAACCCTGCACCATCGTCGCCACCACCTCTGCTCCTTAGGAGTATCAACGTGCTCGCTGACCCGCTTTCTGTTGTCGAGGCCTTTTTCGCGGCCCGGGATGCCTTCGACTTCGAGCGGGCGCGCGCGCTGCTCGCCGATCAGGGTTTCAGCTTTCGCAGTCCCATCGCCATGTTCGAGAGCGCCGACCAGTTTATCCAGTACGGCGCCCACTCCAGTGGGATCGTGCAGTCGGTTGCCGTCCGCAAGGTCTTCGTCGATGGCCTGGACGTCTGTCATTTTCTGACCTACCGCATCCAGATCTCCGAAAAGTTGTCGGTGGATGCCGTCCACTGGGCGCACGTCGAAAACGGTCGCATCCTGCGTATCGAGGCGATATTCGACGCCTCGCCCTATCGCGAACTGTTTCCCCATGTCTAGTCGGTGCGATTTCTGTTCATCCCAAGGCGGGCAATTGCTCATGCCAAGGCGCCAAGCGCGCCAAGAAATATCATCGGGTAGGTGACGTCATCAGAGCACCCGCGAGCGCATCGCCCAGCCAACTAACCCACTGAAAAGCCATGGTGAGCTTGGTGCCTTGGCGTGACAACTGCCCTGTGCGCGTTCATTGGGGGTGCACGACGCGCGTGCGGATGGCGGCACGCAGGGCTGCCGGGTCGAGTGGTTTGCGCAGCACCAGGGGGTGCTCGGGCAAGTCGTCGGTGACGGCCAGGGTGCTGTCCTGGCCGGTCATCAGGATGACCGGCAGCCCTGGTCGCTCCCGGGCGAGGTGTCGGTAAAGGCCGATCCCGTCGAGGCCGGGCATCGCAATGTCGGATAATACCAGATCGAACCCGCCGTCTTGGGCCAGGCGTGCGAGCGCGGCCTGGCCGTGTTCCGCCTGCGCCAGGACCACCCCCTCGAGGGTAAGCAGCCGGGCCACCGCCTCCCGCACCCGCGGGTCGTCGTCCACCAGCAGCACCCGCAGTCCCGGGGGCAGGGCGTCGGTGTCGCCGCCCGGCGGGACAGACTGCGGGTCGGGTCGGGGTGTCGCTGAGTCCGCGGACACGGGCGGCAACAGCAGCCGGAAGCAGCTGCCGTGGCCCAGGCGTGACTCCACCTCCAGCCCGGCCGCAGAGCGGGCGATGAACTCCCGCACCATGAAGAGCCCCAGTCCATGGCCGCGCTGTTTGGCCTTGGTGGAGAACAGCGGATCGAAAATGCGCTCAATGATCGCGGGCGTGATGCCGCTGCCGGTATCGCACACCCGCAACTCGACGCAGTCCATTGGCGTAAGTGCCCCAACCGCCAGTGGGGGCTGGCCGGTCCAGTGGCGGTCCGCCGTCTCAATATGCAGCTCGCCCCCCTGGGGCATGGCATCCCGGGCATTGAGCGCGAGATTGAGCAGTGCCGCCTGCAGGAATCCGGCGTTGCTCCATACCCGCAGCCCGGGCGGGATGGCGACGGTCAGGCGGATGGCGGGGGGCAGGACCTGCCGCAGGATACGCGCCAGTTCGTCGATGGTCTCTGCGAGGTCGATTGGCCCCAGGGGGACCCCGCCGGCGCGGCTCAGCGACAGCATCCCGGAGGTGATGACCTTGGCCTGGCCCAGGGCGCTGTGGGTCTCCTCCAGCACCTGACAGATCTCGGGGTCGCTATCTGCCCCTGGGAGGGTGGTGCCGAGGAAATAGAGGTTGGCGTCGATGATTCCCAGCAGGTTGTTGAAGTCATGGGCGACCCCGCTGGCCAGGTGACCGATGGTCTCGCGCTCCCGGGACTTGACCAGGTCGTGCTGGATCTGCTCCTGATAACGGACCGCGGCGAGGCGCTGCGCGATCAGTCGGAGCATCTGGCGCTCGGGGTCCCCCAGCTCCAGGACGGGCTCCAGTCCCCACAGTGACAGCAGCAGCGTCTCGGTCTGTCCGCTGAGGCGCGGGCCGTCGAAGGCGAGCCCGACGCAGGAGCGAAAACCCGCGCTCACCCTGGCCCCCGGTAGCTGTTCGGCGGTGAGGACGCAGGGGTGGTCGCGGTGCGCCAGGGTCTGCGTCAGGACGGCTGCGAGTTGGGCCGGCCGGGGCTCATCCGGGCCCGCGTCCAGGTCTGTGCCCAGGTTCGGGCCCAGGTCCGGGTCGGTGACCGCGATCAGGACCTGGTGCTCGCGCTGCGGCGTCACCAGCCCCAGGACCGCCGCCGCGACCCCCAGGCTGCGGCAGCCGAGCCCCAGCAGTGCCCGGTCCTTCTGCGCCGGCGGCAGCGCCTGGTTGATCAGATCCACCAGTTGTTCAAGCTGTGCGGCATGGCGGCTCAGGGCCTCCTCCAGGGCGTGCTGGCGTTGCGTGGCGGCCTGCAGATCGGTGATGTCCTCGATCATCGCCAAGGGCGTCGGCGGCGCGCCAGGGCGACTCGGCAGCAGGGTGACCCGTACGTCGCCCCACACCATGGCGCCGTCCGGGCGCAGATAGTGTTTCTTGATGCGATAGTCCGCGCGCCGGCCGGCCTGCAACTCGGCGAACAGGTCCAGGTTGTGGCCCAGGTCATCCGGGTGGGTCACCTCATCGAACCGCGATCCGGTGAGTTCCTCCTGGGAGCGGCCGAGGAAGGTCGCCAGGGTCCGGTTGACCAGGGTAAAACGCCGGTCGGCCGCGATCAGGGCCATGCCGATGGGGGCGTTCTCGAACACCGCGTTCAGGCGCGCCTCGCTCTCCCTGATCAATTCCTGGGCCAGGTGGCGATCGGTGATGTCGGTGTCGATGCCGCGGTAGCCCAGATAGGTGCCGTCTGCGGCCAACAGCGGCGCCCCGCTGGTGGTCAGCCAGACCCGCCAGTGATCGATTCCCAGGCAGAGTCGGTCGAAATCGCGCAGCGGCTCGCGGCACTCCATGATGGCGAAGATGGCGGCCTTGACCTGCTCCCGGTCGGGCCCGGCGAGGTGGTCGTAGAAATGGCCGCCGATCAGCTCCTCCGGTCGGTAGCCCAGGACCTGCTCGCAGACCGGGCTCACATAGGTATAGCGGCCTTCGGGGTCGATTTCCCAGCTCATGGAGCGGCTCTGGTGGGCGAGTTGCTCGTAGCGGGCGTTGCTCGCGCGCAGATCCTCGGTGGTCTGCGCCCGGTCCACTGCGCCGGCCAGGATGCTGGCTAAGACCTGGAGGAAACGCACCTCCATCGCTGACCAGTCACGCGGAGTGTGCACGGCGTCGAAGCCGATGGTGCCGAGCAGTCGCTCGCCGACGATCAGCGGGGCGATGAGGATCGAGGCGATGCCCTGAGCGTTGCAGATTTCCCGCTCCCGGGACCAGTCCGGCTGGAGCTCTGCCACGCGGGGCACCACGATGGGCTCCCCGAGCGGTAGCCGCTCCATGAGGGCCGGCAGTTCGGCACAGGGGATGGCCTGGTTGAGCGCGAGCGCGGGGGCGATGCCCGCTGCCGTCCACTCCATGGTGTTGGTGAGGGTGTTGGCAGAGGTGTCGAACCGGACGATGTAGCTGCGGTCGACGTGGGCGAAGCGGCCGACGCGCTCGAGCGCCCGCGCGGTCAGGGCCGCAATCTCCAGATCGGGCACCCCGACGAACTCGGTGGCCAGGGCCAGCAGTTCGCTGACCATGGACTCCTGCCCGGCCACCGCCAGCTCGGCCTGCTTGCGCTCGGTGATGTCCTGGTGGATGCCGGACATGAGCCGCGGGACCCCTGGTGCATCCCACTCCATGACTCGGCCCTGGTCCAGTACCCAGACCCAGTGTCCGTCCTTGTGGCGCATGCGCAGCTCACACTCGTAATCCGCAAGCTCGCCCCTGAAATGCGCCTGCGCCAGGTCCATGCACCGTTGCAGGTCAGCGGGGTGGGTGAGGTCGGTCAAGGTCTGGATGCTGATCGGTGCCAGCTCGGCCAGGTCATAGCCGACGATCTCTGCCCAGCGTTCGTTGACCACGGTGGCGCCGGTCTGCACCTCCCACTCCCAGGTGCCCGCCCGGGTCGCCGCGATGATGTTCGCCAGCCGTTGCCGTTGGTCGGCCAGGGCCAGTTCGACCGCCTTGCGATCGGTGATGTCCTGGATGCTGCCGGTCAGGCGCAGGGCCTGTCCCGCGGCATTGAGGATTGTCCGCCCCGTCGTCAACAGGGTGCGCGGGACCCCGTCTGGTCCCTGTGCCCGGTGCTCGACCGTCTGGGTCAACCCCGGCCGGCCGCGGGCCCTCTCCAGCGCGGCGTGGATCGACGCATGGTCATCCGCGGGTATGACCGCAAAGTAGGCATCCAGGGTGGGCGTCAGGGCTCCGGGCACGTAACCTAGCACCCTGAAGGTCTCATAGGACCAGACCAGCGCCCCCGTGGCCAGGTCCAGCTCCCAACTGCCCAGATGGGCGATGGCCTGGGACTCCAGCAGGAGTGACTCGCTCTGCGCCAGTGCCTCGGCCTGGCGCTCGACCAGGGAGCGCTGGTGTGCCTGTTGCGCCTGCTCGGCCTGAAGTGATTGGAAGCTGGCGGCCAGGGACTGTGCCATCTCCTGCACAGCATCCGTCAACTGGCCGGTCTCGGCCAGCAGGCCCGGCCGGGGCGCGGGCCAGGGTCTGGCCTCGCCGATCGCCGCAGGCAGGGCGCGGGTGACTGTCACCAGCCGTTGCAGGGGGCGCACCAGCCACCGGCTCAACCCCTGGGCCAGCGTGATGCCCAATCCGGCGAGGACCAGGAGTGCCAGGAAGCGCCGCGTGACGGTTTGCTGCAGGTCATCAATCAGCGGGGCAGCGCTGAATTCCACCACGAGATGGGTTCGCCCAGACGCCAGGGTAACGGGGATCTGCATGCGGTAATGGGCCAGGCGCCACCGGGCCATGCGCGAGGGGAGCTCTCCCCCCGGCAGGATTAGTTGCAACCCCTCGGTTCCGGTGGGTATGCCGGTGCGCTGCGGGGGCGGCTGGCCGATGATCGTCGTTGCGCTTGGCGACCCGTGTTGCGGGTCCGCCACGGTGGGTGATGGCGGATCCGGGTTCGGTACCAGTTGCACCCGTGAATCGCTGCCCGCTGGCAAGGCCGCAGTCAGGTATCCTTTTAGATCAGCGAGCTCAGTGTCCAGCTCCGCCGCGCTCAGGCCGTGTGGGTAGTGTTGGGGGCCCAGGTAATGGGCCGCAGTCAGGGCGAAGAGATTCAGCCTCGCGGCCTGCTCGCGCTCCAGATGGTCCTTGATGTCCTGATTCTGCCAGACCGTCAGCAACAGGGTCGGCAGCAACAGACCGGAGAGCAGCACGCTGAACAGGACCTGGGCGCCCGGCAGCGCGCCGCGCCGCCCGGAGCGGGCCGCGGCGGCCAACACGACCAGATCGGCCAGGCCGGCGTTGAGGATGCCGTTGAGGGCCTGTTTGGGGGCCACCAGCAGGGTCTGTGACCAACCCATCCCCAGCCCGACCCGGTAACACAGCAGGACCAGCGGGATACCGATCAGGAACCAATACAGCGACACCGAGACCGCCAGCGGCGGTGCGTCGCAGCCCCGCCGTTGCGCGTGTCGGCGGTGCCATGCCACGGCAGCCGCCTCGGCGACCAGGATGATCAATGCATAAGGGTGGTCCCACAGCAACCAGGTATAGCTACCCCCGATCAGGGCCACCAGTAGTCCGGGCCAGGTCCCGAGCCACACCAGTGCCAACAGCACCGCGACTGAGCCGAACAGCAGATCGACACCGAACAGGAGCGACAGATTGAAATGGTTGCCGGCCAGGGCCAGCAGGGCCAGCGCTGCCGTGGCGCTCAGCGTCCGGGCCAGCGTGGGGCCCGCGGCGGGTGGTGTTGGGGGCGGCGCGGCGCTCGGGGTGGTGTCCATGGCGGTTGTACTGATCCCCCAGTCGATCGGTGCTCAGGCCGCAACGCCCAGCAGCCTGTGGGCGTCGCGGCGCCGCTCAGGCGACCGGTTCGACCTCGGCGCTACACCAGCGCCCGAGCAGAGCGCGCAATTGCTCCGGTCGAAACGGTTTCTGAATGGTGGCGTCTGCCCCCAGTTGTTCGCTCACGGCCAGGGCATTGGTCGGGTGCCCCCGGACGATATCACCGCTGATGGCGATGATGCGCGTCCCGGGGGCGATCCGGCGCATGCGCGCGATCACCTCGAAGCCGTCCAGGTCCGGCATGTAGATATCCACGAGCAGCACGGTCGGCGGGTCCTGGGCCATGGCGATCAGGGCGGTGCGACCCTCGATGAAGGTCTGGCAGCGGTAACCCCAGGTACCGATGAGGCGGGCGGTCGCCTGGAGCAGGCGCGGGTCGTCGTCGATCAGGACGACGCGGGGTCGGGTGTCGCTGGGCATCGGATTGGCTTCCACGGGGTGCAAAACGGGGGATTGGAATCGGTTATCCCAGATCCGGCAATGAGTCCGCAAGAAACGTGAAGGGGGCCCTCAGGCTTGCATCGCCGCAGGGGGGGGGGGCCGCCGGGCAGTAGGTGCGAATCAGCGCCTGGATGTCCATCGGGCGGCCGAAGAGATAACCCTGGGCCAGGTCGGTGCCGTGCTCGAGCAGGAAACGTCGCTGGGCGTCGGTCTCCACACCCTCCGCCACGACGGTGAGTCCCAGGTTGTGACCCAGGTTGACGATCGCCTGCAAGACCTTCTGGGCCTTGGCGGAGTCAAACATCTCCGAGACGAACGACAGGTCGATCTTCAGCGTGTCGAAGGGCAATTCGGTGAGTGCGCGCACCGATGAATAGCCGGTGCCGAAGTCGTCCATCGCAAGTGTCACCCCGAGCAGGCGCAGTTGGGCGGTGAGCTCCCGCGCCGGCTGGGAATCGGCCATGGTGGCGGTTTCGGTCAACTCCACCTGCAGCCCGCAGCAGTCGCCCAGTCCGACCAGCAGTCCGCGAACCAGCATGACGGCCCGCTCCTGGTCCCGGTCGAGGGCGGCGGCGCAGAGGTTGACCGACAGATAGCGCAGCGCGAGCGGCCGCAGTTCTGCATTGAGCCCGATGAGACGGGCGAACAGCGCCTCGGTCAGCGCCATCAAGAGGCCAGTGGACTGCGCCAGCGGGATGAAGGCGGAGGCGCCCAGGAGCACTCCGGAGGGCAGGTGCAGCCGGGCCAAAACCTCGGCGCCGCACAGGCGCCCATCGCTGGGGTCCACGATCGGCTGGAAGTGCGGCTCGATGCGGTCCTCCCGGATGAAGCGCTCCAGGTCGGCGGCCGTCAGGTGTGGTAGCGCGGCGGCCGGGGTCGGCGGCGCCGCTGGGTGCGGCCGCTGGCCTTGACCCAGGAGGGCCGGCAGGTCGCGGACGATCTGGCCTTTGTTGATGGCCCCCAGGACGGTCATCCCGCTGGCGCAGGCGATCCGCCGGGCGGTGTCGAGCAGGTCGTCACCGTGCCCGGAGAACAGGATCAGGGGGGGCGCCGTCGCGCGCTGGGCGAGCCAGTGGATGACATCAATGCCATTTTCCTGACCGAGTTCCAGGTCGAGCATGATCAAGTCAGGCAACTGCGCGGCGACGTCCAGCTTGAAGCTGGCGGTGGCGGTGTGGAAACGCACGCCATGACCCAGACCGAGGACGAAGCGTCGCAGGGTGGGCTCCATTCGGGGGTCATCGTCGAGGCAGATCAGGTTCATGTGCTGACTATTACTGTACCGAGTCGATTCGGCCAGTAAAAAACTGTAAATCTGCCTTCAGCCTTCAGCCTTCACCCTCGACGCTGCAAGCGCTCCTGGATCCGTGACAACAGGATCTCGGTCACCAGCGGCTTGAACAGGATCACCGTGTCCACCGGCAGTCCGGCGGCCTGGACACTCTGGTGCTCGTCGGCGGTCATCAGCAGCACTGGCAAGCCCGGGATGGCATGGGAGAGGCGCCGGTGCAGTTCGATCCCGTCCATCTGCGGCATGACGATGTCGGACAGCACCAAGTCGCAGGGCGCCCCGCCCTCCAGCCAGGCCAAGGCCTCGGCGCCATTCACCGCTTGGTCTACCCGCAGTCCGTGGGCCTCGAGGGTGCGGCGCAGTACCGCGCGGATGCCGGGGTCGTCGTCGACCAAGAGCACCCGTGCCGACAGCGACGGGAGCGGTACGCAGGGGGCGACCCGGGCCGCCTCCGGCGGGGGCAGTGTGGCGACTGGCAGGTAGACCGCGAAGCGGCTGCCCCGTCCGGGTCGGGTCTCCACTCCCACGGCGCCCCCGCAGCGGTCGGCGAACTCACGTACCATGAAGAGTCCCAGACCGGTGCCCCGGCCGCTGGACTTGGTGGAGAACAGTGGCTCGAAAATATGCCCCAGCACCTCCCCCGACATGCCGACCCCGGTATCGGAGACCGCGATCTCCACATAGTCGCCTGGGTCCAGGCGCCCCAGGGTCAGTGACAGGGCGCTCGTGCGCGTGATGCGTGCCACCGTGATGCCCAGGGTCCCGCGGCCCCCCATGGCATCACGGGCATTGATGCACAGGTTGAGCAGGGCGGTCTGCAACAGGGCCTCGTCCGCCAGGGCGACGAGCCCTGGGGCCACCTGCGTTTTGACCAGAATCTGCGCCGGCAGGATGCGTGCCAGGGTGCGGGTGAAGCGTTCCACCACGTTGGATACCGGCGTCGGACCGGTGGCCAGTCGGCGCCCGCGGCTCAGTGACAGCAGGCCGGCGGTCACCATCTGGGCGTGGCGGGCGGCGAGTCGGGTTTCCTCCAACACCTCGCCGACCTCCGGGGGGAGTGTGCGGGCGCCGAGCAGGTCGGTGAGATAGTCCAGGTTGATGTCAATCACACCCAGCAGGTTGTTGAAATCGTGCGCAACGCCACTCGCCAGGTGGCCGATGATTTCCCGCTGGCGGGCGGCCAGCAGTCCGTCCAGGACCGCCCGTTCCCGCAGGCTGGAGGCGATGCCCTGGCCCACGAGCGCAATGATCTGACGTTTCTCGGTGGTGGTCGCGTCCCCGCCGGGGCCGGGGGCGAAGGACAGCGCGCCCAGATGCGCCAGGCCCTCGGCGTCGGTCCAGCGCAGTAGGGTGGCGGCCGTGAAGGCGGTGTGCGGCGGTAAGGCGCAGGGGCGTGTGGGTGCGCCTGGCGGCGCCGTCTCGGTCTGCTCCAGGTCGTGGATGGCGGCGAGCTCTGCCGCCCCCAGGGCCAGTACCACGCCCGGTGCCAGCACCGGCCCGCTGCCGGTCCCCGCGGCCCCGAAGCTGGTGAGCACCCGATAACTTGCGTCCGCAATCTCGCCCAGGGCCGCCCCCTCCGCCTCCAGGCTGCGGCAGGCGAAGTCGAGCAGGGCGCGGATCTGTTCGTGGGGCGGGCGATAGCCGGCCATCAGGTCCGAGAAGTCCTTAAGGTCGGTGTTGTAACGCCGCAGGGCGGGGGTGGCGGTGTCGCACTCGGCCGCGTCGCCGCAGGAGTCGATGGCGCTGCGTCGCCGGGCGGTGCTGTCCTGGCTGGCCGTCGCTGGGTCAGTGCTGTAACTCACCAGCGCTGCCATGAGGGCCGGGGTGCCGGGGCAGCGAGCGGTGAGGCCGGGATCGGGGCCTGGGGTGTCGGTGGGTGTACGTACATTGGGGGCCGCCATGGTGTCGAGGTCGCCGGTAGGGGCCAAACGCCGCCACCCGGCGACTAGCTTAATGCCCGGCCAGATGAGCTGTGAAGTGAATTTGTGTAAATCGCCGAGAAGATGTCAGAATACCCGATTAGTGACTGCTTGATGGGCAACATCGGGGCGCGCTGCTGACACTGGCCCCATTGGCGTTCGGGACCGGGCGCCGGGCCAGCCCCCGCGCGACACCGACCGCCAGGACCGACCATGACCGACCCCGTCCGCATCATCATCGTCGAGGACGATCTCCCGCTGGCGCGGGGGATCGCCCGCTGTCTGGAACTCGACGGCCACCATACCGCGCTGGCGCCGAGTGCTGCTGAGTTTCGCCGTATCTACCGCAACGCGGGGGCCGACTTGGTGCTCCTGGATCTGAATCTGGGGGCCGACGACGGGATGGACCTGGCCCGGGAACTGGGGGCGACCACGCCCGTGGCGCTGATCATCCTCACCGGCCGCGACGACCCGGACGAGCGTATCCGCGGCCTGGATGCGGGCGCCGACGATTATGTGACCAAGCCATTCGAGGTGGGTGAATTGCGCGCCCGGGTGCGCGCCGTCCTGCGTCGCCGCTGCCCGGCGCCCAACCCGGAGGGCCGGCTGCGGGTCGGTCCGGTGGTGCTGGATCTGGCGACCCGTGTGGTGCGCGATGACGGCGACGGGCCGGCGGTGGAATTGACTGAGACCCAGGCCGGAATCCTCGCTCGACTGATGCGGCACGCCGGCCGCCCGGTCGGCCGCGGTGACCTGCTGAACAGCGTTCATTGGGGGCCGGGCAATCGTGCCGCGGATGTCCATGTGGGCCACATCCGTCGCAAGCTCGAAGAGGCTGGAATCGATGCGCTGGTGATCGCCGCCGCGCGCGGGCGCGGCTATGTCCTCTTACTCAGGGGCGAGGAGGGCGCGGCGGCGGGCGACCTGGCGGGCTGAGGCAGCACAGTTCCCGATACCACGGGGGCGGTCGAGCCGGTGGCGTGAAATTGGACAGGATTAACTAGGGTGCTGACGGCACCGCGAGCCAGTGGTCCAGCACACGGTGCAATTCGGCGAGCCGCACCGGCTTGGGGATGTAGTCGTCCATCCCGGCCGCGAGACAGAGGTCGCGGTCCCCGGACATGGCGTTGGCGGTCATCGCGATGACCGGTAGGCGCGGCCCCCCAGAGTGCTGCTCACGGCTGCGTAGTTCCCGGGTTGCCGCGAATCCGTCCATCACCGGCATCTGCACGTCCATCAACACGGCATCATAGGAGCGCTGGGCGATCAGCTCCAGCGCCGCCGCACCGTGGTCCGCCACCTCCACCGTCAGCCCCAACTTGCGCAACATGCCGCAGGCGACCTTCTGGTTGACCAGGTTGTCCTCCGCCAGCAGGATGCGCCCGGTCAGCTGCCGGGTCGGGTGCTGCGGCGCGCCGGCGGTCGGCTCCGGGGTGCGGCCGTGGACCAACTGGAACAGTGCGTCGCGCAGCAGGGCGAGCCGCACCGGCTTGCTCAGTGCCAGGTCGATCTCCGGTGAGTCCGCCGCGACGCCCTGGCCGACGGAACTCAACAGCACCAGCCGGGTGGGGGGGATGGCCGGGTCCGCCCGGATCGCCCGGGCCAGTTCCAGCCCATCCATGTCCGGCATCTGCATGTCCAGGATGGCGACCTCGAACGGTTGCTGCTGCCGCGCGGCCAAGCGCAGGTGCGTCAGGGCCTCCGCGGCGTGGGTCACACAGGTGTAGCGCACGCCCCAGCCGCGCAGGTAGTGGCCCAGGATCTCCAGGTTGGTCGGGTGGTCGTCCACCGCCAACATGCGCCGCCCATCGAGTCCGTTCTCCGGCGGTGCCGCCCCCGTGTCCGACTGGGGCGCGAAGGGGATGCGGATCAGGAAGCGCGAACCCTGGTCCAGGGTGCTGTGGACCTCCA
The DNA here is from genome assembly GCA_903837595.1 of uncultured Thiodictyon sp. Classification (GTDB taxonomy): domain Bacteria; phylum Pseudomonadota; class Gammaproteobacteria; order Chromatiales; family Chromatiaceae; genus Thiodictyon. The sequence goes on from CAILVI010000323.1 coordinate 41,580, forward strand.
GGGTGCCGCCCATCAGCTCCACCAGGTTCTTGCTGATGGTGAGTCCGAGTCCGGAGCCGCCGAAACGCCGCGTGGTGGAACCATCCGCCTGCACAAAGGGGGTAAAGAGCCGTTCGCACTGCTCCGGCGTCATGCCGATGCCGGTGTCGCTGATGGCGAAACACAGGGTCACGGGTGTCGCTGCCCCGGTGCACTCGCTTACATGGATGAGTACCTCCCCCTGGTGGGTGAATTTGATGGCATTGCCCAGGATGTTGGTGATGACCTGGCGCAGGCGGGTCGGGTCCCCCAGGACCCGGGTCTGGACCTGGGGCTCCACGAAGCAGGCCAGCTCGATGTGTCGGCTCTGGGCGCTGGCACTGAAGAGTGCGGCCACGTCCTCCGCCAGCAGGCGGGCGTCGAAGGGGATGGCTTCCAGGTTCAGCTTGCCGGCCTCGATCTTGGAGAAGTCGAGGATGTCGTTGATGATGGTCAGCAGCCCCTCCGCCGAGCTGCGGGCGATCTCCAGATAGCCGCGCTGGGCGGTGTCGAGAGTCGACTGGGCGAGCATCTCCAGCATCCCCAGTACACCGTTCATGGGGGTGCGGATCTCGTGGCTCATATTGGCGACGAACTGGCTCTTGGCCAGGCTGGCGGACTCGGCCACCTCTTTGGCGCTGACCAATGCCTGCTGGGCGGCGCGCCGCTCATCCACCTCGCGCGCCAGCTGGTGGTTCAGCCCCGCGATCCGTTCCTTTTCCCGGGTCAGGTCGGCGACCAGGTCCAGGTTGGCATAGCCCAGTTCCAGTGAGCGGCGCAGGGTGAGATGGTAGCGGCCGGCATTGACCCACATGAAGAGCCCGAAGAGGGCCAACATGAACAAAAAGGTGTCGGCGAGGTGGTCACCCATGACCGCCAGGTGCGCGCCGAAGGGGACCAGGGCGGCGAGCAGATAGGCGCGGTAGGCCGGAAGGTGGTGACTCAAGGTCGGGATGGCCCCCGCCACCATGCCGGAGAGCACGAACCCCAGGAAGACCTGATAGGACACATCCTCATCGGGCAGGAGCAGGCTGGCCAGCCCCCAGGCGAGCCCGGTGGCGGCGGCGCCCAGGGTGAAGTGTCGGGTCCAGCACGTGTCCGCAGCCGTGGCGCGGTCGCGGTGGAAACGTGCGACCAGCAGGATACGGGCGCCGAGGATGAGCACGAGCGAGCCCAACCAGGTCCAGACCGCCGTGGGGCTGGCGACCAGAGTCATCGCGCCGGCCACCAGAATGGCGTTGACCAGAGTGATAACGATGCCCGGGCGGACCTGATCGTAGAGCAGGCGGGTGAGATCGGCCTGGACTTGCCGGTCTTGGTCCGCGCCCAGGCTCGGGGAGCGGGTCGGCGGGGTTTGGTCGCGTGGCTCAAACATGGGTTGGGGTCCGGGGGTTCCCGCGCTGGCGCGGCACTGGACGATGGTCGCAAGACCTTGAGCATTGCCCCATCCGCGCGGATATGGCCGAGGTCAAGCCGCATTATGTCCCAACGGCCGGCGCGGTGCCTGTCGGCGCGTGTGGGGGCCGTTCCGGCTGGCTTGGACGGTGGGTGGGGCGGGCAGAGCCGGCCAGGTAGTCGGCCATGGCTTTGATCATTGTTCCGGCCACAATGGCTCCTGTAGGGTGCGGTGAGGAACGAACCGCACCATGCGGACTGCGGTGCGGTTCGTTCCTGACACTGGTGGCGAATTCTCCGGCCCCCTCAGGCAGCCTGCTGCAACCTGGCAAAGCGCGAGCGTCTGGTCGGCGCCACGGGCGTTCCGTCCAGCCATTCGCAGACCCGTACCAG
>CAILVI010000324.1 GCA_903837595.1 uncultured Thiodictyon sp.
CGTGGCTTTTGCCGGTGGCGGCCCCCGACATACCAAAATAAATCCGGGGCGTCTGCACGCCGGACCGGCTAACCCCTCGACCTCCAGTGACCGGAACGACGATCAAGGCCCACCCGGGGCGGGCACAGGCCCCGCCCCAGCGCCTGCGGTTCCCGCTAATATGGGTCTGCGCAAGTGCACCAAAAACCGGACAATCGTCTAGCTGATGATGAAGGAGGCCGAGGCATGAACACGGGCGTCAACACGGGTGGCGTACAGATCAGCCGTTGGCAAACATTCGCGGACCCGCTCGAGCTTCAACGGGCGGCCACGCGGATCGTGCTGGAGAGCGCTCAGCAGGCGATCACCGAACGCGGGGCCTTCCGCTGCGTGCTGGCGGGAGGCAATACACCGCGCGTTTTGTATCGGTCGCTACGCACCGCGGTAGCCGATTGGCGGGCCTGGATCATCTATTTCGGCGATGAACGCTGTGCGCCGGCCGCTGACCCGTCCCGCAACAGCCGCATGGCGAGCGACGAATGGCTCGACCATGTGGCCATCCCCTGCCGGCAGATTTACGCCATCCCGGCCGAGCTCGGCCCCGAGCCGGCGGCCGCCAGCTACGCTAACACCCTGGCGGGGGTCGGCACATTCGATCTGGTGATCCTGGGATTGGGCGAGGACGGACACACCGCCAGCCTATTTCCTGGCGCAACCTGGGAAGGCTCTACCACCTGGCCGGCGGCCATCCCGGTGCACGACGCCCCCAAACCGCCGCCAGAACGCGTCTCGCTCAGCCCGGCCCGTCTGAGCGATGCGCTAAAGGTGGTGTATCTGGTCGTCGGCGCGGACAAGCGCGACGCGGTCGCGGCGTGGCGCGCCGGCGCCGCCCTGCCCGCCAGTCGCATCTGTCCACCCGCCGGGGTGGACATCTTGCTGCATCTTTGATCCTGGCAAGGTTGGCTATCGGCAGGGATTCTCCAGGCAAAGAGTTGTCTCGACCCTGACTGTTCGCGTGTCAGCGCGACCATGAAGTCGAGCGTTCATACCCAGGTTTTCAGGCGGGCCATGGGAGTCAGAGCAAAGCACTCTTTCTTCTTGATCGTCGTTCCGGCCGCTGTAGGTCGGGTTAGGCGCGCGTGGCACGCTGTTTGTTTGCCAAAGCGACTCACCGCGCGCCGTAACCCGACGCACGCGGCGCCGCACGTCGGGTTACGCTTCGCTAACCCGACCTACGGCACTGCATCCATCAGGTACATACCGGTCTTGACAACCCGGTTGCGCGGTGCTAAAAACCGCTTATCGAATGAGCTTGCTCTGTGTTGCCGCTTGTGTCCAACCAGGCACAACGGATGAAGCTGCACCCCGGCTATGCCGACGGTCTCGGCCGGGAACTCGGCATCGTGGTGATCACCGCGGCGGTCGACGATCCGGCGCCCGAGTTCACCGCCGTGCTGGAGCGAGACGCCAAGGGCTTCCGGGTGCATATCCATTGCCCCAAACGCGGTCACGGCGGGATCGTCGTCCAAAGCCGCATCAACGGTGGCACTTGGACGTTATACGGCCATTTCAGCCGGGGCGCCGTCTATGACGACCGCCTACTGGCCGTCCCCCACACGTCGGAAAGCCGCGAGTATCGGCTGTGCTGGTGGGACAAGGACGAGCCCAATGGCGGTTGGAGTTGGGATTCCTTTCGTTTGCCGCTTTGAGTCGTTTCGGGGAAGGCAATTAGGAGGGCATCGTGTTGAATTTAACCCTCATCGCTCATGCGGAGTCAGGCAAACTGGCCTCGATCCAGCACATTGGCCAACTGGATGAGCCGCATCAAGGTCCGCAAGAACTATCCCAACGCCTACTGCAAGGCCCTGGATATTGTCCCGGTCCATCGTCCCACCGCGTACCTGTCGGCCATGCAACTGCTTCTCGATGTGGCCTTTCTTTAGCGGCCACCCGCGCATCCGCTGGACCCTGCATGGCAGCGATAGCCGGAGCGATTCCTGGCGTGTCGCGAATGCCTGCGTTTTTTTTGTCTTTGCTCGGCTTGGCATCTCTATTTTTTGTGACTTTCGAATCCCTGGCCGATGTCACCTATAGATATACAGGGAGTCCGTTTACAAGGATGCTGCTTAGTTATGGTGAATGTACATCTCCTTACTTTATTCCTGGAAATATCATTGCGACTGCCACTTTTGATGACTCAGTTACGTCCGTTAATCGGTGGGCCAATTGTAAGAATTTTTCTGCGAGTGTGATATCCAATGGTGTTCTTTTAGAAATCTTGCCTCCTTTAGAGGCTGGAGCTAGCGGATATCGTTCCCTTATCCAGTCTTTTTATTTTTTAAATGGAAACATCACACAATGGGACTGGTGGGGGTTGTTTGATCTTGCAGGCTTTAAAGTTTGGTTTGTATCCTACAGAGATCTTACCTTTGGCGATTCATTTGGCGAGGGCTTTGCGCGTCTCAGTCTTCCTATGTCTGCGTTTCATGCCATTTGTCAGAGTGGCGCACCCGATGTTATGGGAGCATGGACGCTCTTTAGTAACTCAAATGAGCCAAGAAAAGGCTTGGGCTCTCCATCGAAAGCGGATTGCCCGGCCGCCTGTGACGGCAATCCAATCAATGCTGCGGTCGGCAACAAGTATCAGCCGGAAACCGATTTTGTCGCTGCGGCGCATACCGAGCTGGAACTGCGCCGGTTCTATAACAGCCAGGACACCACGGCCTCCGCCTTTGGCGCCAATTGGCACAGCACCTGGCACCGGGGCCTGACGCCCTCGACGGATACCGCCGGGAATCGCTTGATCACATTGACTCAGGCCGATGGGCGGCAGTTGCTGTTCACTGAGGCGAATGGGGCCTGGGTCGCCGACCCAGACGTGACCGAGGTGCTGGGCGCGGTGCTGGATGCCAGCAACGGCCAGACCGGCTGGACGCTAGTGAACGCCGACGACAGCACCGAGGCTTATGCGCTCGACGGGCGCTTGCTGTCGGTCACGACCCGCGCCGGGCTGGTGACGACGCTCGGCTATGACGCAAACAACCGCTTGACGACAGTCACCGGGCCATTCGGTCATGTCCTGAGTTTTGCGCTCGACGCCAATAACCGGGTCAGCCAGGCGACGACGCCGGCCGGCGAGATTTTCGGCTACGGCTATGACGGCAGCGGCAACCTGACCTCGGTGACCTATCCCGATGCCAGGGTGCGCCAGTACCTCTATGAAAACACCAGCTTCCCCCACTCACTGACCGGGGTGATCGATGAGAACGGCCAGCGCTTCGCCACCTGGGACTACGATGCCAATGGTTGGGCGATCAGTTCTCAACATGCCGGTGGCGCCGAGCTGACCACCATTTCTTACCAACCCGACGGCTCCGCGAGCGTGACCGATGCGCTCGGCAATGTCCATGGCTACGCCTTCACCACCCAGTACAGCCTGACCAAGCCGACGGCCGTAACCGGCACCCCGGTGCAGACTGCGGGCGGGAAGGCGTTTACCTATGACACCAACGGCTTCCTGGCCAGCCGCACCGACTTCAACGGCAACCTCACCACTTACACGCACGACACACGCGGATTGGAAACCTCCCGCACCGAGGCCTCGGGGACGTCGCTCGCCCGCACCATCGACACCCAATGGCACGCGAGCTTGCGCCTGCCCACCCAGATCACCGAGCCCAACCGCGTCACCAATTTTGGCTACGACGCCAAAGGGAACCTCACCCAACGCACGATCACGGGCGGCGGCGTGACCCGGACTTGGCTCTACACCTATAACGCGAATGGCCAGGTCACACGGATCGACGGCCCCCGGACCGATGTCAGCGATATCACCCAGTTGAGCTACGACGCTCGCGGCAACCTGGCCACGATCACCAATGCCTTGGGCCATGTGACCAGAATCACCGCCTATGATGCCAATGGCCGCCCCCTCACCATCCAGGACCCGAACGGTCTCATCACCCAACTGGGCTATGACCCACGGGGGCGGCTGCGGTCGCGTACCGTCGGCGGGGAAACCAGCGCCTATAACTATGATGCCGCCGGACAATTGCAGCGAATCACCAAGCCCGACGCGAGCTTTACCGCCTTCATCTACGACCAGGCCCACCGCCTGACGCAGGTCAGCGACAATCTGAGCAACAAGATCGTCTACACCCTTGACGCCGCCGGCAATCGCGTCAAGGAAGAGGTCTATGACCCCGCCAACGCACTGGTCCGCACCCTCACCCAGACCTTCGATGCCCTGGGTCGGCCCAACACGGCCACGGGCGCTCAGGGGCAGACCAGCACCCTGGGATATGACGACAACGGCAACCTGACCGCCGCGGCCGATCCGCTGGGACAGGCGACGACCCGCGGCTATGATGCCCTGAATCGGCTGATCGCGAGCACAGACCCGACCTCGCACACCACCCAGTACCAGTTCGACGCCAATGACAACCTGACCCGGGTCACCGACCCGCGCGGCCTGGCGACCAGCTATCAGTTCGATGGCCTGGGTAACCCAACAGCCACTCTCAGCCCCGATACCACCACCACGCAGAATGGCTTCGACAGTGCGGGTAATCCGATAAGAAAGACCGACGCCAATGGCAACGCCGTCACCTACGGCTACGACGCACTGAATCGCGTCACTCAGATCAGCTACCCCAACAGCAGCCCCATCGTCTTCACCTACGACCAGGGCACCAATGGGATCGGCCGCCTCACGCAAATGACCGATGCGACCGGGTCCACCCAGTGGGGCTACGATGCCCAGGGCCGTGTCACCAGCAAGACCCAACGCATCGGCGCCTTAAGCCTCACGGTGCGGTCCGTTTATGACACGAGCGGCCGGCTGACCTCGGTCGTTTACCCATCAGGGAAGACCTTGAGCCTGCAATATGCCCAGGGCCAGCTCACGCAGACCGGTGCCAACGGAGCTACGCTGCTGTCGAACATCCAGTATCGCCCGTTCGGGGCCGCGCGGTCATGGACCTGGGGCAACGGCACCGCCTACAGCCGCGGCTTCGATAGCGATGGCCGCCTGATCCAATATGACCTGGGCGGTCATACCCGCCAACTCAGCTACGACGCCGCCGGCCGCATCCAGGGCTACACCGACTCGCCGCCGCTGCCTGGTGTCGGGCCTCTGGGCCTCAACGAGACCTACAACTACGCCCAGACCAGCAACCGCATCTTGAGCTTGAGCGGTGCCTACGCAAAGACCTATACCTATGACCAAACCGGCAACATCGTCAACGATGGCGTAAACCAATTCAGCTACGACGGCCGCAACCGCCTTGCGCAGGTCACAACTCCCCAAGGTGTCGAGCATTATGCCATCAACGGCCTGGGCCAGCGGGTCGCAAAGGGGGACCTGTCAGGCAATCTGACGGCGCCCGTCTACTTCGTCTACGACGAGGCCGGGCATCTGCTCGGGGAATACGATAGCAGCGGTGCGGCCGTCACGGAAACCGTCTGGCTTGGCGATACCCCAGTGGCGGTGCTCAAACCCGGTGCCCCCGGCAACTTCTTCGTCTACGCCGACCATCTGAGCGCGCCGCGCGCCATCGCCGAGGCAAGTACTGGAAAAATCGTCTGGCGCTGGGAGTCGGAGCCCTTTGGGTCGAATGCGGCGGATGAGGACCCGGATAAGGACGGCACCCGGTTTGCTTACAATTTGCGGTTTCCGGGACAGTACTATGACCAGGAAAGCGGCTTGCATTATAACTATTATCGCGATTATGATCCTCGCGCTGGTCGATATATTCAAAGCGACCCTGTTGGTTTAGATGGTGGAATTAATTCATATGATTATGCTGGCGGAAATCCGAGCAACGCGATTGATCCGGGCGGCCTTGACTGGGTGATAGCTATGTATGATTCGACCTCGGGAAATCCTTTTGGTCACCTAGGCATCGGCCCATTTGTCCCTAACTCTTCCGTGCATACCATCGGATTTTACCCCATGAACCCCTCATCAACATCGGATGTTATTCTTGGTAAGAGTGTTCATGGCGTGATGAAGTATGATACGGGGATGGCCGCGCTAAACAGCCAGATAGTTGTTCAAACAAGTGGACTACAGGATCTCCTCATCGCCAGCTATTTGCAAGCGGTTATTGCCAGCAGTCCTGATTATAATCTCTATGGGAATAACTGCTCACAGACCGTTGCTAAAGCGCTAAGGGCGGGTGGACTTGATGTCCCGAGTGGCGTCATTGCGCCATTCGACGTTATATACTGGCTTCAGTTGCATCAGCGCTACTCATTCGTGCCGAAGGCTCCGACTTTCAGCCCATCGCTCCTTCGTTCAACCCGGTAGCTTTTTTTTCTCGTTCCCACGCTCCAGCGTGGGAATGCCGTCTTGGCCGCTCCAGCGGCCCGAATATCCACGCCAGGCTGACGCTTTGGGACTTGCTACCACGCTGGAGCATGAGAGGCACAGAGGGTGGGTGCGGATCGGCGGGATCTCTGGCGTCTCAGAGTGTCTGACAAGACTAATATCGTGAAGCAGGGGATGAACATGAACGCGCACAAGATCGGACCACCGATTGCCGCATGGGCCTTGCTCCTGCTGCTTCCCGGAATGCTTTCCGCCAATACGGTAAGCTTTCAATACGATGCGCTGAACCGCTTGATCAGGGTAGCCTATGCCGACGGTCGCAGCATCGCCTATACCTATGACGCCGACGGCAACCGGACCCAGAAGACCACGACCGGCGACCTCGATAACGATGGCATCCCCGATGCGATCGACCCGGACATCGATGGCGACGGTGTGCCGAACGCCCAAGATGCCTTCCCGTTCGACCCCAATGAGTCCGTGGATACCGACGGCGACGGTATCGGCAATATCGCGGACACCGATGATGACAATGACGGTGTTCCCGATACGAGGGACAATTGCCCGCGCGTTGCCAATCCAGATCAGGCTGACGACGATCACAACGGCATCGGGAACGCCTGCGACCCGAACTATCGCCCCTCGTTTTGCTGGGAATGCCTGCCGAGTCGCGGGGGCTGGCGGGCCATTCTCCGGTAGCGAGCGTAGGGCGGAACGGCTGTGATCGTCGTTCCGGCCACTGGAGGTCGAGGCTTTAGCCGGTCTGGCGTGCAGACGCCACTGATTTCTATTGGAATGTCGGGAGCCGCCACCGGCTAAAGCCTCGACCTCCTGTTGCAGAGGGACCACCGCGAGGCTAGCCCTGTGGCCGGGATTATGACCAAGGCCAACTCAAGTAAGAGAAAATGTCCGATGAACGAAGCGGGTCGTGAAGTGGGCGATGGGCTCTGCAGGATCAGTCCCGCCGGATGCTGCGTTCGCGCGACGCGCGAGCCGGACGGGGTATTCGCCCCGTCCGGAACCGTTTGAAGCGGTTGGCGACTCCGCTATGCCCCCCGGTCCCGAAACGTTCGGGACGGGGTTGCAAACCCCGTCCCGCCAGGACCGCCAAGCACGCCACGGGCTCAAATCGCCGCGCCGGTCTCCACCCCAGGGTCCAGCGACAGCAGCAATGCCTGCACCAGCAGCGCCACGTCCCGGCGCTCGCGGGCGTCGACCTCGAACACCGGCGCCTTCATCCCCGCCTCGGCCAGCGTGCGATGGTAGTCCTCCAAACGGGGCTCGGCGCTTTGGTCCATGTAGGTGACCCCGACCGCGAGCCGCGCCTGGTCGATGAAGGGCCGAAAGGCGTCGAGGTAGCCTCGCAGATCGGCGAGCGGTTGCGGCCGATGGTTGGCCACCAGCAGCACCAGACCCAAGGCACCTTCGCTCAGGATTTGCCACATGAAGTTGAAGCGCTCCTGGCCCGGGGTACCGTAGAGATGGACCTGTTCACCGCCGTCCAGGCGCAGCAGACCGTAATCCATGGCGACGGTGGTCGCGGCCTTGAGCTCGCGGGTGCTGTCGCTCGCCCTGGCCTCGGTGCTGATCGGCGGCGTGTCACTCACCGCCGCGATGGCGGCGGTCTTACCGGCCCCGACGGGCCCGGAAAAAACGATCTTGTGGTGGGCCATGACGGATACTCCTTATAGGAAGACCTGCAATCGTCTCGCAATGCGACCCAGGAGCCCGCGCCGCTCGCTGGCCCTAGGATCGAGCGGGCGGGTGCGCCCGAACACCGCCACCGTCGGCACGGCGCTCACGTGGCATTGCGCCAGACCCAGTGCGGCGGCAGCACTGTAGAAGGCGAACACAGAACGCTGAGGCAGCTTCAGCGCCTCGGCGGTCCCGATCAGGCTGTGGGGCTCGTGCGTCCAGAGCGCGGCGATGCTCATGGCGCCCGGTGCCAGCGCCAGCCGGGTGAAGTTGGGCCAACGGTGCAACTGCACGGGCACATCCAGCGGCGTGTTCAGGGGCAGCCGGCCACGGGAGGCCCAGAGGGTCAGCTTCCAGATCAGTGCGTCCAATGCGACGGTACGCAATTGACCGTGCAGCAAGATTAAACCGTCGATGTACTCCAATCGGCCCTGGTGCAGCACCGCGGGTTGGAGGCCATAAGGACGCAGATGGTGGTCCGAGTCGGCGATCCGGGCAAGCCCGCGGATCGGGTCCAGTACGATCTCGGGCCAGGGTCCCAGGATGCGGACCCCCTGGCCGCGCGCCCGTGCCGAATCCCGGGCCGCCATCACCAGGCTTTGCAGAAAGCGGCCGGGATCGTAATAGGCCTTGACCAACTGGCGCGGATCGCTCGGGTCAATATCCGGGGCGGTGCCGATCAAGGCATGCGCCTGCTCCTGGTCCAGGAACCGCGCGGCGCGCGTGCGGGCCTGAGGGTCCCCCGCCACGGCCGGACGTCCCCAATCGTCGATGCGTTTGGAGACCGCGATCTTGGCCGGGGCCGCGCGGGCGAGATCGGCCGCCTGACGGACCCGCTCGCGCAACGTGGCGAGGCGCACGACCAGGTCGTCCAGACGGATGGGCTTGGCCACGACCAGATCCGCCCCGACCAGGGTCTCACTCAAGGCCGCGAGCGACAACAGGATCAAAGGGCGCCGCGGGTCACGGCTACGCAGCTCGCGCAGGACGGTGCGGGCCTGGTAGGCATCCATATCCACGATGCACGCCTGGGCTTGCGGCTCCTCGGCCAGTACGCATGCATCGCGGCACGGTCCGTGGAACGCCAGCTCCAGGGCCTTGACCTGACGGGCGTCCATGCCCAGGACCGCCACCCGCAAGGGCGGTCCAGCGGTCGTTGGATCAGGCCCGGACATCGCCACAGCCCGCCCGATCATTTGGCTGCCACCGACAGCCGGTCAAGCTCGAGTAGCCGATCGACCAACAGGGCGGAGAGTGTATGCATGGCGGTGATTTCAGTCTCCGCCGCGCCGGCATTTCCGGCCAGCGAGAGTTCCAACGCCTTGGCACTGGCCGCGTGGAATTGTTGGTGAGGCTCGGCCAGCGCGTCGAACACGGCCTTGGCCGCCGGGCCGACCTCGGCTGCCTCGGTCGGGCCGGCACCGTCCATCCATTTGCCCAGCTTGCAGTCGTGATGGCCACAGCCGCGGAAATCGCCGGTCCCGTTCAAGGTGGCCTTGATCCGGTTCAGGTACTGAATATGGTCGTTGAGTCGCAGTAGAAAAAAGGCACCCATGACGGTTTCCCCCCGTTATCAAATGATCTTGGCAACGTTTTCCGCTGCGCGCTTCACGTCGAGAAAGATCAATCCCAGCTTCGCGTTGGCCTTGGCAATCACCGCTCGTCACGCATGATTCTTCCCTCTCTGAGCTTAGGTGTCGTTTAGATGGTGGTCAAGTGCAGCAACGGCGCCGGATCCGGTGCCCCATCCACCGTTCGGGACAGTCTCCAGACCAGGCGTAGGAAATCCGGATGGTTGAAGCGCGGTCGCCCGCCCAGGATCAGCGCAAACCATTCGGTGCCCAGGAACAAGGGCCAGACGCCGATCTGGCTGTGACCGGCGGCGTCGATCATGCCCCAGGCACCAGGCCCGGTCCGCTCCAGTCCGCCCAGCAATCGGCGGCAGCGGAAGGCCAGCGCTACGGCATCGGCGCTGACCGCGGCGAGGCCCTGGACCTGGGCCTCGTCAAATCCCGCGTAGCCGATCTGCAGACCGTGGCGGTCGGCCAGCAGCGCCTGACGCAGGCTGCTCAAGGAGGGCAGCAGCCGCGGCAACAGCGGCTCGAGCGAATCCGCCGGGCATTGCTCGGGCGTCTCCAGGCCCCACAGCCAGCCCAGGGTCTCCATGCGCGCGACCAGGTCGACCGCGGGCTCGGGCGACCCATCCCTCAGCCAGTCGGTCCAGGGCACATCCCCGACACGCAGGGTGCTGCGCTCCTTCAGCAGCTTCAACAGGAGCCGACGCATCGGTGTCGGCTCCTGGGCGGCGGTGGCATGGTAGGCACCGGCGGGCGTGACCCCCAGATACAGGTCCTGGTCGAAACCGCGCACGGGGACGCTCAATCGGTCAGCGTCAGGGCGCGGCCACGGGGGCGAGCCGCCAACACCGTGTGGGTATCGTCCGGGAGTGCCCGGTCGTCGACATATCCTTGGTCGAGCCAGGCGGCGAGCAGGCGCGCCTGCGGGTCGGGGAGCCACGGACGGGCCAGGTTGAAGAGACGTTGCCGCAATGCGCCCCCCCGGTCACCCAACGCGATAAACAGATCGGCGAGGCTCCCGAAAAGGGGCGCCGGCTCCTGCTGACTTAGGCACAAGAGCACCCGTCGAGTATGGGCGGTCAGGTCCGCCGGGGTCCGCGCCACACTGTATGTCAGATGCTCGATCATGGGTGCGATGGGATACCAGTCTGGGGCCAACAGCTCATGGTTGGCCCCCTGCCAGAAAATCGGTTCCATCCCGGGTTGCCCGAGGTCTTCCTGCAACGGCACCAAAATGCTATCCGGGACCAGCTTGCGACCCATTGTTTGTTGCGTAATTGTAAACTATTGTAAATATTGAGATCCATTATCACGGAAAAATCTCCCAATGTCACAATCCGTTTTTTTGTGGTTAGAGACTGTCCGATGAACGAAGCGGGTTGTGAAGTGCGTGGCGGGTTGCGCGGGATCTGCCCCGCTGGATGCTGGGTTCGCGCCACGCTGACGGATAGCCGCCTCATTGATCTTGCGCCGCTCCCCGACGACCCACGCGGGACCAGTTGCGCCATCGGGCACCATTCCCCCGACACTCGATATCGTTGATCGCCATGCGGTCCCTGACCCGCCGTGCCTGGCTGCTGACGCCCCTGCTCGTCCTTGGCCTGTGCGCAACCTGCCCTGCGGCCGCGGGTACGGCGTCGGTGATGGTCGGCTCCAAGCCGTTCACCGAGGGGGTGATCCTGGGCGAGGTCGTGCGTGCGCTGATCGCCGAGAGTGGCCAGCCGGTGATGCACCAGGCCGGGCTCGGCGGCACCCGCATCCTCTGGGGGGCCCTGCTGGCGGGGGAGATCGATGTCTATCCGGAGTACAGCGGGACTCTGACCCGGGAGGTCCTGACCGGTCAGCAGGTCGAGACGACGGCGCGGTTGGGTGAGGTCCTCGCCGGACTGGGGCTGCGGATGTCGGCCCCGCTGGGCTTTCGCAACACCTATGCGATCGCGGTACCGGAGGGCCTGGGGGGGCGTCTGCGGCTGCGCCGGGTCTCCGATCTGCGCGACCAGCCACAACTGCGTTTCGGCTTCAGCAACGAGTTCATGGACCGGGAGGATGGCTGGCCCGGCCTGCGCGAGCGCTATCGGCTGGCGCAGCAGGACGTGCGGGGACTGGACCACGACCTGGCCTACCGCGGCCTCGCCGCCGGGCAGATCGACGCCACCGATGTCTATACCACCGACGCCGAGATTGTCCACTACGGCCTGCGTGTGCTGACCGATGACCTGGGCTGGTTCCCCGACTATCAGGCGATCCTGCTCTATCGGGCGGACCTTGAGCAGCGGGCACCCAAGGTGGTCGAGCGCCTGCGGCGGTTGGAGGGCACCATTGATGAGCCGACCATGGCCGCACTCAACGCCCGGGTGAAGCTCCAGGGCGAGACCGAACAGCAAGCAGCAGCCGGTTTTTTGCGCGAACGCCTGGGGCTGGCCGCGCGGGCGCAGCCGACCGGTCTCTGGCAATCGCTGCGCGACCGCACCCTGGAGCACCTCGGGCTGGTCACGGTCTCGCTGACGGCGGCCATCCTGGTGGCGGTGCCGTTGGGTATCGCCGCCGCCCGCTGGTCCCGCCTCGGGGCGCTCGTACTGGGGCTCGTCGGCATCCTGCAAACCATCCCGTCACTGGCCCTACTGGTGTTCCTGATCCCGGTGCTGGGGATCGGCTGGCCGCCCGCGGTCGTCGCGCTGTTCCTTTACAGCCTGCTGCCGATCGTGCGCAATACCCACGCGGGCTTACTGGGAATCCCGCTGCCCCTGCGCGAATCCGCCGAGGTGCTCGGCCTGAACCGGGGGGCGCAGCTGCGGCTGGTAGAACTGCCATTGGCGGCGACCTCCATCCTGGCCGGCATCAAGACCGCCGCGGTGATCAACGTCGGCACCGCGACCCTGGCGGCACTGATCGGCGCCGGCGGCTATGGTCAGCCGATCTTGACCGGTATCCGGCTCGACGACACCGCACTGATCATGCAGGGGGCGATCCCGGCGGCCCTGCTGGCCCTGCTGATGCAGGCCCTGTTCAATTGGGCGGAACGCGGGATGGTACCGCGGGGATTGCGGCCCCGATCCGCGGCCGCCGCGCCCCCCGCCGGCTGACAGACCATGCTTAGATACCACGCCATTAATAAGTCGTATGACGGCGCCAAGGCCCTGGACAGGATCGATCTCGACTGCCCGGCGGCCCGCACGACGGTGTTGATCGGCCCCAGCGGCTGCGGCAAGTCGACGCTGCTGCGACTCGCCGCCGGACTGATCCGCCCCGATGCCGGCGAGGTCCGGTTCGAGGGGGCGGCGCTGGGGCCGGACAACCTGCGCGCGGCCCGCCTGCGCATGGGCTATGTGATCCAGGAGGGTGGGTTGTTCCCGCACCTCACCGTGCGCGCCAATGTGACGCTCGTGGCGCGGGAACTGGGCTGGCCGCGCGCGCGCTGCGAGGCCCGACTGCTGGAGCTGGCCACCCTGGCCCGGCTGCCGGTCGGACTGCTCGGGCGCTATCCGCTGGAGATCTCAGGCGGCCAGCGTCAGCGCGCCGCCCTGATGCGGGCACTGATGCTGGACCCCGACCTGCTCCTGCTCGATGAGCCCCTGGGATCGCTGGACCCGATGATCCGGGTCGAGTTGCAGGAAGAGCTCAAGACCATCTTCGAACGCCTCGGCAAGACCGTCGTGCTCGTCACCCACGACCTGGGCGAGGCGGTCTTCTTCGGCCACCGGCTGGTGCTGCTGCGCGCCGGTCGCGTGCTTCAGCAGGGGAGCGCCGCGGACCTGTTGGAGCGGCCGGCAGACCCCTTCGTGAGCGCATTCGTAAGGGCTCAGCGTGGGCCGCAGTGGCGGCTGGAGCCAGGTGCGGGGACAATTTGACTTAGAGTCCGCAATGGCTCACGCCAAGGCGCCAAGCTCGCCAAGAAATACCATCAAGTGGGAGAGACTGTCCGATGAACGCAGCGGCTCGTGAAGTGCGTGATGGGTTGTGTGGGATCTGCCCCGCCGGATGCTGGGTGCGCGCCACGCTCCACGACGGCCGCCTCATCGAGGTCGCGCCGCTCCCCGACCACCCACTCGGGACCAGCTGCGCCATCGGGCGCCACTCCCCCGACATCGTCCACGACCCAAAGCGCCTGCGCACGCCCCTGCGGCGCGTCGGGCCCAAGGGCACCCACGACTTCCGCCCCATCTCCTGGGACGAGGCGATGGGCGAGATCGCACTGCGCCTCCAGGCGATCAAGGCCGAGCATGGCCCCGAAGCCACCGCCATCTACACGGGGCGCGGTAGCTTCGACATGGCCATGTGCGACCTCTTCCAGCCCGCGGGGGTGGCCGTCTCATCGGCCTCCAGCGTGTTGTTTCCCTTCGGCTCGCCCAATACCCTGGGTGTCGGTGCACTGTGCTACGTCTCCTTTGCCATGATCGCCCCCCACGTGACCATGGGCGAGCTGCACAGCACCATGGACGTGGACCTCGACCAGGCCGAACTGATCGTGGTCTGGGGCGCCAATCCGGCCACCGATTCCCCCCCCTACCTGCATGAGAAGATCCTGGCAGCACGACGGCGCGGTGCGCGCGTCATCGTCATCGATCCGCGGCGCAACGGCACGGCCCGCGCGGCCGCCGCGCAGTGGGTCCCCATCCGCCCCGGCACCGACGGCGCCCTGGCCTTGGGCCTCATCCAGGTCATCATCGCCGAGGAGCTCTATCAGGAACAGTTCGTCGAACGCTGGACCCTGGGCTTCCCCGAACTCGCGGGCTATGTCCAGCATTTCCGCCCCGAGGTGGTCGAGGGGATCACCGGAGTCCCGGCGGCCACGGTGGTGGACCTGGCCCGCGCCATCGCCCGCGCCCGGGGCGCCTGCCCGGTCATGTACACCGGTCTGGAATACTCCGACAGCGGCGTCCAGGCCATCCGCGCCGTGTTCACCCTGTGGGCACTGGCGGGCCAGCTCGACGTCCCAGGCGGGCTGAACTTCCGCATGAAGGAGGGCCAGTTTCCCCAAAACCGCCGCCACCTCCAGCCCAATCCCAACGTCGGCCGGGCGCTGGGCCGCGACCGCTTCCCCGTCTACAGCAGTTACCGAGGTGAGTCGCACGCGATCTGCCTGCCCCCGGCGGTCCTCGACGGTGATCCTTATCGAATCAGGGCCTTGCTGGTCCTGGGTGCCTCGCTCATCACCTCCTGGCCCGATCCCGACCTGTGGTCGCGAACACTCAACGCCTTGGACTTCCTCGTCTGCATCGACCGCTACCTCACCGCCGACGCCGCCTTTGCCGACATCGTGCTGCCCGCTACCACGCTGTATGAGATCACCTCCTTCATGCGCTACGGCCCGATCTTCAAGATCCGCGAGCGCCTGGTGGAACCCCAGGGCGAGGCGCGCAACGACTTCCTCATCCTGGCCGAGCTCGCCCAGCGCCTGGGCTACGGCCACCTCTACCCCCAGACCGAGGAGGCCATCCTCGAACGGGCACTCGAAGGCACCGGGTTCACGGTCGAGGAGGTGCGCGCGGCCGGTGGCTCGGTGTCGCTCCCGGCCCCGATGATGGAGTACCACAAGTGGGAGAAGGGCCGCCTGCGCCCGGACGGCCAACCGGGCTTCGACACCCCGAGCGGCCGCTTCGAGATCGCCTCCTCGATCCTCGCCGAACACGGCTACGACGCCCTGCCCGTCTACACCGAGCCGGCAGAAGGTCCCCAGGCAGCACCCGAACTGGCACGCCGCTACCCCCTGGTGTTCAACTCGGGTGCGCGCACCCAGTGGGACTTTCGCAGCCAGCACCACGGCGTCCCGCGGCTGGCCGCCCGGAACCCCGAACCCCGGGTCCACCTGAACACCTGCGACGCCCAAGCCCGCGGCATCGCCGACGGGAAGCGCGTGTGGGTCGAGACGCCGCGCGGGCGGCTGCAATACCTGGCCCAGGTCGATGACGACATCGTCCCCGGCGCGGTGGAGGCGGCCATGGGCGGCGGCGGTCCACTGGGTGCCGAGCGCTGGCGCGCGACCAACGTGAATCGCCTGACCGATCTCTCCCGCTTCGACCCGATCTCCGGGTTCCCCGTCTACAAGACCTTGCTGTGCGAGGTCGTCCGGGCCGAGGGCTCCACTGATGCGGGCGGGGGCGGCACCGCCTTCGCGCCGCCGCCCGACGCCGAGCGGGAGGCGGTGGCACGGCCGGCGGCGGCGCCGTTGCGTAACGTCTATCTCGACTGCAATGCCACCACGCCGCCGGCGCCCGCGGTGTGCGACGCGCTCGACCAGGCGCAGCGCGCCACCTGGGCCAATCCCTCGTCCATCCACGCCGCGGGGGGGCTCGCCCGCGGCGCGGTGGAGGACGCGCGGCGGCGTGTCGCGCACCTGCTGAACACCACCGCGCGGCGGGTACTCTTCACCAGCGGCGGTTCCGAGGCCGACAACCTCGCCATCCTGGGAATCGTGGAGGCGTCAGGGGTGCGGCCGGCCCATGTGGTGACGACCGCCATCGAACACCCCGCCGTGCTGCGCACCTGCCGCGCCCTGGAGGCGTGTGGCCACGCCGTTTCATACCTGCCCGTCGATGGCGCGGGCCGCGTCGATCCGGGTGCGTTGGCCGCGGCGCTGCGCCCCAACACCGTGCTGGTCTCGGTGATGCTGGCCAACAACGAGACCGGCGTGATCCAGCCCATCGCCGAACTGGCGGCCATCGCCCGCGCTCGCGGCGTGCCCTTCCACACCGACGCGGTGCAGGCGTTCGGCCGCATCCCGGTCGACGTGGCGGCGCTCGGCGTCGACCTGCTGTCGGTCTCGGCGCACAAGCTCTACGGTCCCAAGGGGATCGGCGCACTCTTCGTGCGCAAGGGGATCGTCCTGGAACCCCGGCTGTATGGGGGCGGACAGGAGGGCGGCCTGCGGGCCGGCACCGAGAACGTCCCGGGCATCATCGGTTTCGGGCGCGCCTGCGACCTGGCCGAGATCGCCTTCGGTGACGGCACCCCCGGGCGAATCGCCGCGCTGCGCGATCGGCTGGAGGCGGGCGTCTTGCGTCTCGTGCCCGGCGCTCGACGCAACGGCGACGCCGCGCCGCGGCTGCCCAACACCAGCAACCTGAGCCTGCGCGGCATTCGCGGCGAGTCGCTGGTGCTGGAGCTCGATCGCCACGGCATCCGCTGCTCGTCCGGCTCGGCCTGTCGGGCGGGACACCCCGACCCCTCGCACGCACTGCTCGCCATGGGGCTGACGGTCGAGGAGGCCCATTGCGCCGTGCGCTTCTCCCTCGGGCGGGACACCACGGCGGCGGATATCGACTACGTGCTAATGGTCCTCGACCGCACCCTGCGCGACACCTTTCAGGCGGTGCGGTTCGTGGGGTGCCGGTAGGATGCTCTCTATATTGCATACCAGCCCAGAGCAACCCGGCCGCCTGCCCCGACCTGCAATCCGGTCTCGACCGCTTGGAGTGGGGCATCACCGGGACACGACCGCAGCGCCCCGGCGCGCGGCCGGGGCCCGGCGACTCGGTGCCTCTCGGCGGGCCACAAACGTCCGCGCCAAGCTCCCCAGGCGGGTCCGGCCACAACCCCTTCGACGGCGACAGCCCCGAGCCCATCGGGCGCGACTGCGAGATCGAGCGCATCGTCAA
>CAILVI010000325.1 GCA_903837595.1 uncultured Thiodictyon sp.
AGCCGGCGGGTCTGCTCTTCCGGGCTCACCTCCAGCCAGTACTTGAGTAAAATGATGCCAGATTCCACCGCCAATTGCTCGAATAGGGGCGTGACTTGCAAAAAACGCTTTACCTCCTCCTCGCTGCAGAACCCCATGACCCGTTCGACCCCGGCGCGGTTGTACCAACTGCGATCGAAGATCACGACCTCGCCGGCGGCCGGGAAGTGCGGCAAGTAGCGCTGCACATACATCTGAGTCTTCTCGCGGTCGGTCGGGGCGGGTAGGGCGACGACCCGAAAGACCCGCGGGCTCACGCGCTCGGTGATGGCCTTGATGGTCCCGCCCTTACCCGCGCCGTCGCGTCCTTCAAAGACGATGCAGACTTTTAGGCCGTGGTGGACGACCCACTGCTGGAGCTTGACCAATTCGACGTGCAACTCCGCCAGCGCCTTGTCGTAGACCTTGCGCTTGAGTTTCTCCCCGGTTTCCGGGGCGCCGACCGGCGTCTGCTCGGTCTTCACCTTCGCGGCCTTCACCTTGATCTTGTCTGACTTGGACTTCACTCATCGTCTCCGATTGATAGGGGGTGTCTGGTCTGCCCCGGTTCGCACCGGGGATGCCTGCGCGTCCCTGTCCCCGCGCTCATGGCGCGGGAGTAAGGTGGCTTACTTGCCCGGTTGGATACGGGTGATCTTGGAGCCTTGGATGCCCATTCCTGCCATCAGTCCCTGCTGGCCGAAGACGAATGCGTAGATGTCGTCCTTCATGGTCGTGGTGGTCAGGGTCCTGGCCTTGCCCTCGTCGATGACGACCACGCTGGGGCCCACCCCAATCTCCCAGCCCTGGCTCTGATCAAGGTAACGCAGCGCCGAGTCGGTCATGAAGAAGAGCGCATAGCCAAAGCTCTGGACACCCGCTTGGAGGCCATAGGAGGCGGCGGCGATCTGGTAGTAGCCCAGCGTCCGGCGGCCCTTGCGCATCACGCCCTCGCCGTACTGACCGCCGACCATCAGCCCGCCCTTGACCACAGAGGGGAAGATCATGATGCCCTTGGCCCGCCTTCCCAACTGCCTGGCCGCCGGGACTTCCCGATAGAGCTTGGACAGGGCTGCGCTGGCCTCCCGATCGATCTCGCGGCCGGTGGCCGCGGCGGCCGGTAGGGGCAGTCCCACCAAGAGTGCCAGGGCGGCGACCAGTACACCGCCGATCAGGTTACGCTTGAATGTCAACATGGGCATTGTCTCCTCTTCGTTTGATGATCGTTTCAGCATAATCGATGGTCGCGCGCGGGCGTGCAGCGGTGCGGCGCTCATCAGTCTGGTCCAGCGACGGGTGGCTGTGAGAGGTAGCGTTCGATGGTCATCGGCAGGTTGAACAGCAGGCGTTCGCGCCCGAGCGTCGTCCCCAGGGACGAGCGTTGAATCACCGCCAGGGCCTGCGGGTTCAGCGCCACCAGCCACAGCCGGATGCCGCGTGCGCTTAATCGCTCCTCGCCCTCGATCAACATTTTGAGCGCCGAATATTCGATGTCGGGTATGGCGCTGAAGTCGAGCGCCAGAACCTGGGGCCGGGCCTCGTCGATCAGTGCCAGCAGCTGCTCGCCGACGTACTGGGCGTTGGCAAAGAAGATCCGGCCCTCGGCGCGGGCCAGCAGGAGCCCGGGGATGGTCTCGTCCTCCGGGTGTTCGTCGGAGTGCGGACGGAAGACATCGGTGCCCGGCTTGCGTCCGAGGGTGTAGACCCGGGGGTGGGCCGCCTGGTAAGAGAGTGCCACGAGTGAGACGACGATCGCGACGACGATCCCCTGCAAGGTGCCGAGCAACACCACCCCGGCGCAGGCGACCAAGGCCCACAGGAATTCCATGCGGCGGATCTGCAAGATGGCCAGGAACTCGGCCGGCTGGATCAGGCCGATCGAGTACACGATCACGACCGCCGCCAGCGTGGCCTGAGGCATCAGTGCCATCAGTGGTGCGAACAGCAACAGCGTGGCCACGGCCGCCGCCGCGGTGGTCAACCCGGCCACCTGGGTGCGGGCGCCGGCCAGACGATTCACCGCCGTCTGTGAGGTGCCTCCGCCACCCGGCATGGCGCCGAACAGACTGCCGACGGCATTGGCGAGGCCGGTCGCGAAGAGTTCCCGGTTGGGCTGCGGACGCGGCTCCCCAGGCCCCGCAAAGGCCCGCGCCGCGGCGATGGACTCGGTGAAGCTCATCAGGGCGATGCCCAGTGCGCCGGGCCAGAGTTGCTCGATCAGGTCGAGGCTCGGCGGGGTGAACGACGGCAGACCCTGGGGGATCGGGCCGACGATCGCCACGCCGAAGCCCTGCAACGCGAAGAGGCCGGAGGCGGCGATGCCCACCGCGACCGCGACCAGCGGCGCCGGTGCGCGCGGGACCCAGCGCTCCAGTGCGATCAGGATGACGAGCATCGCGGCGCCGACGGCGAGGGTCGCCGCCGAGGTCTGCGGCAGGTGTTGGACCAGCGCGACCAGGTTCTGTAAGAAGGTGCCCTTGTCGAAATGGATGCCGAGCAGCTTCGGCACCTGGTCGAGCACGATGATGAGCCCCACCCCCGCCTTGAAGCCGGTCAGGACCGGCTCGGAGATGAAGCTGGCGACGGCCCCCAGGCGCAGGAGCGAGGCCAGCATCAGCATGACCCCTACCAGGAAGGCGAGGGTGGTCGCGGCCACCAGCAGCGCGGCCGGGTCTCCACCAGGGGCCACCAGGGCCAGTTGGGTTCCGGTCAGGATCGCCAGCGTCGTGGTGGTACTCACGCTCAGTGGTCGCGAGGTTCCGAGGATCGCATAGACCACCATGGGGACAAAGGCGGTATAGATCCCGGCCTCTACCGGCAGCCCGGCGACCGTGGCATAGGCCATCGCCTTGGGAATCACCACCGCGGCGGTGGTCAGGCCGGCAATGAGGTCCGGGCGCAGCCAGTCGCGGCGATAGCCGCCCAGCCACTCAAGCAGCGGGATGGTCTTCATGCGTCGTTATACTCTATGAGGCGTGATCGGTTTCATTGGCGAGGCCCTCCGGGAGCATGAAGGGCGTGGCGAAGGTCAGCGGTGTCATGAGCAGGGTGCCGCCCTCGGGCCGATGTAACTGGGCATGCGCATAGATCCGGTCGAAGAGTGCGTCCGCCTCCGCCGCTGCCACCACGATCGTGACCAGGCGCACGAGCGACGGTTCGGGTAGCTGTCCCCGCCGCGCGCTGGCCTCCCGCGGCATCGCCTGGCCGCGACCATAGACGCTGTTCGCCCGGGTGATGCCCGGTTGGTCCCGCAACCAGTGCAGCAGACGCCGCTCGGTGCCGTCATCGGGCAGGATGCAGGAGATCAGCTTGGCGGCCCCACCCGGCACCTGCGCGGCTGCCGCGCTCATTGCTCACCCCCTTGCTCACGTGCCCGCTCAAGGATCTCGCGTGGGATATAGGTCGCCATCTTTTCGATGGGCGTGATATAGGCCATCCCGGCGCCCGGTCGGTTGAGCTCTGCCGCCCGGTACACCGCCTCGAAGACGGCGTCCTGGTAGTCGGTGGCGACCAGGATGTTGACGACGTCCTTCTCCGCCTCGATCGCGATAGCCAAAAGCCCGAGCCGTTCCCGCGGGCCGATACCCCGGGCATGGTAAACCAGGGCACCGGCCGCGCCCATCGCCTGAGCGGCCTGGATGACCGTATCACCGCACCCGATGGGAACGATGCAGGTGATCAACGCAACATCCGTGAGATAAGTGATCTGGTCGTCGTTCATAATGGTGACTGGACCTCCAGCTCATGGTGGGTGACTGGTTCATGGCGGGCGGTGCGCTCCCGTAATCCGGCCTTCATCCGTCCCCATAGCCCGGTCAGCAACACGCTGATGATAGGGCCGATGGACGCCAGACAGAGTATCCCGAACCCCTCGACGGCCGCCGTCGCGTTGCCGAACCCGATCCCCATGGCGAGCACCAGCGGCACGGTGATCGGACCGGTCGTAACCCCGGCGCTGTCCCAGGCGACATTCACGAACTCCTCCGAGGAGACCGCGGTCAGCGCCGCGGCGAGCACATAGGGCGGGACGATGAGCCAGACCAGCGGCAGGTCGAAGATGAGCTTCGCCACGCCCAGCGCGATGCCCCCGGCGACGCCCAAGGATACCGCCAGGATGAGGGTGCGTTTCTTGAAAAACCCGTTGGTCAACTGCTCCGCGGTGACACCCAGGGCGTTCAGCGCCGGTTCGGCGATGGTGGCCCCGAAGCCCAGCACCCAGGCGAACACCAGGGCGAGGGTCAGCCCGACCGGATAGAGATAGAGCGGGGACCCGGCCGCGGCGGGGACCGCCATGAAGGCGGCGGGAACCAAGGCGCCGGCGCTCCCGCCGAGCAGCGACAGCCCGTAGGTCAGCCCGAGGTTGAAGAGACACATACCGATCACCGTCAGTCCGATCCCCAGGACCATTTCCGATGGGTGCTTCACGTGTTCCTTCAGCACCAGCTTCAGGATCACGAACAGGAACAGCACCAGCGGCATGATGGCGCGTAGCCCTAAGATGACCTCGAGCCCCGGGCTGCGCTCATACCAGGGGAGTGCACCGGCGCCGGTGCCGGCCGCCGTGGTCGCGGCGGCGATGATCTGCGCGGGCGTCAGGGTTGCGGCGACATAGAAGGCCAGCAGCAACACACCGATGATCGGAAAGAGCGAGGCCAGGGTCACGATGCCGAAACCGGACAGCCCGGAATCGCCCCGCCCGGCAGCGGCCGCGATCCCGATACCGAGTGACAGGACCAGCGGCACCGTGACCGGCCCGGTGGTCACGGCGCCCGCATCCCAGGCGAGCCCCATGACCTTGGCCAGTTCCGGGTCGCTCGCCCCATACAGGGTCAGCCCAAGCACGGGGATCAGGGAGGCGTAAATCAGCGGTTTCAGGCTCCAGCCGTAAAGGAAGCGCAGGGTCCCCAATACCGCCGCCAGGCCGACGCTGGCCCCAATGACGAGCACCAAGGCCCCCGACCATTGGTTGAGCAGTACCCACAGATAGGGCGCGCGTTGCGCCGAGACGTTCTGACCAGCGGCCTGGAGCGCGCCGATGGCCGGCTCCGCGAAGGTCACGCCGATACCGAGCAGGAGCGTGATGAAGAGTACGAGCGGCAGTGCCGACTTGCGCGGCAGGCTGTGCCCGATCAGTTCGCCGAATGGCATCAGGCCGAGCTTGAGCCCCTCCATAAAGCACATCAGACCGACGATCACCGCGAACAGTCCGGCGGTGATGAGCCAGGAGTCGGCGACGAGCTGGCGCAGGATCAGGACCTGAAACAGCGCGAGATAGACGGCCAGCGGCACCACGGCCTTGACCTGCGCCATGAAGCGCACCGAGACATAAGGGCGGAGCAGCCTCGCGATCTCGTCCGGGTGCAGCCGGATCGGGCCCGGCGCGGGCGGCGGCAGCGCCCGGCCCTGTGCGTCGCGGCGCAATGGCGGCAGGATGGCGTTAAAGCTCAATTCGCGCCGCCCGGCGCCGATGGCGCGGAGATAGTCGCCGTACCCAAGCGATAGTTTCATGCGTTACCCCCTCCTGGCGGGTGCCGCTCAATGCCCGCCGAAGACCAGCACCTGCATTGGCAGCAGCAGCGCCTGGATACGCAGGATCATCGCATGCACGAGCCCGATCGCATCGATGGCGTGGAGTCCGAACCGGTGCAGGGCGCCGATGTTGGGGTCCTGCAGCGCCGCGTAATTGCTGGTATAGGTGTTGGCGATGCAACTGCCGCCCGGGGGCAGGTCGTCGAGCTGTCCCGGGTAGAGCGGCTCCATGATGACCGTGATCGTGCCGGGAGCGCCCGTCTTCGCGGTATCCACCAACTGGTCGGTCTGGCGCACCTGGCCGGAGGCGATGACGTGCTGGACCTCGGTCACGACCATCGGGACGATCTGCCAGGGCATGGCGATGCAGGTCACCTCCCCGATCATGCCCACCTTCATGACCTGTGCCTCGATCTGGCCGAAACCGGCCACCAGGCCCGTGGCCATGCGGTCCGGCACCAGGATGCCGGCCGGTTTTACCATGGGGTTGACGACATCGCCTGGCCGCACGGCGAATTGTTGCAGGACCCCGTCAGTCCCGGCCACGACCATGGTCTTCTTAAGATCGACCTCGGCCTCACGCAGCGCCGCCTCGGCGCTCGCCTTCTGGGCCGGAAGCTTGGACTCCAGCTCGGACTGGGCGCCGGCCCGGGTCGCCAGGGCCGCCGCGAGGGCGCCCTGCTGGGTGTCGACCTGCACGCGCATCTTTTCAACATCGCGCACGGCGACCGACCCCGGACTGCGGCGCTGCAGGTCCTCACGGGCCGCCAGTTCGTCGACGGCCTGCTTGAGTGCCCCGCGTGCCTGCACGATGCGTCCGTCCGCCTCCGCGAGCTTGGACTTGGCCCCAATCATGGCGGCGTCGACCTCCGCGATCTTGCGTTGGGCCGTGGCCACCGCCGCTTCCTGCTCGGTGCTGTCCATCCGGAACAGGGGCTGCCCGGCCGTTACCCGTTGATTGAGTTGGACGAAGGTCTCGGCAACCCGGCCGACCTTCTCCGGCATGACGGTCACGGTCCGAAACATCGCGTTGGCGGACTTGGTGGCGGGATGAAAGTAGAAGATGGTCGTGATCAGACTGAGCGTCAGGATCAGGCAGAGGGTGATCCCCCAGCGCAGCTCGAACCAGATCGTGAACAGGGTGATCTCGTGTCCCAGTCGCTTGCCCTGAACGAAGCGGCGAAACAGGAAGTCGGGCAGGATCGATAGCATCGAACACAGGAATAACTCGACCATGGCTCAGACTTCCTGCGGCTCAATGGGTTGATCGGCGGCGGGCACCGGCGTCGGCAGTGCCGGCGGTGGCGCTACCACCGGGGGCTCGGTGTTGGCGGCGATCCGCTCCAGCGAGCGGGCGATCGAGGACACCGGCGTCATGAAGTCCGGCAGGGGCACGAATGCGAGCAGCAGCCCAGCGATCCAGAAGGCGTGGTTGTGAGTGAAGAGCGCCAACAGCGCCAGCACCGCGACGATCTCCATCTGCACCTTCTGGCCGCGATGTGCCATCTGTTCCGGCAGGGCATGCAGCTTGAAATAGAAGATGCCGATGCCGATCACGGCCAGCAGCACGAAAATGGCCATCACCACAAACAGCACGTCGGTCTCTCCCGGCGCCGTGACGAAGAGGGGTAAGTGGTGCGTTGCGGCCGGGTGTAGCGGCTCAGCCATCTGCGTGTCTCCTAATCGATGTTGTCTAAAGGTGGGGACGGGGTTGCAGGCCCCGTCCCAGGTGAGACTCCGTCCTTGAGGTCGGGTGGCAGCGGGTCTCTAGTCGGCGAGCTTGAGCGTCAGATAGCTCACTCCCCCGGCGATACCAAGCCCCTTGCTTCCTTCCAGCGTCAGCGGTTGCAGGGTCAGGTTGGTGGAACTGCCACCGACTAGCACGCCGACGCCACCGCCGACACCTAAGGTCACCGAGCCCTTGCCGCCCACGAACTTGCCGGCCAGCGCACCCGCGCCGGGGGTCGTGTCCTGCGAGCCTGCCAGTACCGTGTAGACCAGCGTGTCGTTACGCTTCCAGTTCAGGTCGAGTCCGACGCCGATTCCCGTCTCGCCGACATAGCGCTCCTGTTTGCCCTTGTTGTACTTGAGTATACAACTGACTTGGACCTTCGAGTTGATGATCCGATTCTCCTGGGTGCCTGCATCGGAGGTGCAGGTGAGGACGCCGATTTCAAAGCCGCCCGGCGTCGCCGGGTCCGCCGCGAGAGCGGCGCTTCCGAGCAATGACAAGGAGGCGGCGACAACCAGATGTTTCACCACGTTCATTACTAAGTCCTCAGGTGGTGCAAGAAAAGCGCAAGCGACTTTGCCGTTTGAAGTACGGGTCAGTGCCCCGCGGCGAAAATACCAGGCCGACGCTTCATCCTCAGCAGGGCCTGCTGGATGATCGCGATTGCGTCAGCGAAAGCAGACCCTGTGCATGCCGCGCCGCCGCGATGACCTCGATCCCGGCGCGCTGCTCCACCCGGTCGAAATGGATGGTGGGTGGCCGCGCGGACAACTCGATTGCCGCCACCAGTGTCTTGTAGGCGCTGGAGGTCAGATGCCGGTCCAGCGCGGCCTGTGAGCCCCACTCCTCCACCAGAGTGAAGGCGTTGGGGTCCTCGATGTCGGCATAGAGGCGGCACGCGATGCAATCCGGTACCACCCGGGTCGGTTCCAGCAGTGCGCCGACACTGCTCAAGAAGTCGGCCTGGTCGGCTGCCGGCACTAACACGGACAATGAGAATACGATCATCGGGGGTTGGTGCGGGCGACCGCCATGCCAGGCAACGCAGGTCGTCGGCGCTGTGCATGCATGCGCTTCATTCGTCCAACCTCAGGATGACCTGCACCACATCGTCCAGTCGCCTGATGGTCATTGGAAAACCGCAACGGGCGAATACGGCGAGCATCGATGCATTGCCGGGCAACACCTCTGCGGTAAACCGCTTCAGCCCCTGCTCGCGGGCAATGCCGGCGAGGTGCCGCAGTAGCTGGCGAGCGAGGCCTTGACCCTGGTAGTCCTCCTCCACAACAAAAGCGATCTCCGCGCTACGGCCGATCTCGGGGTCCAGGTAAACGATGAAACGGCCGGAGCCGACGATCGTTTCGCGCTGCCCCTGCCGGACCGTCGCGACCAGCGCGACCTCATTCTCGAAATCCACCTCCGTGGCGCGCTTGAGATCCGTATCACTCAGGTGCTTTTTGACTTGGAAGAATCGGGTATAGATGGATTGCGGCTCAAGTGCCTCGAATGCGGCGACGATCCCACTCTTGTCGTCCAGCCGAATCGCCCTGACGGCAGCCGACGCCCCGCTTTTCAGCGTTACCTCGACAGCGTAGTTACGAGCATCCATCATCGCTTACCTCTTCATTGCGGCGCCGGCTTTGCTCCGCGCAACGCCGCGAAGCGCTGTGCCGTGAGTGCCGACCACTTGTCGAATGCATTTCTGGCGTACGACCAGCTCTGGAACGAGTTGACATAGCCGTTCGCCCAGGTCTGCGCGGCCCCCACGGCACCTGCATCCAGGTCGGCCGCATATTTGCGCCCGATCTGCGTGTCCCGGCATTCGGCGAGGACGGCCCCTGAGGTGCCATCGCGCAACTGCATCTCCATGCCGGTCTCGCCAAGATAGGGCGTGGACCCGGCGGGGCGTCCCGTGGCCACGCCGGCACCCGCCTCCGCCACGAAGCCATAGGGCACTGCCGTCCCGGCCAGGCTTTCGACGACCTTGGTCGGCACGAGATTCGTCAACGCGATCCGCATCACGATCACGCCACGCCCCGGCTGGTCGACCACCTGCAGCTGTGGCTTGAGTGCCTTCACCATTGATTGATGAAAATAATCGGTCAAACTCTTGAGGTCAGCCGGGGCTATACCCTTTTTTTGGCCTGGCTTGACATTGACCTCAATGGGCGAGACCAGCACCTTGCTGTAGCGCTTCGCGTCCAGATCGGGCCGACGCCAGCACTGGATACCATCCGCCCAGGGCACCGTCTTGAGCCGGCCGTAGTCCGACAGGAAACCGCTCTTTGTCAGGCGGGTCGGGTCGCTCGCGGTCACGCCCGCGCCGCTGCCCATGACAGATGAGTAGGTGGAACTCATGGAAGTGCAGCCCACGGCGAGGACTGTTGTGGCCAGGGTCAGGCCCCACGTCCACCGGGTGGCCCCGGCACTGATGTCGATCATGATGGTCTCTACTTGTTGGAATCGTGAGAAGGCGATCATCGCAGGTCGGTGCACGCGATTGGACTGGGATGCTATCAGGCAAGAAACCTGCCATACGGACCAGCGCGACGAACTGTTAAGAAGCTTAACATAGTGGGTGGCTTAGCTGCGCCAGCTCGGGCCTGAAGGCCCAAGGCCCCGTGGCGAGAATCCGAAATATCATAGGCTCTACGAAATATCGGAGGCCGGTCGTCGTAGACCGAGGCGCTTCATCCGTGATTCGAGTGTGGTCGGTTTGATGGCGAGTCGCTCCGCGGCCCCGCCGGACCCACGGATACGCCAGCGTGCCTGCTCCAAGGCCAACAGGATGTGGGCGCGCTCGCTCTCCTCAAGGGTGTCGGTGGGTGCCTCGACGGCGGCCGGTGTCGGCGCTGCTCCGAGCACGACGCGCAGGGTGCGGTCGCGGGTGAGGATCATCGCCCGTTCGATCACGTTACGCAGTTCGCGCACATTTCCCGGCCAGGAGTGGGCGAGCAGCGCGGCCATGGCGTCGGGGGCGATGTGGTCAATCGGCTTGCCCATCGACTCACTGAGTTCATTGACGAATTCCCAGGCCAGCAGGGCAATGTCCTCACGCCGCTCGCGCAGTGCCGGCAAGGCGATCGGAAAGACGTTCAGTCGGTAGTAGAGGTCTTCCCGGAAGCTGCCTTGGCGCACGGCCCGGGCCAGGTCGCGGTTCGTGGCCGAGATGAGGCGCACCTTGACCCTGATCGTGCGGGTGCCCCCGACCCGCTCGAAGCTGCCGTCCTGGAGCACGCGCAGCAGCTTCGTTTGCAGTTCCAGCGGGAGCTCGCCGACCTCGTCGAGCAAGAGGGTCCCGCCGTCCGCGAGTTCGAAGCGGCCCATTTGACGTGCCAGCGCGCCGGTGTAGGCGCCCTTCTCGCGCCCGAACAGCTCGGCCTCGATCAGCGAGGCCGGCAGGGCGGCGCAGTTGACCTTGATCATTGGCCGGTCCCGGCGTCCACTCAGGGCGTGGATGGCGTCGGCCAACACCTCCTTGCCGGTTCCCGTCTCCCCGAGCAGGAGCACCGTGGCGCCGGTTGGTGCGACCGCCCTGACCTCCTCCAGCACCTGGTTGAAGCGTGGCGAACGGCTCGCCGGCACCCGCCCGGACCGGATACCGGCGGTTTGACGCAGATAGTGATTCTCTGCCTCCAGACGTTCTTTCAAGCGTGTGATCTCGGCGAGCGCGGCGGCGAGCGCGGCCTCCCGGCGGCTACGCGCCAGCGCCTGGGCCAATACCTCCCCGACGAGCTTGAGCCGGACGATGAGATCTTCCGGCCAGGCGCGCGTGTGATGGAACGCGGTGAAGGCGATGGCGCCGATGACCCGGCCGCTGATCCGCAGCGGGATGCCCAGGTTGGACCTCAGACCGATACGTCGACAGTACTCGGCCTCAACTGTGGCCTGCGGGGGTAAATCGGCGGGGATCGCGCTGAGCACGATCATCCGGCCGGCCCGCAGCTCTCGGAAGTACCAGGGGAGTGACGGACCTAGCCCGCTGAGTGTGGCCTCAATGCCGCCGCGGGCGACCGAGCATAGGACCTCGAATGGCCCGTCGTCGGTTGCGAATTCGCCGAAGCTGCTGCGGTCGAAGCCGAGGAAGTCTGCCAGCCGCTGGAGGGCACCCGCGATCTCCTCGATCACACGCTCAGCGGGGAGATCGGCGAACTGAGCCGACAGATCGCCGAGCAGTCGCTCGAATGCCAGACGTTCGGCAGGTGATATGTCGGCGTTATCGGGTCCGGGCGTGGCTTGCGTTCTTGGTTGCAAAGGGCTCAATGATTGATTGATCTGGGGCGTCCTGGGCGAGAAATCTGCGGCTTCATGCTGTGGGGGGCGCCGGTGCCTGGGGCCGTGAGGCGCACGAGGGGGCGAATTATAGTCGTTATTGAACCCTGGCAAGGGGCGAGCGGAAGGACCTAGGGCACCATCTGCTCCACCCCGGCATCAAGGCGATGCCTGGCGCCCTGTGGGCTTCCAAACCATTGATGCCATGGAAGTCAGTGGTCAGGGGAAGCCAGGCTTGGCCACTGCTTGCAGGGCCTCACCGACACCGCGCTCGGTTTCACTTGGCCGCGGACGTCATCGCAGGTGCGGCAGCGCACAGACGCCCGGGACCCGCGGCTGTCATTGTTCCTTTTGGCGCCCATCCTGGTGCTGCAGCCCCCCGGTTTAGGCGGTTGTCGTTGCACTGGCGCCCCACCGCAGTAGTTGCTGCCGTTGCGCGCTCCCACCTGAATCGAATCGGACAATGTTCATGCGCAAAAGCGGAAAAGGTGCCCCCGGACTGGGCACGGTGACGGCCATCAGCGAAGACCAGCGTCAGAAGGCGCTGCTCAAGACCGGTGCCCTGCAGACCGCGATTCTGAACAGCGCCAACTTCTCCAGCATCGCCACCGACGAGCGCGGTGTGATCCAGATTTTCAATGTCGGTGCCGAGCGCATGCTGGGCTATGCCGCCAATGAGGTGGTGAACCGTATCACGCCGGCCGACATTTCCGACCCCCAGGAATTGGTGGCACGGGCCGCAGCACTCAGTATCGAGCGCGATACGCCCATCGCCCCTGGCTTCGAGGCGCTGGTGTTCAAGGCGCGGCGCGGGATCGAGGACGTCTATGCGTTGACCTACATCTGCAAGGACGGCAGCCGGCTGCCGGCCGTGGTGTCGGTGACGGCACTGCAGGACGCGGCCAATGCCATCATCGGCTATCTGTTGATCGGCACCGACAACACGGCACGCCAGCAGGCGGAGGCCGAGCGCCGGCGCCTGGATGGGGTGCTGAAAGACAGCCTGCTGGAGCTGAAGAAGGCCAAGGTGGCGGCGGAGGAGGCGAATCTGGCCAAATCGGATTTCCTCTCCAGCATGAGCCACGAGTTGCGTTCGCCGCTGAACGCCATCCTCGGCTTCGCCCAACTGATGGAGACCGGTGTACCGCCGCCCACGCTTCGGCAGAAGGACTGCATCGACCAGATCCTGCAGGCCGGTTGGTATCTGCTGGCGCTGATCAACGAGATCCTGGACCTGGCGCTGATCGAATCGGGTCGGCTGTCGCTCTCCCCCGAGCCCATGTCGCTCGCTGAGGTCCTGGCGGACTGCCAGGCCATGATCGAGCCGCAGGCCCAACAGAACGGCATCCGCGTGTATTTTCCGGTGCTGGACGGGCCCTGGCTGGTGCGTGCCGACCGCACGCGCGTCAAGCAGGTGCTGGTCAACCTGTTGACCAACGCCATCAAATACAACCGGGTCGGCGGTCGTGTCGACCTGCGCTGTACCGCGGCGGCGGATGAGCGCACGCGGATCAGCCTGCAAGACACGGGTGAGGGGTTGGCGCCCGACAAGCTGGCACAACTGTTCCAGCCCTTCAACCGCCTGGGTCAGGAGGCCGGCGCCCAGGAGGGGACCGGCATTGGTCTGGTCGTCTGCAAGCGGCTGGTGGAGTTGATGGGCGGCACCATCGGGGTCGACAGTACCGTGGGTGTGGGCAGCACCTTCTGGATCGAGCTGAACGCGACGGTGGCGCTGCACCTGGCCGCTGACCCGGTGGAAACCCCAACGGTGGCACTGGTCGCGGTGGCCGCTGACGGCGTATTGCACACCCTGCTCTGTGTGGAGGACAACCCGGCCAATCTGATGCTGGTGGAATGCCTGCTGGAGCGCCGGCCCGACATCCGGCTCTTGAGTGCACGTGACGGCCGGCGCGGGGTGGAGATGGCACGCGCCTGCATGCCCGACGTGATCCTGATGGACATCAATCTGCCGGGTATCAGCGGCATCACGGCACTGCACATCCTGGCCGAGGACCCGGCCACGGCGCGCATCCCGGTGATCGCGCTGAGCGCCAATGCCATGCCGCGCGACATCGAAAAGGGTCTGGAGTCAGGCTTCTTCCGCTACCTGACCAAGCCCATCAAGGTGGGCGAGTTCATGGATACCTTGGACCTGGCGTTTAAACACGCGCTCGCCACCGGCCAACCCGCAAGTATAGAACTGAAGTTTCCTACTTTTGATCTGGGGCCTTGACCGTCATTCCGGCGATGCTAGTCCCGGCTCCTGTCCTTGAGCGCATGGGCTGCACATCGGTGCACCGGGCAGATGGTCGGAACGGCGGACGGGGACGGCGGTGGGTTCATGGCAATAAAGCGTACACCAAAAGTGATTTCATATTAGTGGAAGCTA
>CAILVI010000326.1 GCA_903837595.1 uncultured Thiodictyon sp.
GGCTTGAAGCTGGAGCCCGGCTGGCGGCGCATGTCCACGGCACGGTTGAATTGACTCTTCTCCGTATAGTCATAGCCGCTGACCATCGCCTGGATCGCCCCGTCGCGGGGCGACAGGGTGACCAGTATCCCGGTGACTGCCGGGATGGGGCTCAGTTCCCAGTCACCCTGTTGATCCCGCCGCAGCCGGATCAGATCGCCTTTGGCCACCACGTCGGCCACCCGTCGCGGCGCCTCGCCGCGCCACCCTGCAATCTTGAAGGTCCGCGCCCAGCTCACCTGGCTGAGCCCGAGCGGAACGCGGCGCCCACCGCCCAAATAGACTTGGGCCACTCCCTGGGAGTCGAAACCGGTGACCAGGCCGGCCTCCAGATCGGCGACCTGCGCGATTCCGTCCAGGTAACTGTCCATATCGGCCTCGGAGGCGCCCGCGATATCCACCCGGGCCTCGGGTCCGCGGTAGCCGTGGCGCCGTTGGTATTGACGCAGGGCCTTACGCAGGGCCTCTTGGGCCGCCGTCTGCAGGTGCGAGTCGATGGTCGTGATCACGCGCAGGCCCTGCTTGGCGGCCTCCTCGCCGTAATAGTCGGCGACCTCCCGACGCACCATCTCCGCCATATAGCCGGCCTCCAGATCCACCTGCGTACCATGGAGCTGGGCCATATCAGGACTGTGAACCGCCGCCTCGTATTGGGCCTGGTCGATGAACCCCAGTTCCCGCATCCGCCCCAGGATATAATTGCGCCGCTCCAGTGCCCGCGTTGGGTTGCTGACCGGGTTGTTGGACGAGGGGGCCTTCGGGACTCCGGCCAGCATGGCCATCTGGGCCACATCCAGCTGTGCCAGTTCCTTGCCGTAGTAGAGGTTGGCGGCTGCGGCCACGCCATAGGCGCGGTGCCCGAAGAAGATCTGGTTCAGATAGAGCTCCAGAATCTGTTCCTTGCTCAGGGTCTTTTCCACCCGCAGGCTCAGCAGTACCTCGGCGAGCTTGCGCTTGAAGGTCTTCTCCGGAGACAGGAAGAAACTCCTGGTGACCTGCATTGTAATGGTGCTGGCGCCCTGGGCCTTGATGCCGGTGGAGGCGTAGTTGACGATGGCACGCCCCATGCCGACCACGTCGATCCCGCCATGCTCGAAGAAGCGGCTGTCCTCCGTCGCCAGGAAGGCCTTGATCAGCAGCGGCGGAAACTCCGGGTAGGAGAGCGGCTGCCGCCGCTCCACCCCGAACTCGGCCATCAGGGCGCCGTCCGCGCTATAGACGCGCAGCGGTTCCTGGAGCTGGACCTGGCTTAAGCCCTGCTTCACGTCCGGCAGATCAGGTAAGGTCACGGCGACAAAGGCCACCGCCGCACACAGACCCAGGGTCAGTAGCCCCAGCGGCGCGCTCAGGACGGCCAAGTACCGCAGGAACCAGCCCATGACCGAGCGCGGTGGCCGCCCGGCGCGAGGCGGCTTGGAAGGTTGCGGCTTGGCGGCGTTCTCGGGTCGGGTGACCGGCTCCGGGACGGCCGCCACGGCGGCCTCCGCCCCGGGGCCGATCCGGGGAATACCGGCGACGGGCGGCTGGCCCGACGGGGTGGTAACGTTCGCCCCTGGGGCCGCGTTGCGGGTCTCTTCTTGCACACTCAACTCCAGCCGCCCGCGCCGCACGGCACCGGGTCGAACCTCAGGGTCATTCGGAAAGTGGGCAATTTTACACCAGGAAGCCGTCCGGCTAACGCCCGATTGCGCCGCTGCCGGCGCCCCGGGGCATTGAGGTGCTGGGGCATCGCATCACCCCAGAGGGCAGGGGATTGTCGGGCACCTGCGGATCTTCAATGCGGACGGACTGCCGCTGCACTAACTTGACCGTAAACCGCACTGTTTCACTCGCCCGGAGAACTTCATGGACCGCTTCACGCGCAACTACAGCCTCGGACTCGGCCTCATCGTCCTGGCGGCGTTGGCCCTGTGGGGCCACTCGACCTGGCAACCGCGGGTCTGGGAGATCAACCAGTTGTTGGTAGCGGACCCGCTGGTTGCGAATTACCCCTACCAATTTCGCGCCGTCTCGATGGACAACGGGGTCGTCACCCTCTTGACCCCCCGCTCAAGTGCCGTCCCGGCCTACCAGTTCGTGCAGATCATCCACCCGGAACTGGCCGGCAAGGCCCAGGACGATCCGGGGATGATCAAGGCACAGGCCGATCTGGTGAACTCCCAGCGTCGGGTGATGGACCTGGTGGGTGCCCTGCCGGATGTGAAAAAGATCGCCTGGACGCTCGACCTGCGTTGGCTGGCGGACCATGGGGTGCAGCCGCCGACCGGTCAGTAGTACACTTGTGGGCGCTCATCCGGCGGTTGCGGCCGCTGGCGGCGACGGCTCCGGGCCGGATCATCCTGTTGGACGAAGGTAAATGCGTAAAGTCATGGTGTTGGCCCTTATCTTGGTGATTGCTCCGGGCGTTTACGCAGCCGACAAATTGCCGCCAGTCAGTAAATTCGCCAATGGTGTCTATGTGGGCGAACGCCTGCTCGGAAACATCGTATACACGGTCGATGCCATCGCCGGCATCTGTTACGCGACCCTGTATAAATTGGATGGAACCAGTTCAGTGCTCATCCCTTGCCAGTCCCTCAAGAAACGCCCCGAGTGGGCGACGATCATCACCTGGGAATAGGCCGGTGAGGCGCGGATGAGACGGGCTACCGGGCAGTGGCGGCCGGCTCACCCAGCAGCCATTGCATCGCGCCGTTCAGCCCAATGGACGCAAGCTCCAACTGGTCGTGGCGATCGAGTTGGATGCGCGTCCAGAAGGAGCTGCCGCGACGGTACAGGGTTGCCGCTGCGGTGGTCGGATCGAGCAGCAGATATTCGTCGAGGGAGGCGCGTGTCTGATAGTTGATGCGCTTTTCGCCATCGTCATTGGCCGCCGTGCTCGGGGACAGCACCTCGACGATCAGCTGCGGCGCCGTCTCGTAATAGAGGTCAGGTTCCGCGTCGACCGGGCCGCAGCAGACCATGACATCTGGATAATAAAAACGGTTGGCCGCCTTGATGCGGACCTTCATGTCGGACTGATAGATCCGACAAGGGCCGCCTTCTAGGTGGTTCCCCAGCAGCCGGGCCACCCGCGTTGCCAACAGATTGTGGGCGCGCGAGCCGCCCGACATGGCGACGACCTCACCGTTGAGATACTCATGGCGTTGTGTCCCGTCGCGCTCGCCCAGCAGGTAGTCGCGCGGGCTCAGTTGGGGCAGGATGGTCGCGGTGGGCATGGGGCTTGGGCGGTCATGGCGGTTGGTGCGGGTAACGCTAGGGCGAGCGCCGCGCGGCGTCAAGTTGTTCTGCCCAAGCCTTGCGCCCGGCGACTGGATGCGGCCTAATTCACCAGCGCCAGGGTGTCCAGACCGGCCAAGCGCCACGACTCCCGGTGCGGATCGACCTCATCCACCTCAAGCCCCGCAGGAACCCGACCATGGATAAGAGTAATCCCTACGCAAGCCCCCTCAGTGATGTGACCCGCCCCGCGCCGATGGGGGTCGACAGCACCAGTCCCTTCGATCCGAACGGCCGCTTCTCGCGCCTGAGTTGGCTGGCGTGGAGTCTGGTGCTGGGCGTCGTCGGCAGCGTCGTCGTCGGCGTCCTCGTCTTCGTCTTGAGCCTACTGGGTCTGGTGGCGATGCCGCAGCCCGGTGCGGACCCGAGCGCCGCAGTCCCGATCGTCGGGGTGATCGTGATGCTGATCCCCTATCTGATCATGGTGGTTCTTGGGGTGATCCTCACCGTCCGTCGCTTCCACGATATCGACGCCTCCGGTTGGTGGTGCTTGCTGTTTATCGTGCCCCTGGCCAACCTGGTCGCCTTCCTCGTGCTCCTGTTCAAGCGCGGGGATGACGCGGCCAACCGCTTCGGCCCGCCACGCCCGACAGCGGGCTGGGAACAGGTCGTGGCTATCATCTACATCGTGCTGATCGTGTTGGGGTTAGTCGGCGGGATCATCGCCGCCATCGCCATCCCGAGTGTCATAAGCTACCAGACGAGCGGGATGCATTGATGAGCGGGCGCCGGGGTTCGCCCCGGCGCCCCTCCGGTGTGGCGGGATCTAAGGCGCCGACTCCGCCGTTGGTTCGGCCCCAGGCGTATGCGCTTGCGGATCAGGCAGCGCCAACTCATCCTCCAGGAAGGTGGGGTCGCGCAGTTCGGCGAGCGACGGCAAGTCGTTCAATGAGCGCAGGCCGAAATAGTCCAAGAACCGGCGGGTAGTGGCGTAAAGCGCCGGTCGGCCAGGGACGTCCCGGTGGCCGACCACCCGCACCCACTCGCGCTCACTCAGCGTCTTGATGATCGCGGTGGTGACGGCCACCCCGCGGATCTCCTCGATCTCTCCGCGGGTGATGGGCTGGCGGTAGGCGATCAGCGCCAGCGTCTCCAGTAGGGCACGGGAATAGCGGGCGGGCTTCTCGTCCCATAGCCGCCCGACCCAGGGGGCAACCAGTGCGCGTACCTGGACCCGCCAGCCGCCGGCCACTTGGGCGATCTCGATGCCCCGCCCACTGTAGTCCGCGGTCAGCTCGGCGATCACCTGCGCCAGGTCATCGCGTGCGGGGCGTTCCTCCTCCGGGAACAGGGCCTGGACCTGGTCCAGGGTCAGGGGGCCGCCGGCGGCAAAAAGTGCGCCCTCCACGATCTGCTTCAAGCTCGGCGTGGTCATTGCAGCGTCGGCTCCGTGTCGGTCTCAGCCGCCTCATACGCTGGTCCCTGGCCCTCCCGCAACCGCACATGGATGGGGGCGAAGGGCTCGGACTGGACCAGTTCCAGGGCGGCGGAGCGGATCAGCTCCAACAGGGCCAGGAAGGTGACCACCACCCCGGCGCGTCCCTCGGTCAGGTCGAACAGCTCGGTGAACAGGCGGAACTGACCCCCGCGCATCCGCTCCAGGACCTGGGACATCCGTTCACGCAGTGACAGCGACTCCTTCTCCACCCGGTGGCTGGTGAAGAGCGCCGCCCGCGCCAGCACGCCGCGCAAGGCCAGCAGCACTTCGCGCAGGTCCACCTCGGGCGGCACCCGGTTGAGGTGCCCGGGGGGCAATTCTGCTTGGGCCGTGAAGAGATCGCGCTCCAACCGCGGCAGACCGTCCAAGTTCTGCGCGGCCTGTTTGAAGCGCTCGTATTCCATCAGGCGGCGGATCAGCTCCGCACGCGGGTCCCCTTCGTCCTCGGCCTCGCTGGCCGGACGCGGCAGGAGCATGCGGGACTTGATCTCGGCCAGCATGGCGGCCATCACCAGATACTCGGCGGCCAGTTCCAACCGCAGTTCCTTCATCAGGTCCATGTACTCGATGTACTGGTCGGTGATCACGGCGATCGGGATATTGAGGATATCCAGGTTCTGGCGCCTGATCAGATACAGCAGGAGATCCAGCGGTCCCTCGAAGGTGTCGAGAAAGACCTCGAGCGCATCCGGCGGGATGTAGAGGTCCACGGGCAAGGTGAGATAGGGCTTGCCCTCAACCAGGGCGAATGGCAGTTCCTGCTGGGTACCTGACGGCTGCTCGGTCTCCATCCCTGGTCGGGCGCCTCAGAAGACCAGCGACATGGCGTGCCGGACCTCTTCCATGGTCTCCCGGGCCACGGCCCGGGCGCGTTCGCAGCCCTCGTTGAGCACGTTGCGCACCAGGTCCGGCTGGGCGGTAAACTCACGCACGCGCTCGCGCATGGGGGCGAGTTCGGCGAGCACCGCCTCGATCACCGGCCGCTTGCAGTCGAGACAGCCGATACCGGCTGACCGGCAACCCGCCTGCACCCAGTCGCGCACCCCATCGTCTGAATAGACCAGGTGAAATTGCCACACCGGGCATTTTTCCGGCTCGCCGGGGTCGGTGCGGCGCACCCGCGCCGGGTCCGTGGGCATGGTGCGCATCGCCTTTTCCACATGGGCGGGCTCGTCGCGCAACGCAATGGTATTGCCGTAGGACTTGGACATCTTCTGACCGTCGAGTCCGGGCATCTTCGAGGCCTTGGTCAACAGCGGCACGGGCTCCGGCAGGATGACCCGGCCGCCGCCCTCCAGGAAGCCGAACAGCCGCTCCCGGTCGGCCACCGTGAGGTTGGCCTGACCGTCCAACATGGCGCGCGCCACGGCCAGGGCCTCCGCGTCGCCCCGTTCCTGATAGGCCCGGCGCAGCTCGTCGAACTGTTTGGCGCTCTTCTTGCCCATCTTGCGCTTGGCCTCTTCGGCCTTGGTCTCGAAGTCCGGTTCGCGACCATAGATGTGGTTGAATCGCCGGGCGATCTCCCGTGTCAGCTCCACATGGGCCACCTGATCTTCCCCCACCGGCACCCGCCCGGCCTTGTAGATCAGGATGTCCGCCGACTGGAGCAGGGGGTAGCCCAGAAAGCCGTAGGTGGCCAGGTCCTTTTCCTTCAGCCGCTCTTGCTGGTCCTTATAGGTCGGCACGCGCTCCAGCCAGCCGACCGGGGTGATCATGGACAGCAGCAGGTGCAGTTCCGCGTGCTCCGGCACCCGCGATTGGACGAACAGGGTGGCGGAGCCCGGGTTGATCCCCGCCGCCAGCCAGTCGATCACCATCTCACGGATGCTGTCCGGGATCTGGGTCGGGTCCTCGTAATGGGTGGTGAGCGCGTGCCAGTCGGCCACGAAGAAGAAGCACTCGAACTCGTGCTGGAGCTCCAGCCAGTTCTTGAGCACCCCGTGATAGTGGCCCAGATGGAGCCGGCCGGTGGGGCGCATACCGGAGAGTACACGGGCGTGCTGGGCGGAGACGGAAGTCAATGCAATGGCCTCGGGTCAGAAATGAAATATCTTATGGACGACATCAGCGCCCGGCAGTAGACCCACGATGCCGCTCACCACGGGCAGGAGCAGTGGGCTTAGCAACCCACTCACCAGCAGCAGCATCAAGAGGACGAGCCCGAAGGGTTCGAGCCGCGAAAAATAGTAGGACAGCTGGCGCGGCAACAGTGCATTAAGCACTCGCCCCCCGTCCAGGGGCAACAGCGGCACCAGGTTGAGCGCCATGAGAAAAACGTTGATCAGCACCCCGGCCGCGCCCATGTAGACGAGCGGCAGGGCGACCCACGGGCTGACCTCCCCCAGTAGCATACCGGCCTTGATCAGCAGCCCCCACACGAGCGCCATCAGCAGATTGACACCCGGTCCGGCCAGCGCCACCAGGGCCATGTCGCGGCGCGGGTTGTGCAGGTTGTAGGGGTTGATCGGCACCGGCTTGGCCCAGCCGAACAGGAAGCCGGTCAGGAAAAAGGAGGCGGCCGGGACCAGGACGGTGCCGATGGGGTCGATGTGCCGCAAGGGGTTGAAGGTGACCCGCCCGAGCATGCGTGCGGTGCGATCGCCCAAGCGGTCGGCCACCCAGCCGTGGGCGGCCTCGTGGACGGTAATCGCGAGCACCACCGGCAGGACGAGGATGGCGAGTAACTGGATCTGGTTCAGTGCGTTCATGGTGGCATTATACGGGCGCGGCGCCCATTCCTCGCGGCGTCATTGCTCAAACTGCGAGGCATCTCCCTTGCCGACCCGGATCACCTCGGGCGGCTCGGCGATCATGTCCACCACCGTGGTGGCGTCGAGCCCGCAGAAGCCGCCGTCGATGACCAGGTCCACCAGTTTGTCCAGGATGTCGCGCATCTCCTCGGGGTCCGTGAGCGGATGCTCGTGCCCGGGCAGCATCAGGGTGGTGCTCAGAATCGGCTGGTCCAACTCTTGGAGCAGGGCACGGCAGATCTCGTTGTCCGGCACCCGGATGCCGATCGCCTTGCGCTTGGGATTGAGCATGCGGCGCGGCACCAGCTTGGTGGCCTCATGGATAAAGGTGTAAGGCCCAGGGGTGAGCGACTTCAGCAGCCGGAAGGCCAGGTTGTCGATCTTGGCATAGGAGGTGATTTCCGACAGGTCACGGCACACCAGGGTGAAGTTGTGCTTGTCGTCCAACTGCCGGATGCGGCGGATGCGCTCCATCGCATCCTTCTCCCCGAGCTGGCAGCCCAGGGCGTAGGACGAGTCGGTCGGATAGACGATGATGCCCCCCGCGAGCAGGATCTCGACACTGCGCCGGATCAGGCGCGGCTGGGGGTTGACTGGATGAATCTGGAAAAACTGGGCCATGACTGCTAGACCGCTAGAACTATCCAAGAGAAAACAAATTTCTTAGTCGCTAAGAATAACCCAAACTGATGCCAGATAATCAGGCAACCGCTGCCGTCGGTGTGGGATCGGGCGCCGGCGCCCGATTCAGACCGGCCGCCGCCGGCCAGTCGTGCCAGATGGGCACACAGCCGTCGGGCAAGGCGGGGAGGCGGCCCAGGTCGATCCAGGGTTGGCTGGTGAGGACCAGTTGGGGACCGTGGAAGTCTGAACCGGCAGAGGCCAGTAGCCGCTGTTCGCGCGCGAGGCGGGCAAAGTTGAGGGCCTCGTCGCGGGCGTGGCTGCCGCACACCACCTCAATTCCCACGCCACCCAGCTCCCGAAAGGTGCCGATGAGTATGAGCAGCTTGGTTCGCGTGAGCTTATAGCGCGCCGGGTGGGCGATGACCGCCTGGCCGCCGCTCGCGCGAATCCAGCCCACCGCCTGCTCCAGGCTTGCCCACTCGCCGGCCACGTGTCCGGGCTTGCGTGCCACCAGAAAATGCTTGAACACATCGCGCTCAGTGGCCGCAACGCGCCGCTCCACCAGGAAACGGGCAAAATGGGTACGCCCGATCAACTGGCCGCCGGAGAGTGCCCGTGCGCCCTCATAGGCCCCCGCGATCCCCTCCTTGGCCAGTCGCCGGCCCATCTCCTCGGCTCGCCAGGCCCGAAAGGTCTGGAGCCCTGCAAGCCCCAGGGTCAGCGCCGGATGGGCGGGGTCCACCCCAAGCCCGACAATATGGATCGTCCGTCCGGACCAGGTGACCGAGATCTCTACCCCGGGGACGAAACCCAGGTCCAAGGTGCGGGCCGCCTCAGCCGCCTGGGCCAGCCCGTCGATGGTGTCGTGGTCGGTCAGCGCCAGCAGCGGGACCCCGGCGGCGGCCGCCCGGTGGACCACGGCCGCTGGGGCCAGGGTGCCGTCCGAGGCGCTCGAATGGGTGTGCAGATCGGGAACCTTGTTCATCCCGCACATTCTACACGCCTGCACGCACTTGCAGGCCAGGCGGATGATCACGGGGGCTGCGGCGAGGCCGTTGTGAGTGGGTCAACAAAAAGGCGGTGAGTCCTGCCTATCTGCTCCATCCACGGCTGCGCCACCCCCGCTTGGGCGGCGAACGCCGGCCAACGCCTGACGGCGGCCTGCACCTCGCTCAAGATCGTGCCGGCGCGACCGCGCTTCATGAGGGCCGACTTGGCACAGACGTTGAAATCGTCCAGGGTGAAGTCGTCGCGCTTACCGTTGAGCGTCATCTGATGGGCCGCCGTCCAGGCCCCCGCGGGGTTGTAGCTGTAGGTCATGTCAAAGGCAGGCGCCAGCGACCACCGACCCTGCCGGTCCATCAGGAAGGCAATGTTCTTGACATGATCGTCCTGGTTGCGGGCGACGATGTTGAAGACCATGCGGCGCAATTGCTCCTCCACCGCCGCCGCCGGCAGCCCGAGCCGGCGGATGACGAGCAGGGCCTGCTCATAGGCATAGGCCCCTGGCTGGTTGAAGTCGTAATGGGCCAAGGCGCCCAGCGACTGCATGTGCAGTTTACCGCCGTCCGCGGGCCGGTCGAAACGCCGGGTCATGAAGTGTCGGCGCCCGCCTTCCTCCAGCAACCGACACTCGCTCATGGTGATGCCCGCCGCCCGCGCCATCAGGAAATAGGCGTATTCGATGGCACCGTAACCCGTGGGGTCAGTGAGCTCCTTGTCCCGATTGCCCGAGACCCCGTCGAATTTCAACAGCCAG
This sequence comes from uncultured Thiodictyon sp., assembly GCA_903837595.1. Lineage (GTDB taxonomy): Bacteria > Pseudomonadota > Gammaproteobacteria > Chromatiales > Chromatiaceae > Thiodictyon. The sequence continues at coordinate 9,890 of CAILVI010000326.1, forward strand.
TACTCGAAACCCGCGCCGGCCTCGACCTGACCGGAGCGCACCTCATTGGTCTGGGGGTTCCACGCGATCACCGCCTTGGCGCGGGCGCCGCCCGCCGAGGTCCCCACGCGCAGGATGTCCTGCAACGCCCGCCGCCGCGCCGCACCCTGAAAGCTGCCGAGCAGCTCGGTGCGGTGGGTCAACACCTCGGAGGCGAGCCGCACCAGGGCCTCGATCTCGATGGGTCCGGCCTTGCGCGGACGCGGACCCAGCGCCGGGCGGAACTCCAGTGCACCCATGCCGCGGGTGCCGGTGTAGCACAGCCGATCCAGCGCGCTGAAGCCCGCCGGGGTGCGGCCCTGGGTCGCCAGCCAGGCGTCGATCAGCAGGCTACCGAAGCGGTCGGGGAGGGCATCCGCCAGCATCCCCGGCAACCCGTGAAAGCTCGCGCGCGCCAATTCGGGAAACACATAGACCCGGTCGCTCAACGGCATGGCCAGCGGTGCCACCTCAATGCCGCTGCGGGCAAAGGCCAGGTCATACTGGAACGCGGCCACCTCGCCCCCGTCCTGGAGCGACACGACCCCGATGGTCCGCCCCCAGAGCCGGACCTGCGCGATCACTCGGGCTCACCCCAGGTCCAGGTGCCCGTTTGCGGCACCGCAGCCGGCTTGCCCGAGGCCCGTTGGCGCCGCCGTCCCTGGAGCTTCAACTGGGCCATGGGGCTGGGTGTCGGCGCCGGGACCAGGAGTTCGAGCCGCTCAGCCAAGCCCAGCGCCCGGCAGACCCGCAGGAAGCCGGACAACTGGGTCGCCACCTCGCCGGATTCGAGCCGCTCCACGGTGCGCTTGGACACCCCGGCCTGTTCCGCCACGGCCGCCTGGGTCAGGTTCTGCGCCAGCCGGGTCGCCGTCAAACGCGCACCCAGCTCACGCAGGATGGCGTCGTCGGTCAACTGTGCTGTGATGTTCATAACTCGCCGTATATGACGATTAGAATAGGTCTTAGGTAGTTATAATGACATAAGTGACGATTAATCGCACATCTCTGTAGCCCGGATGAAGCGGTAGCGAAATCCGGGTGCAGCGCCGCGGACAACGGAGTGATTAGCGACCTAAAGCTCTTGGTCCGCTCCGAGCGGTCCCGCGTGATCAGGGAGCACCTGGCCACGTCGGATCCGAGCAACGCCGACTGGCAGCGTGACCTGGCCGCGCCCCACTACCAACTCGGCGTGATTGCTGGGCGGCAGGGGCGCGAGGACCTGCTGCGGCAGCACTGGGGTGAGATGCTCGCGATCTACGCGGCGATGCGGCAACGGGGGCTGCATGTGTCGCCGGCGGACCTGGCGGGGTTGGAAAAGATTCGGGCGTGGAGGCAGGGTGCGGCGCAGTGACCGGGGCTGCGCGGGGTCTCCCACTGGCAACCCGCCGTCCTCGGACGACTTAAGTCTTCTCGATCCCGAGCCGCTCGGCAATCCGCGCCATGACCGTTACGCGCACGTCTGGCTCAAAGGTCGCCATAGGCCCGCGCGTCCGCCTCCGAATACCACTCCTCGAAGGTGCGGAAGGGGTCGTCCACCGGGTGAGCCGGCGCGACCTTGGTGAGCACGACGCGTTCTCCGTCCAGTCGGTACGCAATCTCATCGCCCTCGCGCAGGTCGAGCGCCGCGCGCACGGGTTGGGGAATGGTGGTTTGTGCCTTGCGGGTCAGCTTGCTGGTGATCATCCGGGCCTGCCTTCGGTAAGGAACTTCCTGGCGCGATGCTAGGCGCCGATAGGGTCCAGGGTCAAGGCGGCCGACGGTGACTCAGATAGTCGACGAGGGCGTTGCGATGACGTAGCGACGCGATTCGCCACCGCCTGGTGTTTTTATTACCCCTCGTGCGGGATAATGCCCGCCAGTGCCACCGACCGGAAGGATGATCACCAGGCCGCGCGCCGCGCGCCGCGCGCCGATCCCCCGAAACCGCTGCCGCCTCGCCCGCGCGCCGTGCTGCGCTTGGGATTCGCGGGGCGCCGCGAACTCGCGCCCGCGGCCGAAGCACACCTGCGCCTGGCCCTGGGCCGCATCCTTGCCATCATGGGCCAGCGGCTCGTGGCCCTGACACCGGGCGTCCCGGCGGCGGCGGAGCGCGCGGCGCGGGTGACGCAGTGCTACGCCCCGCAGCCGCCGCTGCTGCGGCTGGTCACCGGACTGTGTGAGGGCGCCGATGCGCTGGCGGCCCAAGTGCTCGCGGACCTCGCCCCTGCGGGCGAACCGCCCGGCGGCCTGGAGACCGAACTGGCCGCGGTGCTGCCCTTCGACCTGGTCGACTATCGTGACAGCCGCCCGGACTGGTTTCGCGCCGAGTTCGATGCGCAGGCGCAGCGTTGCACCTACATCCTCACGCTCGACGGGCTCCATGCCAAGCCGGGCCCCGACACCCCAGTGGCCGCCGCACGCCGCGCCAAGGCCTACCCCGCCCAATCGGCGCTCTTGCTGCGCCACACGGACATCCTGATCGCCGCCGCCGACCCGGACCAGCCGGGGCTGGCCGGCGGCACCCTGGAGACGGTGCGCGCCGCCCTGGCCTTCGAGCTGCCGGTGGTCTTTATCCACACTGGCACCGCCCATACCGGGGTCGGCCAACAGGGACTCGCGGTCGCCGCCGCGGCCGGACACACCATCCCGGACGCGCCTCACCCCAGGGCCGGGTCCGCCTGGCTGTTGCCGGTGCTGCTGACGCTGGGTGTACTCAAGCTCGGCATCGTGGTCTTCATCTCCCGCAATACCCGCGGGGCCAACATGGGCGCTGGAGCGATCTGGCGGTGGACTACCGCTATCTGGCCGAGCGGCTACGCGCACTCTATTACCTGCCGCTGGCCGGGAGTTTCCAGCCGCCGGCCGCCGCGCCGCCCCAGTATGCCTCGCGCGTCACCCGTCAGAGCACGGTGGACTGGCTGTTCGACGCCATTGCCCGCGGTATCTCCCCGGCGCGGTTCGCGACCATGGAGACCCTGCCGACCCATGGCGGACGGGGCACCCTGCGCCTGTGGGTGCTGCGCCCGCGCCCGGCCGCCACCCTGGCCCTGGTGCGCGACGCCTGGCTCACCGGCCAGATTGCCTATCACGCCCGCAACGCCGTCACCATGCGCCGGCTCGCGTGCCTCACCGAGCAGGCCGGTGCCCTGCTCAGCCGCGCCGTGGTCGTCGTCGTGGCCGTGGACATTGCGCTGGTCGGGCTGTACCTGCTACCACTGGCTGCCGCCTGACTGGTCGCACCGGCTGCATGCGGCCTCCCCCTGGCTGCTGTTCCTCGCCGCTCTGTTGCCCGCCGCGGTGGCCGCGCTCAACGGCTTGCGCTTTCAGAGCGAATGCCGCCGCCTGGCCGAGCGCTCGGCGACGCTGCGCGTGATCCTCGGCGGGCGACCGGCGGCGCCGGCCAACCCGCGGCAGATCACCGGCGGGCGCGGCCGGCAGGCCATGGATCTCGGGCAGCGCATCGCCGCCGCCCATGCCGACCCGGCCACCGACCCCGGCGCCTGGTCGCTCGACACCCTGCTGCTCGCCGAGCGCATCGCCGAGGACTGTACCCGCGAGGTGGCGGAGTGGTCCGTGCTCTATGCCAAGGAATTGCCGGAGACTTGAGAGAACATCACCTGTTCGCGGCAGGCGTGGCAGCGTGCCCCCGGGGTCTTGAGTCGGCGATTGTCCCCGGCTTTATGCTGGGCGCAGCCAGCGGCAGCGGGATCACAGGGGGGCATTTCCCACGTACCGCCATTGTGGATTATGCCGTATGCTCGTCATCAAGTTGATCCAGAGACACATCGCCGGCTATGCCTGATCCAGATACCATCGACGTCACCGCACGGCAGGAGAGCGAGCCGCTTTATCGGGAGCTCAGCGCGAACCTGGAGCGGGAGGTCGCAGCCCGGACCGCCGAGGTTCGGGAGACCTACAATGCGCTGCGGCAAAGTGAGGAACGCTATCGCCTGCTGGCCGAGAATACCCAGGATGTCATCTGGATCATGTCGTTAGACGGTCGCATCACCTATGTCAGTCCCGCCGTCACGCAGGTGCGTGGCCTGTCGCCTGAAGAGGCCATGCGCCTGCCCATCGAAGAGACACTGACCCCCGACTCGCAAGCGATCAGCCTGGGGTACTTCATCCACCTCCATGCCGCGATCCAGGCCGGCCTTACCCCCGAGACATTTCGCGGCGAGCTGGAATACTGGCACAAGGACGGCACCACCCTCTGGACCGATGTCGCGGCCCTGCCGATCCTGGCTTCCGATGGGACCGTGGTGGAGATTCTGGGTGTTACCCGCGATATCTCGGCGCGCAAGGCTGCCGAAGAGATGGCGAAGGCCAATGAAGCGAAAATGCGGCGGATGCTGGACAACATCCCCACCGCCATCGCCGCGCTATCCGAGGGCACTGATGGCCAGATTCTGTTTATCAACGAGCAATTCGTGCGTACCTTCGGTTATGCGCGGGAGGACATCCCGACCCTGAGCGCCTGGGAGGAACGGGCGTATCCAGACGCAGCCTATCGTGCGGCGGTCGCTGCCTGGTGGCAACAGCACGCGGTGCAGGCGGTTCGCCTCCAGGGTAAGGTGGATTCGCAGGAGGTGCATATCACCTGTAAGGATGGCCGGGTGAGATATGCCATGGTGAGTGCCACCGCCATGGACGACATGCTGCTGGTCTCTCTGCTCGATATCACTGAACGTCGGGCGGTGGAAGACGCGTTGCGGATCAGCGAGGAACGACACCGCCGCTGGGCGGATAACTCGTGCCTGGCCAGAAACCGCAAACCCCTTTCTTGCTCAATCTGTTATAATCTGGCCCCATGGTTTAAGTTTGGCGCCACCTCCGATCGATGGGGCATGATACAAAGCGGTA
>CAILVI010000327.1 GCA_903837595.1 uncultured Thiodictyon sp.
ACATCCGTCCAGGTCCCGCCCGCCAGGTATTGCCAACGACCTTCGCTACCCGCATTGGCGCTGTTGCCCACGATCACCACACCCGCCAGGGCGTTGGCGCTGGAGCCGCCCGTACCGGCCGTCACCGTATCCGCCGTATCGACAAACTTGGCCGTGAACAGGCTGGCCACCGTGGCGCCCGGCGCCGCCGTCGACACATCCTCCAACACCGCCGCCAGACTCGCCGCCGTCGCATCGCTGCGCGTCGGCGCGTCATTGACTGCGGTAATCGACGTACGCAACCCAAGCGTATCCGCTGACCAATGCTGGGCGCCGCCGGTCAATCCGGAGAGGTCACTGCTGGCAGCATAGGTCACGATGGTGTCCGAGAAGCGAACGGTGAGGTCGCCCGGTATGCCGTTGTAGTTGCCCGCCGGCTGGAAGCGCAGCTTGGCGTTTGTCGGGAGCAGCACGGCGGTCAGATCGGAGATACCGGTGCCGATGCTGGTCCAATTTACTCCGTTGTCGGTCGAATAATCCCAGGTCCCTTGCGCGGCAGTCGCGGCATTACCGATGATAGCGACTCCACCGAATGCGCCGGCCGCATTGCCGCCGCCGGTGATGGCGCTCTGGTTGTCAGCGGCATCGCTGTAACGCCCACCAAAGAGCGAATTAACCGTGGCCCCCGAATTTGTCAGTACATCTTCGAGAACCGGACCCAGCGGCTGAGCGCCGCCAACGGTGATGGTCGGTGCGTCGTTCACGTTGGCCACGGCGGCAGTCAGGGTCAGCGGATTCTGTGCCCAAGACCCGGTCGCCGGCATTGCGCCAAGATTTTTCAAATCCGCCGCGTTGGTACTGGTTACCAGCGTCTGACTGTTGTCCGCCACGCGCACGGTCAGCGAACCAGGGGTGCCTTGGAAGTTGGCCGCCGGCACAAAATGCAGCTGGGCATTGGCTGAAATCAGGATGGCATTGGTATCGCTCAACAAACCCGAGGTGGGCACTGGTATCCAGCTCGAACCACCGTCCAGTGAGAACTCCCAGGTGCCCTGCCCCGCCACGGCCGCATTGCCGGTGATGGCGACATAGGTCAAGGCGGTCTCGGTATTGCCACCGCCAGCGGCACTCTGGTTATCGATCGAGTCGGTATAGCGAGCGTTTAACAGACCGATGAAGGTGGCGCCCGACGTGGTCGTGTCCTCAGTCACGGCGATGCCGATGGCCGAAGCATTATCGGCCGTCGGACGATCATTCACCGGCGTCACAGTAATGGCGACAGTACGGGTATCCGTATTGTCGACCGCGCTGCCCGACACCAGTCCCTGCGCCGTGTTGGGCGCGACATTGCCACGGTCATGCACGGTCACGGTCAACTGGTCGTTGCCGTGATAGTTGGCAGTCGGCGTGTATTTCAGCAGATCCAGTGCGGCATCAATGTCGGCCCGCGTACCTTGGACATGGACGGTCGCCGTGCCGTTCGTTGTCGAGTCGACAAAGGTCAGGCCCGCGACACTGCTGAAATTCAATGTGCCATGGGTCACCGACACATCCGCCTGCATAATGTAACCGGCGATATCCGGGTCGGTAATCGTAAAGGCGCCGACAGTGGAAAGGGTGCTGTCTTCCGCCACTGTGAGCGAAGCCGGCGCAGTAAGCACCGGGGGATTGTTGACGCCCGAGACGGTGAACTGTAGGGTCTTCGTATCCGTCAGGTTGACAGGCACCGTACCCACATTGCCATGGTCGTTGACCGTCGCGGTCAGGGTCTCAATACCGGAGAAATTGCTGCTGCCGGTGTAATTGAAATTGTTGGCGAGCGCCAACAACGCATTGATATCGGCAACCTTGCCTTGCACCACCACAGACGCTGAGTTGTTACCGCTGATGACCGCAGCAGTACCTGAACTGGTGGTAAAGAAGCGCAGGTTGCCGCTGGTGACGGACAGCGTCAGCGTGGTGGTGGCGGCCTCCGCAGCGTTACCACTGTCAGGGTCAGCGATACTGATGCCGGTGATGAACTCAAGCGTGTTTTCCGGAATAGCGGCGATGCTGGCCGGCAGGGTAACAGTGGGGGTGTCATTGACATTGACCACGCCCACGGTGGAGGTAATCGCGACCGTGGTCGTGTCCACACCGCTGTTCAGCACACCGCCACTGTCCTGGATCTGCGTCAGCGTAAAGACCCGGTTGCCGGCGCTCGGTGCGTCGACGTTCGTGTTCTGGTAGGTGATCCCATCGATGAGGCTGTTCACGTTCGCGGACGCGACGCCCGCACCCTTGGTCAGCGCCACCGTGGCGGTGCCACTGGCAATGCTCACCGTGTAAGTCATCCCATTGGTGGCCGTCGTACCCGTGCTATTGCCACCCAGCGTGATCGTCGTGCCATCCACCACCAGCGATTCATTCACACCGTCTTGCAAGCCGCTGACGGTGAAGGTCAGAGCGATGACGCTCTGGGCCGACTCGATGGTGCCCGCCGCGGCACTACTGAAGACCGCGACCGGGAGCGCCTGCGTGCCAACCCCCGCCGCCTCGGTAAAGGTCGGGTTGCGGCCCGTGGCCGTCAGCGTCGGCGCGTCATTCACCGGCGTGATGGTGATGATGCCAGTCAGGGTATTGGAGTCGAGCGCGGTGGGACCGCCCGCCAGGGCGTTGTTGTTGCCGTCATTGACCTTGATGCTGTAACTACGCGTGGCACTGAGCGCCGTCGGGTCTTCCGACGTGCTGCGGTAACGCAAGGCGCTGAGCACATCGCCCAGGTTGGTCTCGGTGGCACTGGCATTGAGGTCAATCACCAGCGGCTTGCTGCCAACGCCGTTGTTGGTGGCGTTGACGGTACCGACCGTGACCCAACTGGTGCCATTATGCCACTGCACGTTGCTGCCACTGAGCTGGACCGCATTGGCGGCCGGCGTGACACCGCTGGCCAGGTCCAGTACGTCACCGCTCGTGTAGGCCGCCAGACTCAGTGTGATACTACCGCCGCCGAAGCTGGCGCCGACAAAATCGACATCGCTGACGCCGCTACCGGAGAGCAGCGTCACCGCCGGGACACCCGTCCCCGGGGCCACGTTCTCCTGCACCGTCGGATTCGTGATCGTCGCCGTCAGTGTCGCGGCATCATTCAACTTGACCACGCCCACCGTCGAGATGCGCGTCACCGCGGTCGTATCCGCACCGCTGTTGAGTACGCCGCCGCTGTCCTTGATTTGCGTCAGCGTAAACACCCGGTTGCCGGTCGTCGGCGCGTCGACATTCGTGTTCTGATACGTGATCGCATTGATCAGGCTATTTACGTTCGCCGGCGCCACACCGGCACTGGTCAACACGACCGTCGCCGTACCGCCGCTCACGGTGACCGTATAAGTCATCGTGTTGGTGGTGGTCGTCCCACTGCTATTTCCACCCAACGTAATCGTCGTGCCATCCACCACCAACGACTCATTGACGCCGTCCAGCAGTCCGCTCACCGTGAAGGTCAGACCAGTGATGTTCTGTCCAGCCTCGATCGTCCCCGCCGCGGCACTGCTGAAGACCGCCACCGCCGCCCCCTGCGTGCCAACCCCCGCCCCCTCGGTAAAGGTCGGGTTGAGGCCCGTCGCCGTCAGCGTCGGCGCGTCGTTGACCTTCACCACATCGACCGTCGAGGCAATCCCCAGCACGGTCGTGTCCACCCCACCGTTGCTGGTCCCGCCGCTGTCCGTCACCTGCGTCAGCGTAAACAGCCGCCCGCCGGCCGTCGGATCGTCACGGTTGGTATTCTGGTAGGTGATCCCGTTCACCAGGGTATCGACCGCCGCCGCGGCAACGCCGCCGGCCTTCGTCAGCACCACCGTCGCCGTGCCGCCGGACAGGGTCACCGTATAACCCATACCATTGGTGGTCGTCGTGCCGGAACTGTTCGCACCCAGCGTGATCGTCTTGCCATCCACCACGATCGATTCACTGGCACCGTCTTGCAGACCGCTGACCGTGAACGTCAGACCGGTGATGGTCTGACTACTCTCAATCGTCCCGGTGCTGGCACCCGTGAAGACCGTCACCGCCGCCGCCTGCGCGTTCAACCCGGCCGCCTCGGTAAAGGTCGGATTCGCCCCCGTCGCCGTCAGCGTCGGCGCGTCATTCACCGGCGTGATGGTAATGGTACCGCTCAGGGTATTGGAGTCGAGCGCACTCGGACCACCGGCCAGCGCGTTGTTGTTGCCGTCATTGACCTTAATGCTGTAGCTGCGCGTGCCACTGACCGCCGTCGGGTCATCCGAGGTGCTACTGTAGCGCAGGGCGTTGAGCACATAGCCCAGGTTACTCGCACTCGCGCTGGCATTGAGGTCGATCACCAGCGGCTTACCGCCAACGCCGTTATTGGTGGCGTTAACGGCACCAATGACGGTCCAGCTCAAACCATCGCTGGAGTACTCCACCGCCGTGCCGTTCACTCGCACCGCGTTGGTCGCCAAGCCGGTACTTGTCGGCAGGTCCAGCACGTCGCCCGCACGATAGGTCGCCAGGCTCACCGTGATACTGCCGCCGCCAAAGCTCGCGTTGACAAAGTCCACATCGCTGACCGCGCTACCGGAGAGCAGCGCGACCGCCGGGACGCCCGTCCCAAGCCCCACGTTTTCCACCACCGTCGGACTCGCCACTGTCGCCGCCAACAACGGGGCATCGTTGACCTTCACCACGGTGACGGTGGCAGTAGCAACAGCGCTCGTCAATTTGCCATTCGCAACCACGCCGTCGTCGGTACCGGCGTCCGTGACGCTCACGGTCAGGGTGCGGTCGCCATTGGTCGGGTTGTCGGTGGCATTGTTGTAAGTGGCAGCCTGAAGCAGACTCTGGAAGCCGCTGACCGCAGCGAAGGTCACACCATTAGGGACAATGGTGAAGGTGCCAGTGGCGGCAACGTAGGTCACACGGTAACTACCGCCGACCAAGACACTGCCGACATCGGTGGCCAACGCGAAATCGGTGCCACCGATGTTGATCTTTTCGTTGTCGCCGTCCTGCACGCCGGTAACGACTAACGTCATTTGCGTCAGGTTGGTGTTGTCCGCGTCGCTCAGGGTAGCGCTCGGCGCGATGGCCACCGCAACGTGCGCCGTATTGGCGCCTTCGGTCCAGGTTACCGCGGTATCACTACCGAGCCCGGGGCCGTTCAGATCGACCACCGGGGCATCATTGAGTTGGCTGATCGTGATCAGGCCTGAAAGGCTGTTAGAGTCCAGCCCGGCGCCGCCGCCGGCCAAGCCGTTGTTGTTACCGTCGTTCAGGACGATGGAATACGCCCTGGTCGCATCGCTCCCATTCGCGGTCGGGTTGTCGCTGGTGCTCTTGTACTGGATCGACTCGAGGATTGCCGCCAGTACGGCGCCCGGGGTCGCCGAAGCATTGAGATTGATGACCAGCGGGCCCACGATGCCGCCGGATACCGAGGCGACACCGGTCGGCAGGCCGCTCAACAACAGGGTATCGCCAGCCCGATAGTGGTCCAGCGAGACGGTGATGGTGCCGCCCCCGAAGTTGGTCACCCCGGTCGTCGTACCGATATCCGGATCGGTCGCCCCGGCGGTCCCCGCATTGATGAGGATCGTGGTCGCCGTTCCCGTGCCAAGCCCACTCGCCTCTGAGATCGTCGGGCTTGCCGGAGTACCAGTGATGACTGGATTATCGTTGCGCTTGTCAATCTGCACATCCACATTGACACTGGCGGCGGACACCCGCGCCTCCACCGTATCGGTGGTCGTGTCATAGGTCTGCGGCGCGGCAAGATCGGTCGTCACGGCCACGACCGGGGCGGCGGCCGAGGACGCGCCGGAGGGAATGGCGTTCTCCACCGCAAAGACGACCAACCGCGGCGGGGTCCCCAGACCAGAGGTATTGGCATTGGTATTCGCGACAAACTCGATCTGGGTCGCGCTGGAGAGCACGAGCGCCTTGGCTGTTGAGATCCCACCACTGACCAGGGCATTGATATCAGAAAGCTTTACCCAGGTAGTGCCATACAGCGAGACTTTCCAGTCACCGAGGCCGGCATTGTCAAAGCCGCCAATGGCCACGCCGGCCATATTGCCGCTGAGACCGTCCGGGTCGGTGAAGTTGCTGCCGCCGAGCAGCGCGCCTAAGGTGGTGGGCGTGGCCGGAGTGGTCGCGATGCTGCCATTGGCGTTGAGGGTATCCTCAACACCGTTCAAGGTGGCGCCAGCGCTAAAGGTCGGCGCATCGTTGGACGGCTTCAGCGTGATATTCACAATGGCGGTGGTCGACAAGGCGCCACCAACACCCTGCGCATTGTTCGGCTGGGCGCCATTGCCGTCCATGAAGGTGATGGCAATCGCCTTGCTGCCGTCCGTCAAGGCATCCTTGTTGTTGGAGTAGGACAGGTTATGCAGAATCGCATTGACCGCGTCACCCGTGGCAGCGGTGTTGAACGTCAGCAACAGCCGTCCGCCCACGCTGTTATCGGTGATGGTGGCCACCGCCGTGCCGTTATAGGTTAGCGATGCACCGCTATCAAAGACCTTCAGACCCGAAACCAAATGAAAACCGCCGAGGATACCGATACCGTTGACCCCGTTCTGGATCACAAAGAAATCGTTGGCATCCTGACCCGCGTTATCCACTACTGTCAGGGTGGCACCATTGAAGCTGGTTTCCCCCGGGGTGGGGACCAACTCCACGTCCGCCAGGGATGCATCGGCAAAGTTGTCGAGCAGCAGGGCGGGAGGGGCCGAATTGACGCCAACCGCCTCGGTGAAAATAATACTGTCGCTATTCAGGTTAGAGATGATCGGTGCATCGTTGACCTTGGTCACGGTGGTCGAGAGCGTCACCGTCGCAGCCGTCCAGCCGCCGGTACCGCCAATACCAGCCGAAATATTCTTACCGCTGCCAGCCACAAAGGCCGTGCCATCGGATAGCCGAACCACCAAGGTACCTGGGGTACCATTATAGTTGGCCACGTCCGGGTTGAAGCGAATCTTGTCGCTGGTCGTCAATACCAGGGCATGAGCGTCGTCGAGACCGCCGTCAAGGCCACCGTTGGTCGTGGTCGGGGGGATGTTGACCCAAGCACCGCCGGTGTAATACTGCCAATGCCCCTGGGTGCCGGTCGCCGCATTGCCGACGATGGCAACCCCGGCCATCGTGAAATTGGTATTTTGCGAATCGACGTCGTGGAAGTTGGCGCCAAACAGATGGGCGACCGTGTCGCCCGTCGGCGCTGGATTGACGAAAAGCGCATTGGGAATAGGATAGGCCTGCCCCGCATCCTCGTTCACCGGCGCCAGCGTGGCGCTGCCCGTGGCCGTCGGCGCGTCGTTCAGTCGGCTGACAGCGACGCTGATCGAACCGCTGGCCGTCAGGGCCGTCGTCGTACCGGTGCCGTTATTGCCGAGGTCACTGAGCACCACTGAAATCACTTCGGTGGCAAGCGGATTGTTCCCGGCGGTGTAGGTAACGCCGTTCACGGCGTTCAGGGTATTGCGAACGTCAGTCAGCGTACCGGTGATCGTCACGCTCCCGGAGCCATTCCCACCAATGGATGCAGCACCGCTGGAGACGACGTTGATGATCCCGTCGGCATTGGCTAGGGTGACTTGGACCATGCCCTGGTAGGCGCCGGTCCCCTCGTTGCGGCTGGCCTCAATGTCGTCCAGGGTAAAGCCGGCCGTACTGAGGTCAATCGGGGTCCCTTCAGTCGCCGCAAATCCAGCGGTCGTGGCGATCGTCAAGCTCGGCGCATCATTGATCGCCGTGACGCTGGTACCCAGCGCGACTGCATTCGACCAGCCACCGGTGCCACCAATATTGCCAGTCAGTGGCAGTAGGTTTGTCACCGAAGTACTGGCGGTAAAGTTGGTGCCATCCGACAGGCGTACCGTCAGGCTCCCGGGCGTGCCGTTATAATTTGCGACGTTGGGGTTAAAGCGGATCAAGTCACTGGCCGCCAGGACCAGCGCATGGGCGTCGTCCAGCCCCCCATCAACACCACCGTCGGTAGTCGTCTTGGGGATGTTGACCCAAGCGCTACCGTTGTAATACTGCCAATGCCCGTTAGCCCCCACCTCGGCATTGGCGGTGATCGCCATTCCGGCCAATGGGGCACCGCTGGAGCCGCCGCTGACGGTGTCGGCGCTATCTGAATACTTAGTGCCGCTGAACAAGCTGCCCACAGTGGCGCCGGTGGGCGCAGCAAAGCCGCCGGAGTTGGGCGGATTGGCCGCGCCAGCGTCCTCATTGACCGCTGTCAGGGTAGACGTCGCTGCGACCGGCGCGTCATTCACCGCGTCGACTGTAATCGCAACGGTACTGGTCGCGGTCAAGGGGCCGCCGGTGCCGGTGTTGCCTTGGTCATTGGTGACCAGGGTCAGGGTGTCGGCGCCGTTGTAGTTGACCGTCGGGCTATAGACCAAGCCAAGGAGTGCGGCATTCACCTGGGCCGCGGTCCCGGCAATGGTCACACTGGCGGAATTGTTCGCGGTGATGGCCGCGCCGCCGCCAGTGACGGCCTGCAGCGTGCCATGCAGCACGCTGACCGTGGTACTGAGATAATCGACCCCGCCAACACTGGTATCGATGAGGTCGTTGACGCTGATCGTGTTGGCCGCGCCAAAGGTCAGCGTGCCGTCCTCGTTCACCGTCTGCGCCGCCGGCACCTGGTTGACCGGCGCATCGTTGATCGGCTGCACCGTGATGGTGACGGTCTTGATATCAAAAAGATTGTCGGCGCCGGGGGCCGCTGCCGTACCAGTGGTCACAATCCCGTCGCGGTTGACATCGCCGGCGTGGCCGAGGTCATCGGTGCGCACGGTCAAGGTATCCGTGCCGGCGTAGTTCAGGGCGCCCTGGTAACTCAAGGTCCCCAAGGCGGCATTGAGTGCGCCCAGGTTGCCGGTGACGGCGACCGTGGCGGCACCATTGGAGGTGCCATTGGCAAAGGTCAGTCCGGTCGTGCTGCCAAAGGTGACGGTGCCGTGGCCCACCGTCAGGGTCACCAACAGCGGGCCGAAATTGGGATCGACCGCCAGCGCGCGGTTCACGCTATCGGCGTCGGCTATGCTGATCCCGCCGATGGCCAGGGGCTGTTCCTCAACCGCAATACGTGCACCCGGCACCGTGATGACCGGCGGATCATTGACCGGGATAATCTCGATATTGAAGATGCCGGTCGGCTCCCCACCGCCACTGCCGTCGGACAGGGTAAAATTGAAGGCGTCGGCCGTCCCCTCCAACCCGTCATGCCGATAACTGACGCGATTATTATTGAGGTCGTCCTGGGTAAAGGCGCTGCCCACCCCGAGGATGGCGCCATTGAGCAGCAGTTGACCGTACTGCACATCCGTCGTGATACGGAACTGGATCTGTGGATCGGTATTATCCGGGTCGGTCCCCTTAAGGTCCGCCGCGGTAATGATCCGCGTGTCTCCCTCATAGAGGGCCTTAGCGCCGGTCAGGCCGGTATTGTTCAGAATCACCGGATCGAGGGTGCCCGGCACCACGTTCAGGGTCACGGTCCGCGGCGTACCGACGCTCAGTTGACCCGGGATGACAACGCCTTTACTGTCATCGGGGGTGAGCTGGAAGCTGTCGTGGAAATTATTGGTGCCGTTCTGAATATATCTAAAGTTGCCGGCCGCCAGATCGGCCTGGCTGACGAGCGTCGTGGCCATGTTGGTGGCGTCGATGGTCACCCATTGGGTGCCGTCAAAGCGCTGCAGCGTACCGTAGGCCGCCAGCGCGGTGACATGAAAACCGAGTTGCACGCTAGTGGATTGGTAAGCCAGGGCGCCGGTCTTGTCGCCGGTGCCATCGACATCGGTCAGGACGATGGCCAGGTTGCCCGCAGTGTTGAAGACATAGGTCGCACCCAGGCCCATGGTGCCGGCCGCGCTCACACTGGCGGTCGGGGTGTCGTTGACCGGGGTGGCGTCGATGCTGAAGATCGACTTGGTCAACACAGTGCCGCTGCCGTCGGTCAGCGTGAAGCTGAAGCCGGAAATGAAGTGCTCACTGCCGTCGTGGGTAAAGGTGATTCTGCCGGCGTCAATGTCGGCCTGGGTGAAGGTGCCGCCGAGGGTGAGTGCTACGCCACTCTTGTACAGCGTCCCATTGCTCGGCATGGTCCCGCTAAGGGTAAAACGGCAATCGGCAGCGGGAGCCTGCAGGATGGTATTGGTGATTGTCGCCGCCGTGCCTTCATTCAGCACCAGGGGCAGATTCTGGCCAAGTGGATTATTAGAACCCACCACATGTACAATTACCGTGCCGGTGGCTGTATGACCATTCGAATCGGTCACGGTGTAGTTGAAGCTGCCATCGCCGACAAACGCGTTTTCCGGCGTAAAGGTAATCGTGCCGTCGCCGTTAATCGTCGGCAGACCGTGTCCGGTCCCGGCAATGGGAGCCACCGCGGTAATGCTTAGGGTTCCCACGCCACTATCGTTGCTCAGCAACAGGGAGGGATAAACAGTGACTGCCGTATTCTTGTCGGTATACAACACATCGGCTATGGCAGCAGGGGGGTTACCGTCACCGCCGACGGTTACGGTACCGCCGCCGTAACCGGTATTGGTATTTCCGTTGCCACCTTGGGCACCCGTGTTCGAGGTCAAGCTGATGTCGACCTGGACCGGCCGAATGGCACCGCCCGCGTCGTAGACACCACCGGGCCGGTTCAACTGGATGTTGTAGGCGCCATCGCGCACCGTGACGACAAAACTGTCAGTCCCCGGGGGGCTGTTGAAGTAGTTTTGATAGGTTAGCGCGCCGCTGTTAATGTCGGCCTGGGTGAAGATCGAGCCGGTACCCAGCGGCGTACCATTCAGAAGCAGCCAGCCATAGGTGGGCCTGGACTCCAGGCGGTAGGTGATCGTGTCCAATTCAACATCGGTGGCCGACAATTGCGACACGGTAATGGAGGCGGTATAGACCCCGGCGCCCAGGGTCAGCGTGTTGGGCGTTGCCAACACCGGGTCGTCATTCACGGCGATGACGTCAATGCTGATGGTATTGAGGTTGCCGGAAATGGCCGACGAGCCGCCTTTGTCCGTCGTCCCGAGTGTCGCGCGCGTCTCGCCGCTGCCATCGCTGACCGAGACGCTGCCGAGATAGGTGTTGTCCAGCGCGCGCACCGACAGGGCGCCGGGATTGCCGTTATAGTTCAGTACCGGGACAAAGCGGACCAGTGCGCTTGGCGAGAGGACCAAACCGCCGCCGGCATCATCGACGGTGCCGATGGCCGCCCAGTGGGTGCCATCAGTAGAATACTGCCAGGTACCCTGGGTCGCCGCGTTGGCGCTGTTACCACCGACAATGGCAATGCCCTTGACTGAGGCACCTGGGTCCGTATCCACAAAGCTATAGCCGGAGAAATTGCGAATGGCGGTACCGGTATTGGCGGCGCCCGGGTCCTCGTAGATGCGGGCACTCAGGTTACCGATGCCGATGGGTGCCGTGTTGGGTATGCCGATCGTCAGATTGATCGTCGTCTTATTGACCAGCCCGCCCGCGCCGTCGCGCAAGGTCACGCTGAAGGTGTCACTCGACGCCGCGTCGTTGTTGTGGACATACTTCAAGCCGCCGAGTGCGGCATAGTTGAATACAGTGCCGATCCCGACCGCATTGCCGTTATAGGTCAGGGTCCCGTGCGTAGGGAGGGGCCCCTCGATGCGGAAAACCAGTTGTTCCGCGGTATTATCCGGGTCAGAGACCTGAATATTGCTGGTGGAAAAGGTGAGCGAACTCCCCTTCTGGACATTGGCGCTCAGGACCGAAAGGTCCGGGGCGGTCGCGCCAGGAACATACAATACCGGGGTGTCATTAACCGGGCTGACCTTGATGGTCAAGCTGCGGTTCGCCGAGGTGCCGGCGGCACCGCCCTCGGCCACGGTGTAAGACAGCGTTTGGTCGGAACCGCTGGGCTCGGCACCGTTGTGGACATAACGCAGGCGATTGTTATCGATATCGTCCTGGGTAAAGGTCGTGCCAACGCCGACGGTCGTCGCAAAGGTCGCGTCGTGGTTGCTGTCAAACTGCATCACCCCATTGCTGAAGCTGGTGCCGGTGATGGTGTAAACGATCGTGGCCGCCGTGGCCTCGACGTTGGTGATCTTGAGGATGCTGTTCGTCAAGACCGCCGTGGCGCCTTCATCGACCGCGAGGTAACGGTCGTTCACATAGACAAAGGGGTCGGCCACGGACGTAATGCTGGTGCCCAGTTGCACGCCAGTCGCCGCGATGTCGGTGCTGCCGCTGGCCACATTGGTGGTGGACCGGCTGACGCCGCTGGAATATGTGCGGCTCACGTTGTCACCGGCCACACCGCTGTTATCGATGGCATGGATGGTCAGACTGCCGGGGGTGCCGTTCCAGTTGGCCGTCGGCACAAACCGGAGCAGGGCCGCCGAATCCAAGAGCAGGGCCGTGCCGGGCGTGACGGTGCCCACGGCCTGCCAGGTGCTGGCCTGGTTGACCGAGTATTGCCAGATGCCTTGGCCGGCGCTGCTGGCGTCCAAGCTGATGGCGATACCGGCCAGGGTGTTGCCATCCACATCGGAGAAATGGCCGCTCATCAGGTTGGCAATGGTGGCGCCGGCCGGGTCGAGCGTGTCCTCATTCACCGCGAGCAGGGTCGCGTCGGTGGCCACCGGTGCGTCGGGGACCGGATTGACGGTCACGGTGATGGTCTTGGTGTCGGTCTTTGCCGACCCGCCGCTGTTGCCCAGGTCATCGACCACGACGGTAATGGTATCGGTCTTTGCAGACGTGGCATTCGGATAGTTCAAGTCGGGGCGATAGGTCAGGTTTGAACCTGCCAGTGCCGTGTTGATGGCGGCCAGCGTGCCCTGCACCGTTACACTGTGACTGTTGTCCGCGCCGGCCGTGACGGTCAGTCCGGTGATCGCGGTAAAATCGAGATTGCCGTGCGCCGCGCTCAAGGTCGCCTGGACCACCGCGGCGCCGGCGTCCGCGTCAGTGAAAGAGATGCCTGACAGGGTGAGGCTGGTGTCTTCGTTGACCGTCTGAGCGCCCGGCACGACCAGCACCGGGGCCATATTGACCGAGTTGACCGTGATGTCGACGGTGCTGCTCGGCGTACTGGGAGCCCCGGCCGCGTCGATCGCGTGGAAGGTAAAGGCGGTGGTACCGACGAAGTTGCTCGTCGGGGTAAAGGTCATCCCGGTGGCCTCGGCCACCGTCACGAAGTCGCCGGCCTTGAGTAAGGTACCGCTATGACTCTTCAACACGCCGTCGGCCGAGATCGTGTCGATTTGGTACTGGTTGACCCTCGCGTCGGTCGTGTTGTTGGTGCCGCCGTCCACATCGGACGACACTAGCGAAAAGGTCTGGGTCCCGTTCTTGTCCACCGCGATGGCGGCATTGACCGTGGTCGGGGCATCGTTGACCGGCGTCACATTGATGGTCATCGTCTTGGCCGACGGATCGGTATTGATACCACCATTGGCAATGCCGCCGTCGTCCTGGACCTGGAAGGTAAAGTTACCGTAGCCGGTGCCGTTAGCATTGGCGACCGGCGCGAACACCAGCTTACCGGCAGCGATGTTGGCCGCGCTGACGGCATCGCCCGCTGACAGCGCGATCCCGTTATTGGTCAGGGTGCCGTGCAGCGGCAGCGAGGTGATCACGACGCCGCTGAGTGCGTTGCCGTCTATCGCATCGCTGAAGCCAAACTCGGCCGCGGTAAAGGTGTGAGAGCCATCTTCGGCCACGATGACGGCATTATTGGCGCCGGCGGGGGCGTCATTGACCGCGGTGACAGTGATGGTGAACGCCGTGGGCAGGGTCTCATTGACGGACCCGGCGTAGCCGCCATTATAGCCATTGATCGTGACATCAATGGCGACCGTACCGTTATAGTTGGCCGCCCCCTGAAACTTGAGTTGATCCAGAAAGGTCTTGATGCCGGCGAGGTCGCCTTGATAGAGTATTGCGGGGCCGGTATAGCCGCTGGTGACCAGATTGCCACTGCCGGGCGTTTGAACGGTAACCACCGCTTCATACAAGGTACTGCCGCCACCACCGACAGTCCATCCATTGAAGGCAGGGCTGGTGACATCCTCAAGAATCAGCGGTGCCGTCGGCGGGGTGACGACTAGTGGTACCAGCAAGCCGTCATAGCCCGCCAGCGCGCTGTCCGCAAAGGCCAGTCGCGTGTCGATCAGGCCGGTGCTGACCTCCAGTACCCAATCGCCCCCCTTGGCGGCACTGCCGGTCGGGTCGGTGGACGCGGCCAGGTCCGCCTGGGTCAGCCGCGCGAACTGATTGATCAGCAGTGAGCCGTCCGTCCCCGCGCCGATGCCGCAACCATAGAGCAGGACGTCGGCATTCGCACTCAAGTGGTCCTGCCATTGCGTGAGCAGGCCCGCCTCGGCCAGCAGGTCTTGACCGCCCGCGCCATAGGCGGTGCCGTTGAGGATGATCTGACCGTCCAGGCCATGTGAGACCAAGTGCACGGCATCCAGGTTCTGGTGCCGGCTGATGACATCGGTCATTTGCTGCCAGGGGTCGCCCTGGGTGTCGAGCAGGACGATCTCGACCCCGGCGCGGGTGCCGGCGATCAGGGTTTGCTGGTCGACGACGGCACTGTCGATAAAGAGGATTTCATGTGCGTCAGGCACCGAACGCACCACGCCGCCGAGCGGTTCGACGCTGGTGGCGGCGGTGTCGGTGGCCACCGCGGTCAAGTCGCTCAACCTGGTGCCGTCCGCCACCGTGACGGTGCGCGGGTCGGCCGCCGCAAGGTCGGTGCCCGGCAATGGCGGCTGGTCGCTATTCGTCAGGCCGGTCAACACGGGGTGGTCGCCGGCGGGCGCATGGGTGTCGACGGCAGCGGGGGTAGCGGGGGTAGCGGGGGTAGCGGCGGCGCCCGCCGCGGCGGCCGGATCGCTGACGACGGGGGCGGCTGGGGTGGCCACGGCGCTCGGCGGCGGCCCGGCGTCGGTGGTCCGGTCGCTGCCCGCGGCTGGGGTCGCCGGGGCCGCGGCGTCGGCCGGGTGTGCACCGGTGTTGCTGGGCGGAGGCACGTCTTGGACGGGCGGCTGCGGGACCGGGGCCGGGGCCTCCGGCAGGGGCGCGGCGGCGGCCGGGGCAGCGCCATCAGTAGCGGCGTGCGGGGCGTCCGGTGCCGGGGCGGGAGCGGCGGCAGCCGCCGCCGCGCCGTCGGGTGCGTGGTTGAGGTCCGGCACGACGGCCTCCGCGCCCGCGACGGCGGCAGCACCGTCGAACATAAAGCGCGGTTCGAGCTTGAACATGCGCAGACGGGATGGCTGACGGGCGTTGCGGGTGCTGTGCGTGGCGGACATGATCTTCGACCTACCATCTT
The DNA here is from genome assembly GCA_903837595.1 of uncultured Thiodictyon sp. Lineage (GTDB taxonomy): Bacteria > Pseudomonadota > Gammaproteobacteria > Chromatiales > Chromatiaceae > Thiodictyon. The sequence goes on from CAILVI010000327.1 coordinate 15,323, forward strand.
AGTGATTTGGGCGTAAGCATAGCCCATCACACTTTGCACGTTAAAGCCTCTTTACAAAATATTCTTGAGTTGTGTACTAGGACGTATCGGGCGCCCCCCCCGGCGCCGCGGCCGCCGCGCGGCTGGGTCATGTTCTTGGGCGGGCCGAGCAGCGGTTCGCGGCCGTGCTGTTGTCACTGTAAGGCGTAACGACTTGCCGGCAGGGCCAACTCGCTGCCGAGATAGGGCTCTTGCACCAGCAGCGTGATCAGTGCCTCAATCAAGGCCGCGCGTGCACCGGGGCGAGCCGTGCCTGCGCCACCCAGGCGAAACCGACGGCGTGACCGGCCGCGCAGAGTGTCGCCCAGGCCAGCTCACCGGCCGGCAGCCCGGCCAGCAGCGGTGCGGTCCAGGGTTGGCCGGCCGTCCAGGCCGCCGGCAACTCAGGGCGCAGCGCGAAGAGCAGCCACAGCCCCGGCAGGTAGATCAGCGCATAACCAACCGCACCGCTGGCGGCAAGGCCGAGCCGCCACGGCTGGCCGGCGCCGGCCACCAAGACCAGCAGGGCGGCGGCGTTGACCGTCGTCATCGGCGAGACGCCGGCTGATGCGGCAAGCAGCAGCGCCGCGAACATCGGCAAGGTCAGCGCCGCCGCACGCCGCAGCAAGGCCCCCGGGACCAGTACCAACGACAGCCGATGCCGCCAGGGCAGGCTGCCGGCCGTCCACACCACGACCCCCATCTGGGCATTGAACAGCACGTCCTCGAAGCCCCAGACACCGCCGGACAGACGCTCCGGGCTCCAGTAGCAGCCGGCGAAAAAGCCGCCAAAGAGACCCCAAGCGCCGAGCAGCGCCCCACTCCAGGCCGCCGCCCGCCGCTGCGTCCCGGCCAGCGCCAGCACCAGCAGGGTGACCGGGATGCCGGCCAGGATGCCGGCCGTGTAGGCAGGCAGGTCCGCCATCATCGGGCCAGCCGCACCCAACACAGCACCGACCCCATGGCACTCAACCCCGCCGCATGGCCGCGGCCGGGCTGATGCGGGTCGCGCGCCAGGCTGGCCACAGGGCGCCCAGTACCCCGGCCAGGAGCCCGAAGCCCAAGGCCGCCGCGAGCACGCCGGGGCCACTGACCGCGCGGGTACCGCCCCCCGCCAGGACCAGCCGGTTGAGCACCGTCAGCGCCACCTGCCCGAGTACCGCGCCCAGCACCCCGCCCGCCGCCGACAGCACCGCGCCCTCGCCCAGGATCAGTCGCAGGATGCGCCCGCGCGACCACCCGATGGCGGCCAGTACACCGATCTCGCGGGTGCGCTCCTCCACCGACATGGCCAGGGTATTGAGCACCGAGAGCCCCGCCAGCACCAAGGCCGCCAGCGCCAGCGCATCGGCGAGCGCGTTGAGCATCGCCACCGAGCGGTTGCCGCTCAACACCTCGTCGCTGGTCACCACCGCCAGATCGCGCCGCAGCGCCTGGATGGCGGTGCGTACCGCGGCCTCCGCGGCCCGGTCGCCCGGTCGCTCGATACGCAGGTGGAACAGGGTCACCTGGCCGTCGCGGCCGAGCAGCCGCTGGAGTTCCGGCAGGGGCAGCATCGCCATGCCGCGGTTGAGCGCCGCGCCGAAGCCGGCGATCCCCAGCACCGGGAAGGACTCCAGGTTGAGTTCCACCACGGCGCCGACATCGGCGTGCAGCGCCTCGGCCAGGGCCTCGCCCAGCACCAGGCCGTGTTCGCCCGGATCGGGTAGACGCCCGCGCAGCAGGGTGAGGCGCTCCCACTGGAAGCCGCCCGCCGGCCAACCCGCCACCAGTGCGTGGGTATCCTCACCGATCGGCAGCAGGTTACTGAGCTCAGGCGAGACCGCGACGACACCGGGAATGGCGGCGATCCGCTCGCCGAGCGTCTGCGGCAGGATGGCGGAGAAAAACTCCACCGAACCGCGCCGGATCACCAGCAGATGCACGCCCCGCTCGTCCAAGCTCTCGCGCGCCGCCAACTGCATGCCGCGCGCCAGCCCGGTCAGGGCAATGAAGCTCGCGAGCGCGATGGTCACCCCCAGCAGGGTGAAGAACGAGCGCCCCGGCCGCCGCCACAGGTTACGCAACGCCGGGCCGAACCAGTTCATGGCTCACCCGCCGGGCCGAGTTGCCCGTCGGCGAGCCGCAGCCGCCGCGTGAAACGGCCCAGCAACCCGCGGTCGTGGCTGACGACCACCAGCGCCATCCCACGCTCGGCGTGCAGACGCAGCAGCAGTTCAATGGTGGCGGCGGCGCTGACGCTGTCGAGATTCGCCGTCGGCTCGTCGGCAAGCAGCAGCGCGGGGGCATTGGCGAGCGCGCGGGCGATGCCGACGCGGCGCCGCTCACCACCCGACAACTCGGCCGGCCGCCGGGCGGCGCAGTCGGCCACGCCGACCTCGGCCAAGCGCTCCCGGGCACGCCGGCGGCGCTGCGCGGTGCCCGGCACCTGTCCGAACATCGCCAACTCAACGTTCTCCACCGCGGTCAGGGTCGGCACCAGTGCATAGTCCTGGAACACGATACCGATGCGCGCCGCGCGCAGCCGGGTCCAGGCCGCGGCATCCGGCACGTCCTGGCCGTCGAAGCGCACGCGGCCGCACGACGGGCGGTCGAGCCCGGCCATCAGCCCGAGCAGGGTGGTCTTGCCGCCGCCGCTCGGCCCCTCGATCGCCAGCCCCTCGCCGGGGGCCAGCTCCAGGCTGACGTCGCGCAGCACCACGATGTGACCGCCATCGAAGCTGTGCCCGACACACTCCAGGGTGAGCAGGGGTGGGCAGCGCGGCACGGCGCGGCCGGAGGGCGTGTTCATGGCCTGGCCGCCCCCTCAAGCACCGCCGTTTCTTCCGCCACGAGCGCCGCCTCCAGCCCGGAGCTACGCACCAGCGAGGCGAACTCCGCACGCCGGGCGCGCATCCCGGACACCCCGTCGCGCAGCAAGTCGACGATCCGCGCGCCGCCCTCGCCCGCGCGGACCCGCCAGGAGAGAACCTGGGCGTCGCCCTGCGGGTCCGCTATCCGGGTCAGCACGAGCCAGTCACCGGGTCCGAGCACCCGGTCTTCGATCCAGGTCATGGTCGGCGGCAGCGGCGGGCGGCGGCGCAACTCGCGTTGCAGCCGCCGCCCGAGCGCGGCGGCGAGGCGCGCCTCGGCCTGTGCGTCGGCCCCCGGCAGCCCAGCCAGGATGGCGTGCGCGGTGCGCCGCAGATCGAAGCAGTCGGCGATCAGGCGCGCCAGCGCCGCGTCGTCCGGCGCCGCCGCCAACCCCGCCTGCAATTGCACCAGGGGCGCGCGGGGCCCCTGCGCCCCGGGCGCCGCCGGCGCCAGTGACCAGGCAAAGACCAGGGCGAGACCGGCCACGGCCAGGCGCCGGCCGGTCACGGAAAGGTCCAGGAACGCGCGTGCGGCGCCAGTCATCTGGGATCTCCAAGCTGATCTGAAGCAGGCGCCAGCCGCGGGCGCAGCGCGCATGGCCATCGCCCACCGCGAATAATCGTGATGATCGTGCGCCGGCTGGAGCTGGAGCCCGGCGTCGCTGGCGGATGTTAGCCGCGCCGGGGGTTACGGGCAACTGCCTGACGCGTCATCACCCCCATCCCCCAGCGCGCGCGCAAACGCGTCCAGATCGAAGTTGTAGGCCCAGGTTGCCAGCACGGCATGCAGCGGCGGGTCCTGGTCGCGGACCCGCTCCGCCAGAGCGGTGATCAGCGTGAAATCACCCAGTTTCAAGGCGGCTTGCAACTCGCTGCGCCACCCGCTGGGGCAGGCGGCCAGGCGGGCCACCACCGTGGCGCCAGCGAGCGCGCACAGCGGCTCCCGAGGGTCCGCGCGATCGTCCACGATCAGAACGCGGCAGACCGGTTGGCCCGGCGCCAGACGCAGGACCGGGCGCACGGTCTGATCGGAAGCCGGTGCGGCCGTGTCGAGCGGCGGCAGCGCCAGGGTGAACGAGAAGCGGCTGCCCGCGCCGGGCGTGCTGTCCGCCGTCAGTTCACCACCCATGAGTCGGACGAACTGGCGGCACAGGGCCAGACCGAGGCCGGTGCCCTCCTGCACCGCACGGCCGCTGGCGGTCTGGGTAAAGGGCTCGAAGAGCCTCGCCATTTCGTCCGCTGCGATGCCCATCCCGGTGTCCGTGACGTCAAACCGGACGTCAGCCCCGTCGCTGGCCGCGACCCGGAGTGTCACCGCACCCTGAGGGGTGAATTTCACCGCGTTACCGACCAAGTTGATCAGTACCTGCCGCAGTTTCATCGCATCACCGGACACCAGCCGCGGCAGCCCAGCCGCGTGGACGCTCAGGACGAGTCCGCCATCGCGCGCACGCTGCCGGAACAATGACGCCACGTCGTCGATCAGCCGCGGCAGGTCGAAAGGTGCGGTCTGGGAGGTCATCCGCCCCGCCTCGATCTTGGCCAGGTCGAGGACGCCGTTGATGAGTGTGAGCAGGTGCTCGCCGCTGCGTTTGATGGTCGCCAAACCGTCGCGCTGCGACGCAGTGGCGGCGGGATCGCGCTCCAGCACCTGGCTGAACCCCAGGATCGCGTTCAGCGGGGTGCGGATTTCGTGGCTCATGTTGGCCAGGAAGATCGATTTGGCGCGGTTGGCCGCTTCCGCCCGCTCTTTGGCGAGGCGAAAGCGCGACTCGCTCGCGGCCAGTTGCACGGCATGTTGCTCGGCTAGGTCCCGCGCCTGTTTCAACTCGGACGTCCGCTCCAGGACACGCTGCTCCAGCCGGGTGCGCTCCTGCGCCAGGGCACCGAGCGCGCTATTGCGCTGGCGCATGACCGTGATCAGTACCGCGATCAGGATCGTCTCCAGCGCCAGGACGATGAGCGTGGCAGTGATCTCCCAACGGTAGATGTCCCACACCGATGCGGGACGATTGATGACGACACTCCCGCGCGGCAGAGCCGTATGCGCAATACCAAACCGCTGCATCACCCGATAGTCAAAGATATCGCTGGCCGGGGAGGTCATGACGACCGGCAGGTCGGCGACCGGCGTCCCGCCGAGGATACGCAGCGCGAGGCTCCCCGCCGCCCGCCCCTGGTCGGCACCGGTCAGGATATGCCCACCCAGCACACCGGTGGCGAGATGAAAGTTCCAGAAGGTATAGACCGGAAAGGGGCTGGCGGACGCAATCAGGCGCCCGTTCTCCTCCGGTGTCAGGGCACGACCCTCGCCCTGATCCCGGGTCTGACCGGCCAGAAAGACGACAGTCGCGCGTGGGAGTGGCACCAGGCCGGCGCGAATTTCGGCCAGTGAGGCGTCCTTCAGGGTCACCAGGTCAAAGCGGCCACGGTAGCGGGGCGCGACTTCCGCGTCGGCGATCTCGGCGATGCGCTTACTGCTGGCGTCTCCGGTGGAGGTGATGAAAACCAGGGTGCGGGTCGCGGGCTGCACCCGCAGCGCGAGATCGACGGTCGCGCTCATGTCGGTCTCCTCATTGACCCCCGTGACATCGGCGCTGCCGCGCAGCACCGCCGGGCGGAAATTGTTATAACCGCAGAACACGATGGGGCGGCCGGGGAACAGCCGTTGCCGCTGACTGAGGGCGAAATCGAAGGCCGCGTTGTCGGAGACGATGACCAGGTCTGGCCGATAGGCGTGGTACTTGGCGGCCATGGCAGTGGCCAGCGCGTCGGTGATGGCTGGGTCAGTAAAGCGGCGACTGTCGAGGTATTCAACCGACAGCTCGATGGCCCGGTCCGGGTCCGCCAGCCGTTCCCGCAGCCCCAGCTCCACATCATCGCTCCAGGAGTAGCCACGATGGTAAGAGTTGATATAAAGGACGCGGGCCGTCCGCTCGCTGGCGGTCGCGGCACTCGCCCCGACGGCGAAGCAAGACGCCAGCATGATCGTCATGAACAGGCAATACCCACGACGGGGAATGGCGTGCCGCTCGGCCACCCTCACCGCAACACCTCACGCGGTGCGCCGTTGGCGGTTTTCACCATCTGGTGCTCAGTCACCGGCACTCAGAACCGGGGCCGAATACCGAGCCCGGCCAGGACCGAGTCGGTGTCGGAGAGATCGCCGATGACGCGGCGCACCGGCAGGGGCCAGCGGCGGATCAAGGTCGGGTTCGCCATAATCTGGTACTGCTCGGCGCGGTCCGGGCTTTCCAGCACGTCGATGACCTCGACCCGATAGCGTCCATGAAGCCTGTCATCGCAGAGCTTCTTGAGGTTTATGACGGCGTCCAACGAGCGTGCCGTATGCCCCAGTATATAGAGCTGCAAATCCCAGAACTCGCCTGGGTCGTCGCCACACCCGGCGACCTCTTCGCGCAGACCATTGACTGCCATGGTTTCCTCTGCTGGATGATGCGAGTCTCACGCCCGCTCAAACGCGGGGCCGGGTGCGCTGATACTGTTCGGCAAGCAAGCCGATACCCACTATCAATGAGGGGCAAAAAGCTCCGCGTCAGTCCTCCAAGACCCCGGGCTTGGGTAGACCGGGCCTGAGGTCGATATCCAACGCACGCCCCAGTGCTGCCAGGGTTTCCTGGGCGCAGTCCCACTCGAAACCGTCGATCTGGTGCTCCAATTGGGCCACCAGGGGGGACCAGGCGCCGGCTCCCAGTGTAACCTTAAGACCGGCGAGGCACGGCGCGGCCGTCATGTCACAGTGACGCAGCAGCGTCGCCAGTTGACGCAGGACCGGCCCGAGGCGACCGGGGCTCAAGACCTTGGGGGCGTCCGCCACGGGTGCGGACGGCAGCCGGGCCAGCCCGGCCAGGACCGGCGTCAGGGCGGACTCCAAGGCCTCCAGGCGGGTGGGTATAAGGTCCCGCGCCTCCCGCTTCAGCACCTCCTCCAGCGCCGCCGCGGCGCGCGTCACCGCGGCCATCGCCCGGGCGATGCCGCCAATGTCCGCGACGGCGCCGGACCCGAGGGCTCCCGCGTTGGGGTCGAGCAGTTCGGTCAGGGTAGCGATCAGGGTTGGTTCATTGACTGGTTTGATGAGAACGCCGTCGACCCGGGCGTCCCCGGCCAAGGTCATGGCATCTTCCCGGTCATGGGCCGTAACCATGACGACGACCGGGGTCTGCGCCAGCCGGCTGTCGGCCTTGAGCCACCCGGCCAACTCGATGCCGTCCAGGCCCGGCACCCGCCAATCGGTGAGGACCAGATCGAAGGGGGTGTCACGCGCGGCCGCCGCGGCCAGCACGTGCCGGGCCGCCGTGCTGGAGGGCACCGCCACGGCGGCTACATCATGGGCGCCGAGCATGGCGGTCAAGGCCTTGCGGATCGCCTGGTCGGCGACCACCACCAGCACCCAGGTGCCGGCCAGCGGCCTTAGTCCCAGGCGCACCGCCGGGCCGTCCACCGCAGCGATCCCCAAGGGCACGGTGAGGGTCACGGTACTACCCCGCGCGGGCGCGGTCTCCAACTCGACCCCCCCCCCCCATCAGCTGCGCCAGCTGCCGGCAGATGGCCAGCCCCAGACCGGTCCCGCCGTAAGGGCGGGTGAGCGAGCCGTCGGCCTGGGAGAAGGCCTGGAACAGCTGCTCAACCTGTTCCGGAACCATGCCGATGCCGGTATCACTGACCGCGAGCCGCAACCGCACCGTCCCCGCCGCCACCACGGCCGGCGCCACGCGCACGACGATCTCACCTTGCTCGGTAAATTTCACCGCATTGGCGGTCAGTTTCATGAGAATCTGGCCCAGTCGCAGGGCGTCTCCCACCAGGAAGCGGGGCGTCTGCGGGGCCACGCAGACGCGAAAGGCCAGACCTTTCTGTTCGGCCTTCAGCGCCATGACATCGGTGAGATCCGCCAGCAGCGCATCCAGTGAAAAGGGTGCCGGTTCCAGTGCCAGGGTGCCGGCCTCGATCCGCGAGAAGTCCAGGATGTCGTTGATGATGCCCAGCAGCGCACGGGAGGCGGCGTCGATCCTGGCCAGATAGTCTCGCTGTTTGGCGCTCAGTTCGGTGCGCAGGGTGAGGTAGGTCATCCCCATGATCGCATTCATAGGGGTGCGGATCTCATGGCTCATGTTGGCGATAAACTCGCCCTTGGCGCGATTGGCAACCTCGGCCTGCTCCTTGGCGATGGCCAATGCGTCCTGGAGTTGCTGGCGTTGCGTTCGCAAGCGTTGCTCGGCCGCCCGCCACCGTTGGTCATGGCGCCGATTCAACCACAGCACCGCACCAGCGGCCCCCATCAGCAAGCACAGCAATTGCAGAACCATCATGCTACCCACATCACAGTCAACCGAAATCAGACCCTATTCAGCGCATCGGCTGATCCCACCCGTCGGCCAGGCCGATCAGGGCCACGAAGGCATCCAGATCAAAATTGTACGCCCAGGCCGCAAGCGCCGTGTGCAGCACCGCATCAGCGTCGCCGAGCTGCGCCGCCAGGGCGCCGATGCGACCGAAATCGCCCAGCATGACCGCTTCACTGAGACTTGCGCGCCATTCTGCGGGCAGCGCGATCAAGCGGGATGCCATTTCTTCTGCGGACACCGCAACCGCGGCTGCCGGGGTGTCCCCGGCGCGAATGAACCGCAAACCGGCCCGGTGCTCCAGGATCGCGAACAATTCTTCGGCGCGCCACGGTTTGCCGGCGAAGTCGTCGCAACCGCAGGAGAGGAAGCGGTCGCGGTGTTCATTGAAGGCACTGGCGGTGAGCGCCACGATGATGGTGCCCACCGCCCCGGGACGGACCGCCATGCGCGCCCTGATCTCCCGGGTCGCCTCCTCTCCCGACATGACCGGCATTCGCATATCCATGAAGACGACGTGCGGTTGCCAGTCTTCCCAGAGTGCCACGGCCTCCCGGCCGTCGGCCGCCTCCCGCAACGCAAGCACCGGCGGTTGCGGATTGAGCCCCTCCAGCAACGAGCGCAGCGGCGCCCGGTTGTCCGCCAGGTCGTCCACGATGAGAATCCGGCAAACCGGTTGGCCCGGCACCAGGCCAACCACCGGGAGTTCGGTAGCCTCGGCCTTTGGTGCGACGGCATCGGTCGCCGGGAGTGACAGGGTGAAGGAGAAGCAACTCCCCTGCCCGAGCCGGCTTTCCGCGATCAGTTCCCCGCCCATGAGCTGCACAAACCGGCTGCTCAGCGCCAGGCCGAGGCCGGTCCCGCCCCGCACTTGCCGGCCGCTGGCGGTCTGACTGAAGGGCTCGAACAGCCGCGCCATCTCGTGCGGAGCAATCCCCATCCCCGTATCGATAACGCTGAAGGCAATCGCGTCATCCCCAGCCGGCGCCACCCGAATCATCACCGACCCGGAGGCGGTGAACTTGACTGCATTGCCGATCAGGTTGATGAGGACTTGGCGCAATTTCACCTCATCGCCTGACACCATCCGGGGCAGGGCCGACAGCTCCTCGCCCAGAGCGAGCCCCCGCTCACGGGCGCGTTGCCGGAAAAATGCCTGCACCTCCGTCACCAGCGCGATGAGATTAAAAGGGGCGACTCTAACGGTCATCCGGCCGGCCTCGATCTTGGCCATGTCGAGGATGTCGTTGATGAGGGTCAGCAGGTGTTCGCCGCTGCGCTGGATGGTGGTCAGGCTGTCGCGCTGGGTGGCATTCAGGCCGGGATCACGGCCCAGCACCTGGGCAAAGCCGAGAATGGCGTTCAACGGAGTGCGAATCTCGTGGCTCATGTTGGCCAGGAATTCGCTCTTGGCCTGGCTGGCCGCGGCGAGCTGGGCGGTGCGCTCCGCCACTTTCTGCTCCAAGCTGGCGTTGAGCTCGCGCACCGCCTGCTCCGCCTGTTTGCGCAAGGTGATATCGCGTGCCGCGGCGAACACGCCGGCGATCTCACCCGCGTCATCGCGATAAACGCTGGCGTTGTAGAGGACGTCGGTCACATGGCCATCGGCATGACGGATCGCCAGCGGATAATCGGTGACATAGCCTTCCGAGAAAACCTGACGGTAGCCAGCGGCAGCCCGCTCCGGCTCCGTGAAATAGTCGGAAACATCGCTGCCGATCAACTGCTCACGGGGACGACCGGTGACCGTTTCGGTCGCGGCGTTGACATCCATGATCCGCCCATCGGGACTGATCGTCACCAACGGATCGAGGCTGGCCTCGATCAGCCGCCGGGAGTAATTCGACAACGCGCGCAACTCGTTCTCGGCCCGCTTGCGCAGGGTGATATCGCGCGCCGCGGCGAATACGCCGGCGATCTCACCCGCATCATCCCGATAGACGCTGGCGTTGTAGAGCACGTCGGTGACATGGCCATCGGCATGACGGATCGCCAGCGGATAATCGGTCACATAGCCTTCCGAGAAGACCTGCCGGTAGCCGGCTGCGGCCTGCTCCGGCTCCGTAAAGTAGTCCGAAAAATCGCTGCCGATCAGCTGTTCACGGGGACGACCGGTGACCTTTTCGGTCGCGGCGTTGACATCCATGATCCGCCCATCAACACTGATGGTGACCAGGGGGTCCAGGCTGGCCTCGATCAGCCGCCGCGAGTAATTCGATAAGCTGCGCAGTTCGTGCTCCAGATCAGTCGTGTTAACGGTCACTGCCACTGCTCCAGATAACTATCATGACGTCAACCCGTGCTCCGACGTGCCCGCGACGTTGCGCTGGAGCAGAGAGACAAAGGCCTCCACATCGTAATTGTAGGCCCACTGCTCCAGTGCCGCGCGAAGGGCCGCGTCACCGTCACCGAGCTGTTCCACGAGCGCGGTGATCCGACCACAATCACCCAGATCGACCGCGTCACTTAGGGCGGTACGCCATTGCTCAGGACGGGCGGCCAAACGGCCGGCCAGTTCATCCGCAGAGAGAGACAGACGGGGCGGCGGCACTGCTGCGGCACGGACGAACCGCAGCCCGGCGCGGCGCGCCAAAAGATCGAACAGCGCGTCGGCCAGGAACGGTTTACAAACGCATTCGTCACAACCACAGGCCAGAAAATCGTCGCGATTTTCATCGAATGCGCTGGCGGTGAGCGCCACCACCAGTGAGCGCACCGTCGCGGGCCGGGCCGCCATCTGCGCCTTGATCCGGCGGGTCGCATCCTGCCCTGACATCACCGGCATCCGCATGTCCATGAGCACGACATGGGGCTGCCAGACCTCCCAGAGCGCGACCGCCTCCCGACCGTCGGCCGCCTCGCGGACTTCAAGCACCGGCGGCTGCGGATTAACCCGCTCCAGCAGCGCCCGCAGCGGCGCCCGGTTGTCCGGCAAGTCATCGACGATGAGGACCCGGCACACCGGCTGCCCGGGCTCCAGGGCGACCGTGGGAAAGACGCCCCGATCGGTCTGCGGCGCACCCGCGGTCACTGACGGTAGTGGTAGGGTAAAGGAGAAGCAACTGCCCTCGCCCGGCGTACTCTGTGCAGTCAATACGCCGCCCATGAGCCGGACAAACTGGTGGCTCAAGGCCAGGCCGAGACCGGTTCCACCCGCCACCGCCCGACCACTGAGGGTCTGACTGAACGGCTTGAAGAGCCGGGCCATCTCCGCCGGGCTGATCCCTACGCCGGTGTCACTGACGCTGAACCGGATCGCCGCTGCGGCAAACGGCTCGACCCGCAGCGCCACGCGCCCGGCTAAGGTGAACTTGACTGCATTGCCGACCAGATTGATGAGGACCTGCCGCAATTTCATCTCGTCCCCCGCTACCGTCCGCGGAAGTCCCGACGCCTCAACGCTCAGGGCCAGCCCCCGGTCGCACGCGGGCTTGCCGAAAAACGCCTCGGTCTCGGCGATCAAGCGATGAAGATCAAAGGGGGACTCCGCAAGCGTCATCCGCCCGGCCTCGATCTTGGACATGTCGAGGATGTCGTTGATGAGGGTCAGCAGATGCTCGCCGCTGCGCGCAATCGTGGTCAGGCTGTTACGCTGGGCGCCCTTCAGGTCGGGGTCGCGCGCCAGGACCTGGGTGAAGCCGAGAATGGCGTTCATGGGGGTGCGAATCTCGTGGCTCATATTGGCCAGGAACATCGATTTGGCCCGATTGGCGGCCTCGGCCGCCTCCTTGGCCGCAGCGAGTTTCTCTTCCGCTTGTTTGCGCTCGGTGAGGTCCCGGGTGACGCCGCGCACCTCGACCTGGCCGGTCCGCTCATTGCGGCAATAGGTGGTGATGACTTCAGTCCAAACCGTGGTCCCGTCTTTGCGCGGTTGCTCGACCTCGTCGATATAGAAATGGTCAGCCGCTTGCTGACCGGACAAGAGCGCCGCGGCGCGGTCGCGCAGGAGCGCCTTAAGACTATCGGCCGCCGCCGGAGTCAAGGCCGCGTCCACCGGCTCGGCCATGACTTCTTCCGGGGTAAAGCCCCGCAGCCCTGTCACTGATGGGCTACAATAGAGGAAACGCATGGTGGCGATATCGAGCGCCCAGACCACGTCCTTCATGCTTTCGGTGAGCAGGCGATATTTCTGCTCGCTCTCCCGCAGTGATTGTTCGCGTTGGGCAATGGCTTGTGCCATCGAGCGAAAGCGATTGTGGATACTGATCAATTCCGCGAAGCGGACGTTCTGGTCATCGTCTTGCCCCGGCCATCGGCCCTGTTCGAGGTCACCCATTTTTTCGGCGAAGGCGGCCATGGGTTGCATGACCAGTCGGTTCAGTCGACGATTCTTGACGACCACCAGGAGGATCAGGCCGCCCAGAAAGGCGCCCATGAAGATCAGCAGCGCGTTACGCTGGGTATCCAGCAGCTCGGTAGGGATGAGGATGGCGATTTTGGCCCCGATCGTGTCGACTGCGACAATCATCGGTATCCAGCGCCGGTTTCCCGCTGACAGGGTGCTGCCACTGTTGGGTGTCTCCTCCCAGTACTTGAGATCGAGCGTTGGAATGTGCAGTGTGGGGTCGCCGGAGAGCATCACGAACCCGTCTTTCGCCACCAGCATCAATGGCGTCCCGGAGAAGCGTGAAAACTGCGTCAGGAAATTCTGAACATAGGACAGGTCCAGACGCCCCAGGTACAGTATGCCAGCTGAGCGGATGGCGAAATAGACGCTGGGCGCATCGTTTTCGTGACCACGCATGATTTCGGACAGGTCGTTGCGTTGGCCGACCGATGTCAGATAGCCGCCCAGTTTCCCCCCCGAAAAGGCATAGCCGACAAACACCTTGCTGCCCGGCGCGGCCTTATAGATACGCTGCACACGAAGCTCCGGGTCAAGCCGGTAAATGTCCGAAAAGGCTGAAAAGAGACTCAACACGGCCGGCGTGCATTCGGCCTCGGGCAGGTCAGCGAACGCCGCAAGACTGGCGCGTGCGGCATCCAGGTGGCTGGCCAAGAAGAGATGGACCCGGGCCGCGTCGGCCCGGCGCAGGTCCAGATATTTCCCGTTCATCCCGGAGAGGGTGAACCAGACGGCCACGAACAGGATAGCGGTCGTCAGTGTCAGTGACGCAATCTCCAGAAAGAGGGTGTAATGCCAAAAGGTGGTCCGGCGCAACCAGGTCATTGGAGTTCTTGCTTGAGATCCTGAATAAAATAAAAGGTCCGAGAGACATCGCCGTTGGGGTCAAAGGCGATGGGCCCCAGACTGGTCTGGTAGATCGGCAGCGACAGCAGGTAGTGTTTGACTTGCGCGGGTGTGTCATACCCCCTGCTGAAGGATTGGTCAAGCAGTTCGAGTGCCTGCCATACCCCAATGGTCATGGCGTGTGGTTGATAGCCAAAGCGGGCATGGAATCGCCGGAAATAGGCGTCAATCGCCGGGGCGTCGCGGCGTGCCGGATATTGGCTGGGGAGGATGATCCGGTCGATGGCGGGGCCGGCGGTTTCAAGAATGGCCGGGGAGCGCGCCCAAGGCGTCAGGAGGATGGGAGCGGCGGGATGGAGATGGTGAAAAAGCTGGGCGATGTTACCGATGGCGGCCTGAAAGCTGCCGGCCAGGATATAGAGCGCGTCGTACGGCTCTGCCATGATGGAATGGAACTCATCGGGATTGAAGTTGGCGACCATCAGCGGCCGATGGACGATCTGCCACTGGCCCCGGGACTGCAGCTCGGCAGAAAACGCCTGGAACGCCGGATCGGTGTAGGGCAGATTGCCTTCGTCCTGCAACACCAGGATGCGGGTGCCGGGCAGCTGATCGACATAGCGGGCAATGGCACGCTGCTCCTGCGGCGCATCAGCCACAATGCGCAGGAAGTAGTCGTCCTTACCCGTCAGCGCCGGGCTGGTTGACGCGGTATTGATGAGGAGCGCGCGGGAGTCCGCGAACAGCTGGATGCTCGCCACCGCGCACTTGGACGGGTGGGTGGAGACGAAAAAGCGCACCCCTTCCCCCATGGCCGCGGCAATGGCAGGAACGGTCTTGTCTGCCTGCCACTGGTCGTCCACGGGTCGCACTCGGATGCGGCTGAGCGGATGCTCCTCCAGGAAGAGATCGGCGGCATTCATTTCGCTGGAACCGACCACCGCGGCGGAGGCCAGCCAGGCGACCACCCCCACCGGGATGGGCGGTGGCAGACGCCACTGCCGCCACAGCAGCAGAGACGCGGCCAGGATGGCCAATAGCGCCGACCACAGCGCAATCTTTTTCATGTTCTTATCCCGCCCCAGCCAATGCCCTTGAAAATACATCCAGGTCATAATTGTAGGCCGACCGTGCCAGCACCGCGTAAAGCGCGGCGTCGGTATCGGCAAGGGGCTCCAGCAGGGCGGTGATGCGGCCGAAGTCGCCCAACTCCACCGCGCGAGTCAGATCGGCTCGCCACGCGGCGGGGCAGGCAGCCAGGCGCACTGCCGCATCTTGCAGGGACAACCAGGCATCGCCGCTCGGCCGTCCACCGGCGCGGACGAACGCAAGAGCGGCGCGGCGCTCCAGGATGGCAAACAGCTCCTCGGCCAGAAAGGGCTTGCGGGCGAATTCGTCGCAACCGCAGGCCAGAAAGCGTTCGCGGTGCTCGTCGAAGGCGCTGGCGCTGAGCGCCACGATGATGGTCTGCACCGCGCCGGGCCGCGCCGCGATGAGCGCCTTGATCTGGCGGGTCGCTTCCTCGCCCGACATGACCGGCATGCGCATGTCCATGAAGACGACGTGTGGCTGCCACGCCTCCCACACCGCCACCGCCTCGCGGCCGTCGGCCGCCTCGCGGACCTCCAGCACCGGCGGTTGCGGGTTCAGCCCGGTGAGCAGCGCCCGCAACGGCTCCCGATTGTTTGGAATGTCATCGGCGATCAGGACCCGGCAGGGCGGCTGCCCCGGCGCCAGACCGACCACCGGGAGTTGCAGCTGGACCTCGACCGGCGCGTCGTCGCCACCTGCCGGGCGCAGCGGGATGGTGAATGAAAAGCAACTTCCCTCACCGACGGCACTTTCCGCAGTCAGGGTCCCACCCATCAACCGGGCATATTGGGTACAGAGCGCCAGGCCGAGCCCGGTACCACCCGGCACCTGCCGGCCGCGCTCCGTCTGGCTGAAGGGTATGAAGAGCCGCGCCAGCTCCTCCGGGGCGATCCCCATCCCGGTGTCCGCGACGCTGAAGCGGATGCCCGCCCCGGCGGCGGCCTCCACCCGCAGCACCACTGCCCCGGCCGCGGTGAACTTGACCGCGTTGCCCACTAGATTGATGAGGACTTGGCGCAGGCGCAGCTTGTCTCCGGCGACCAACCGCGGAATCGGCGACTGCTCGACGGTCAGCGCCAGTCCGCGGTCGCGGGCGCGCTGCCGGAAAAAGGCCTCCGTTTCGGTGATCAGCTGGTGTAGATCGAAGGGGGCGACCTGGCAGGTCATGCGTCCGGCCTCAATCTTGGCCATATCGAGGATCTCGTTGATGAGGGTCAGGAGGTGCTCTCCGCTGCGCTGGATGGTGGCCAGGCCATCGCGCTGGGGAACCTTCAGATCGGTGTCGCGGGCCAACACTTGGGCAAAGCCGAGGATGGCATTCAGTGGGGTGCGGATTTCATGGCTCATGTTGGCCAAGAAAATCGACTTGGCCCGATTGGCCGCCTCCGCCTGCTCCTTGGCGCCAATCAACGCGGCCGCCCCCTGCTGCTGTTCGGTCAAGGCGCGCACCAACGCGATGTTGCTGTGGCTCAACCGGGAAATCATCTGCGCGAACTGCATATAAAAGTGCATCACCAGGGTCACTTTTTCCCGGCTCCAGCGGGGCACCCGATCATAGGCATCCAGATAGGCAGCTTCGTCAAAACCATAGCGGCGTGCCTGCTCCCGGAAGGCTTCCCGATCCGGCACTTCATCATCGAAAAAGAACTGGCCGAGGAATAGATTACCGACATGCCGTCCCGCCACCATGATCGGCGTGACCACGTCCAACATGCCGTTCTTACAGCGGTAGGTGCGAAAGCTGCCAGGCGCCACCCCGCGCGAAAGAAGCGTATCGCTTTCCAGGCAGTTACGACAGGTTTGCGGATGGACGCGATGGAACTTTGTGCAGATCTCCTGCCAGCCGGTAGCCACCAGGACCCGGCCATTGAGATCCAACAAGGCGACCGCGAGATTGGTGAGCCGGAAGAAATTTTCCATCACCTGCTGCATTTCACTGCAGTCAATGATGTCGGCGAGATCCAGCACCTCCAGGTTTCCGCTCGGCGTGAGCAGCGCGTCCAGCTTGGCGCGGACGCGCCCTTCGCTGTCGGCCAGTTCGCGCGTGCGGCTTGCCAGTGCCCGGTTCGCCCGCCCGGCCTCAGCCAAGGCGGCGGTGATTCGCAGGTGATTGTGTGCGAGGGCGAATGCGATGAATGCCAGCGCCAAGGTCAAGAGGGTGCCGGCAGCCATGACCGTGCGGCTGTTTTCGGCTCCATGCTCACTGCTCAGATACGCCGGCAGGGCCGTGACCTGCATGGTCCAGTCGGCGCCCATAAAGCTGATCCGGCGCACGCTTTCGAGATGACCGGACGTGGTGCCGGTGGGCGACTGTGAGGCATAGAGCAAGGTATCAGGGGCACGGGATTCATGGGCATAGATCGCGAGCCCCAGTCGCTTGATCAGCTCACTGTATTCGGTACCCAGAGACGCGTCTACCACATCCTGGACGCGCAGCGCCGCATAGACCCAGCCGCGCAGCGCCGCGCGTCGGTCGCCGACGCTCGCGAGCGGGAGATCGGTGCGATACACCGGCACGAAGATGAGGACCCCTGCCTGCACGCCCTGGTCGGTTTCCTGTTTGAGCGTCAACCGGCCGGACATGACCGCCTGGTTGTCGTCGCGCGCGCGTGCCGCAGCCGCAGAGCGTACCGGCTCGGTGAACAGGTCGAAACCGATGGCCCGCTGGTTACGCCAGTCAACGGGCTCCACATAAATGACAGCCGAGTAGGGATCGCGCTCACCCGGCGGCCTGATGTCGTAGTCGGGGAATCCCTGGGCGCGCATGGCGGTGACATGACGCGCCTTCTGCGCGCTCGGCACCAGGGCGGCGTAACCGATCGCCTGGATCCCGGGATAAAACTCGGGGAGCCGCAAGCGCTCGACATAGCGATGAAACGCGTCACGACTGACCTCCTCGCCGCCCATGAAGAGCCCGGCCACCCCGCGCAGGATCTGCGCGTTGGCCGTGATCCGGTGCTGGAGGCCGCTGACCAACTCGGCTACGCGCAGTTCGAACTCCGAGCGCTCCATCGCGCTCTCGCGACTGCGGATCTGTGCCGCCAGCAGCCAGGTCAGGACCAGACCGCCGGCCAGGATCAGCCAGGGCAGCACGTGAAAAATGCGGCGCACGGAGCCCGGATCGGTATCATTAGTCGGCATTGGCCACACCCACCGCGTTCGGACAGATCTGAATCCCACGCCCACGATGGGTTAGAATATGACAAACGAGCACACAATGAATCATGCTGGAACACCCACCCGGGGCTGGTCATGCGCATACTGATCGTAGACGATGTCCCGGACAACATCCGCGTGTTGAGCACGATGCTAGCCGATGATGGGCACCAGATCTCTGCCGCCACCAACGGCCGGGCGGCCCTGAAGCTCGCCGCGTCGTGCGCCCCAGACCTGATTCTGCTCGACGTGATGATGCCTGAGATGGACGGCTACGAGGCATGCGAAGCGCTCAAGGCCGACCCGCTGCTCAAATCGATCCCAGTCATCTTCATCACCGCGCTGGCCGATGTCGAGGACGAGACGCGGGGGCTCGCACTGGGGGCGGTTGACTATATTACCAAGCCGTTCAAGGAGGCGATCGTACGGTTGCGGGTCAAGACCCAACTGGAACTCAAGCGCCAGCATGACATCCTTGCGCAACTCTCCCACATCGACGGCCTGACGGGAATCCCCAACCGTCGGGCGTTCGACGAACGCCTCGACCGGGACTGGCGACGCGCCCTGCGTTCCGGTGAACCGATAGCGGCGGCGATGGTCGACATCGACCATTTCAAGGAATACAACGACGCCTACGGCCATCTGGCCGGTGACGACTGTCTGCGCCGGGTGGCCGGCAGCCTGGCGGATGGACTCAAACGGGCAGGTGATTTCGTTGGCCGCTATGGCGGGGAGGAGTTCATCTGCCTGCTCAATGGGCTGGATGCCCACGGGCTGGCGGTGGTGGCCGAGAAGCTCCGCACCGGTATTGAGGCGCTGCAGATCCCCCACAACGCCTCCCCGGTTTCACCCTGGGTGACCGTGAGCATCGGCGCCGCAATCGGCCGGCTGGGGCCGGAGACAGCGGCGTCCGAGCTCGTTGAGGCGGCCGATCTCCAACTCTTTGCGGCCAAGCGACTCGGCCGCAACCAGGTCAGTCTGGCCCGCTAGAACGAGAGGTCTGCGCGCCCTGCCCCAGCAGGCGAATGCGGCGCAGGGCTATCATTCCTCAACGTTGACCCGGTTTCGGCCCGCGGCCTTCGCCTGATAGAGCGCACGGTCGGCGCGCGCCAGCAACCGATCCAGCGCGTTGTCATCAGACGCCAGACTGGCGAGGCCGGCGGTAATGGTGATCGCCACCGGGACGCCGAGCAGCTCGACCGGCCGTGCCGTCATCGCGTGGCGAATGCGCTCAACGACCAGATAGCCGTCGTGAGCCGCTGTTTCAGTGAGCGCCAAGACGAATTCGTCGCCGCCGAAACGGGCAAAAATATCCACCTCCCGGATCGTCTCGCGACAGGTTCGCGTCAGCGCCAGCAGCGCCTGGTCCCCCACCGGATGCCCGTAGCGATCGTTGATCTGTTTGAAATGATCCAGATCGATCATGGCGAGCGTCATCGGATGGTTGAACCGCCGGGCACGCTTCAGTTCGGCATCGGCCAGACTGAGAAAATGGCGACGATTGGTGATGCCCGTGAGCTCATCAGTGGTCGCCTGTTGTTGCAGCTCATGCTCCAGGCGCTTGCGTTCCGTAATATCGGTCGAGATGCCACACAGCGCCGTGATCGCGCCATCCTTATCCCGCAATGGAAACTTGATTGAGATAAAATAGTGTTTCCCCCGCGCGCCCGCGAGCCACTCCTCCTTTTCCATGATTTCGCCAGACAACAGCACCTGACGATCAAACTCACTGAAATTGCGCCCGATCTCGCCCGGAAACAGCTCCTCATCCGTTTTGCCCGCCACCCTCTCGCGGATCAATCCGGTCATTTCTTCCCATTTTCGGTTGACCAGTTGATACCGGCCGTCAGGACTCTTGACATAAATCAGCGCACCGTTGTTTTCAATGATGTCCGAGAGGTGTTGCTGACTCTCGATCAGTGCGGCCTGCGCGCGTTTGATCGGGGTGATATCACGGATACTCTCAATCGCGCCGATCGTTTCGCCGGAAGCGTCATGGAGCGGGGAAGCCTTGGCGAAAATCCAGGCGCCGCGATGATTGAAGAGTGCGCTGCAGAAGGCCTCCGCGCTGAGTGAGCGGCCGTCACGGCGGACATGGCTATAGCGGGACTCGATCTCCTGATGATCCAGAAAGACCAAATCCGTCAACGACTGGCGCGCCTCGCCATAAAAGGGGATGGTATAGGCGTAGCCGCCTTTGCCGATCATCTGAGTGGCGGCAATGCCGGTCATGGTTTCAATCGCCTTGTTCCAGATAATCACACGCTTTTCCCGGTCAATGGCAAAGGTGGCATCCGGCAGAAAGTCAATGATGTCCTTGAGATTCTCCCGCGCCTCCCGATTCTCGGCATGCCAGCGCTGGCTCATGAGCATAAGGAACCCATAGGTCCACAGGATCGTGACGAATAGGGTACTCAGATAGGTTATCGTTTGCGTCAGCGAGGGTGTAAACAGATCGCCGACCGGTCCGGCGAGAAATGGCGTCAAAGCACGCAGTACAAAAACTATACCGTTGAAAACAAAAACGAACGCAAGCAACACCGCCGACGTCTCGATATCCCGGGGCTTATATCGTAACAGCGCACGCGCAATCACAAACGAGACAATCGCGACGGCAAGCGAAACAATCACACGGCCGGCGATTAAACTATTGTCTAGAAACGTAAAGAAAGCGACAATGAGAACAAAAACCAACAAGAATCCCAGCAACGGCGAACGGCGCTCGCGCCGCCCCAGGAAACGCAGCACCCCGATGTAGAGAAATACCATGCCAGAGACGAAGAACAGATGATTGAGGAGAACCGCTGCCAATCCCAGGCTCGATGACGCTTCCCGTATGAAATCAAACACAAAGCCCAACCCTAGAGAGGCGATGCCGAGCGCCCACCACCCAGTTCCGTTGTCGCTGACATGGTCGGCTTTATCTACCCGATACTGGACCAAGAGGACCATGACTTGGGCAAGATTGGCGAGACACAGGGCAATGGCTAGCGTGCGAATATCGATGAGTATGACCTCGCTTATTCCGGCCGCTGGGATTAGAGAAAAATTGAGCTACGTCCGATGACGACAGGCAATCCGATAGCCGCGACCCTAACTGCCTCAGCAGCCGCCGCTGCCGGGATAGTGCAACAACATAGCAGCCGTTTGTCAACTGACTCTCCCACTACGCCATTAGTGCGTCGGCGCGAGATCGCCACCGCGCGCGTTGAATCTGCCGGTTGCTGTGCGGTGAAAATCTCCAGCTTCTTGGAGCACGCTGTCGGCGGCGCGGGAAATTAATTCGGCATGGCGTACACGAACTTGGACCAACGCACAACAGTAAGCGCGCACGCCGGATAGGGCGCGTGGCGCGCGATGTCGGTCCGTCGTTTAGTACGATGCTGGCCGGAAAGGACGAGACGACCTTGCACGCAACGACGCGCGAGGCGCAGAGGGCAGAGCGCAGAACACATGCACGACACCGCTTCAACGGTGTCGCGCGAGGGAGAATAGACGGTGTGACATGGCCGGGATGACGAGCAAGACCCGCGGAAGCGGGCACGCGTATCCACGGAAAATCGTTACCCGACCCGAGAGCTTGGCAGCCTGCGAACAAACCAATCAAGCGTGCGCGTGCTCGAACCCCGATCACCGCACGGTGGTCGGCCGCGCACGCCGGATACGGCTTAGCGCACGGTCGGCGTCTTGCGCTGCACGGCGGCCCGCTGCTCCATGTCGTTGAGCACCGCCTCATAGGACTGGCGACCGAGCACCTGACCGAGCATGGACAGCGGGTCCGCGGCGCCGGGCTTAGCGGCCGCCTCAACCGGGCCGTCCTCGACCTTGGTGACACGTACGATGGCGGCGTCGCCGTCTTCCAAGACGGCAGTACCGACGCTCGCGGCACCTACCGCGGGAACCGGCAGCGTGAAGGCAACCTTAGCGACAGCTGCGGGAATATTAGGGTCACTGCGACTCACCATCCCGGCCTCATCCACCTTTGACTCACCGGCGACGGCCGCCCAGTCGACGCCGCCGCGCAGCTTCTGCGCACCAGCGGTCGCCGCCGCGGTGGCAGCCTGCTGCGCCCGCTCCTTGCGCAGTGCCGTGACGATCTCGGGCCGCACCTCGTCAAGTGGGCGGGTGGACGCCTCACGGTGGTCAATCACCCGCAACACCACCGACTGCAAGACATCCTTCTCGGGCTCGATCAGATCGCTGTTGCGGTGCTCGTTCAGCACCTCGTCGCTGAAGGCGGCTGCGGTCACCTTGGGGTGCCGGAGCATGCCTTCGCCCCCGGCGCGACCGATCCAGTCAGTGTGCTGGATCTGGAGGCCAAGCTCCTTGGCCGCCGGCGCCAGACTGTCGGAGGATTCGTAGACCAGATTGGCCAGGCGCTCACCCTGGTCGTAGAAGAGTGCCTCGGCCTTTTGTTTGGCCAATTCGCCCCGCAACTGCTCGCGCGCCTGATCGAAGGGCTTGACCGCAGCGGGGGTAATGGACTGCACCTGAATCAGGTGATAACCGAATTTGGTGCGCACCGGCTCGCTGATTTCGCCGACCGGCAGGCTGAAGGCGGACTGCTCGAAGGCGGGGTCCATAATGCCCTTATTGATCTCGCCCAAAGACCCACCCTGGCTCGCACTCCCAGGGTCCTTGGAGACGGCCTTGGCGAGCGCCTCAAAGGACTCGCCGGCCTGGATACGCTGGCGAATGCCCACAATCTCGGCAAGCACCGCCTGGGCGGTCGCCGCCTCGGCATCCGCAGGGACGGTGAGGAGGATGTGCCTGACGGTGCGCCGCTCGGGCTGACCGAAACGGGCCTGATCGGTGTCGTAGACCCGGCGCATGTCGTCCTCGGCGACGCTGCTCTTGGCCGCGAGGCCAGCCACGTCGAGGACCAGATAATCGAGCTTAACCTGCTCGGGGACCTGAAAGCGCGCGGGGTGGCCCTCGTAATAGGCCTTGATCGCCTGATCATCAATGGGCTCGTCGCCGATGAATCCGGCGACCGGCACCCGCAGCCAGCTGAGTTCACGGCGTTGGCCGAGCAGACGCTGGTACTGTTCACGCTCCACCTTGGTCACCAACTCGCTGCCGGCGACCGCCCGCACCAGTTGGCTGCCAACCATGCGCTGGCGCAGTTGCGCCTCGAACTGCGAGGGCGAGAGTCCTTGATACTTAAGCGCCTGTTCGTAAGCCGTGGTATCGAAACGCCCGCCCTGCTGGAAGGCTGGCTCCGCCACGATCTGGCCACGCAACACCGCATCCGCGACCCGCAGACCCATGCGATTGCCGGCGTCGACCACCAGGGTCTCACGGATCATCGCATCCAGCACCTCTTGGCGCAGACGCTTGTCATCGAACTGGGCCGGGTCGAAGGTGGCGCCCATTTCCTCGCGCCGCTGGATACGCTCGGTCTGCAGGCGTTGATCGAGCTCACGTTCGCTGATCTCATGCCCGTTCACGAGGCCCGCCACCGGCTCACCGCCCCCGCCTATGTAGGACTGAATGCCCCACAACGCGAACGGTATACTGATCATAATGATAATCAGCCAGGCGAACCACCCCTTGGCACGATCATGGATTTGCTGCAGCATGTCTCGATACTCGGACGGGACCGGGAAAGAAAGTTCCTAAGGCACAAACAAAAACGGGGTACCCTTGACGGATACCCCGCTTCAGCGGATTGGCGGAGCGGACGGGGCTCGAACCCGCGACCCCCGGCGTGACAGGCCGGTATTCTAACCAACTGAACTACCGCTCCAAATTGCGCACCTGATCGCGCTTCCTTGGTATTTTCCGCAGGCCTGGTTCCTGTCGCAGGCACTTGGTGGGTGCTGCAGGGATCGAACCTGCGACCCTCGCCTTGTAAGGGCGATGCTCTCCCAGCTGAGCTAAGCACCCTTTTTTGGGCACCTGCTGCGGCCACTGTCACCGATGGCCACCCGGTGTCGGGAACCCTTTGCAGGGCGCCCTAACAACGAACCGCTATTGTATCGCGTCCTTCAGCGCTTTTCCAGCTTTGAAACCCGGAGTTTTCGATGCCCCGATCTCAATCGCCGCGCCCGTCTGGGGATTGCGCCCCGTGCGGGCGGCGCGTTCCTTGACGGAGAAGGTCCCGAAGCCGATGACGGAGACCGTGTCTCCGCTCTTCAGGGCAAGTGCGATGGCGTCAGTCAAGGCATCCAACGCCCGACCGGCAGCCGCCTTTGGGATATCACCCGCCTCAGCCATCGCCTCGATCAGATCCGATTTGTTCATTTTTCCCCCAAATATCCTGGCCACTGTTGCGCGAGTACACAATTACCGGCAGCATCGTCGGTCACCCTGGCCGCCGTCGAGGCGGGCCGGTGACCGCCACCGGGCGCGATTTCCGCACCCTCGAATGCTAAAGCGGAGTCCGCGGCGGGGCAACCCGGTTTTTCCCCGTCGCGCGAACAAATCCTCAAAAAAACCTCAGTGACGGGTCCGCACTGGCTGGTCGCGCGCCGGATCGACGACCTTCTCCGGGACATCATCCTTCGGACTGGCGCCCTCGCCGCCCTGCGCCGCGGTCGCGACCAGCTCCGGCCGACGGGTCAGCGCGATATCCAGGACCTCGTCGATCCAACGCACCGGGCGAATATCCAGGTTTTGCTGAATGTTTTTCGGGATCTCGGTCAGGTCCCGCTCGTTGTCCCGCGGGATGATGACGGTGTCGATCCCGCCGCGGTGGGCCGCCAGCAGTTTCTCCTTGAGCCCCCCGATCGGCAGGACCTCACCACGCAGGGTAATCTCGCCGGTCATGGCCACATTCGAACGCACCGGGATCTTGGTCAGGGCCGAGACCAGCGCGGTACACATCGCCACACCGGCACTAGGGCCATCCTTGGGCGTCGCGCCCTCGGGGACATGGATGTGCATGTCAAAGATGTTATGAAAGTCCGGCGCGATCCCCAGGGCGTCGGCGCGTGCCCGCACCACCGTCATAGCGGCCTGGATCGACTCCTGCATCACGTCCCCCAGTTGGCCGGTGTAGGTGAATTTACCCTTCCCAGGGACCAAGGCGGACTCGATGCGCAGCAACTCCCCGCCCACCTCGGTCCAGGCGAGCCCGGTCACTTGGCCGATCTGGTCCCGCTCATCCGCCCGACCGAAGCGGAAACGCTGGACACCGAGATATTTTTCCAGTGACTTGGCGTTGACGGTGGTCGCGGTGTCGCGCTTCTTCAGCAGCACCTCCTTCACCACCTTGCGACAGATCTTGGACACCTCCCGCTCCAGGTTGCGGACCCCGGCTTCGCGCGTGTAATAGCGCACGATATCGCGCAGGGCCGACTCGCGAATCACCAGCTCCCCGGACTTGAGCCCGTTGTTCTTGATCTGCTTGGGAATCAGATAACGCTCGGCGATCGCGACCTTTTCATCCTCCGTGTAGCCCGAGAGCCGGATCACCTCCATGCGATCCAGCAGCGCTGGGGGAATGTTCAGCGTATTGGCGGTGGCCACGAACATGACCTCGGAGAGGTCGAAGTCCACCTCCAGGTAATGATCGTTGAAGGTGTGATTCTGTTCCGGGTCTAGGACCTCCAACAGGGCGGAGGCCGGATCACCCCGGAAGTCCATCGCCATCTTGTCGATCTCATCAAGCAGGAAGAAGGCGTTTCGGGAACCGGCCTTGGACAGGTTCTGGATGATCTTGCCCGGCAGCGCGCCGATGTAGGTCCGCCGGTGGCCACGGATCTCGGCCTCGTCACGCACCCCGCCCAATGACATACGCACAAATTTGCGGTTGGTGGCACGCGCAATGGACTGACCCAGCGAGGTCTTGCCGACCCCGGGCGGACCGACCAGACAGAGGATCGGGCCCTTGAGCTTACGCACCCGCTGCTGGACCGCCAGGTATTCGAGGATGCGCTCCTTGACCCGCTCTAATCCGTAGTGGTCCTTATCCAGCACCTGCTCAGCGACGCGGATATCGTTGCGAATGCGCGTACGCGCCCTCCACGGCACATTCACGAGGGTGTCGACATAGTTCCGCACCACGCTCGCCTCGGCGGACATGGGCGACATGAGCTTCAGCTTGTTGAGCTCCGCCTGGGCCTTGGTCTTGACCTCCTTGGGCATCCCGGCGTTTTCGATCCGCTTGGCCAGTTCCTCGATCTCGTTGGGCACCTCGTCGAGTTCGCCCAATTCCTTCTGGATCGCCTTCATCTGTTCGTTGAGATAATACTCACGCTGATTCTTCTCCATCTGGCGCTTGACCCGACCACGAATGCGCTTCTCCATCTGGAGCAGGTCACTCTCGGACTCCATCAGCCCCATCAGATGCTCGATCCGCGCCTGGATATCGGTCATCTCCAGGACGCGCTGCTTCTCGTCGAGCTTGAGCGACATATGCGCCGCCATGGTGTCGGCCAAGCGGCCGGCCTCGTCGATGCCGGCCAGCGAGGTCAGCACCTCGGGCGGCACCTTCTTATTCAGCTTGACATACTGATCGAACAGGGTGACGGCAGAACGGATCAACACCTCCTGCTCGCGCTCGTCGGCGTCCAGGGTCTCGGGCAAGGGCGCGATCAGGGCCGAGAAAGAATCATCGGTGGTGACAAAGCGCGTGATGCGCGCCCGCTGATTACCCTCCACCAGGACCTTGACCGTCCCGTCCGGGAGCTTCAGGAGTTGCAGGATGCTGGCGAGCGTACCAATCTGGTGCAGGTCCTTGACGTCCGGGTCGTCCACGTCCGCGCTCTTCTGCGCGACCAGCAGGATCTGCTTGTCGTGGGCCATGGCCCCGTCGAGGGCGCGGATCGACTTGTCGCGGCCGACGAACAACGGGATGACCATGTGCGGATAGACCACTACGTCGCGCAGCGGCAGGACCGGCACCTCGGGTGAACCGGTGAGTGATCGCGAAGATTCTTGCTGTGCCATTGACACTCTCTGTGCTGGAACGCTCGTGGGGTGGGCGACAAGCCCCCGGACAACGCGTCAGGGTCGGGGGCCAAATGCCGGCGGAGCGGTCCGCGGCTGGCTTAATCACTAAAGAATAGGGGCCGATCGGGCCGGATTCAATGAATTGCCCTCAACCAGTCGACCACCGAGGCCACCGCCAGGGGCTGATCGACCCCGCTAGCGGCGCCCCGGGGCAGGGACATCGCAGGGATCAATCCCCGGAGGCGACTTGTTTTTCGAGGCCTTCGTAGATGAGGAAGGGGCGGTTTTCACCCATGATGACCGAGCCGTCCAGCACCACCTTGCACACGCTCTTCATGGAAGGTAGGTCATACATGGTGTCCAACAGCACCTGCTCCATGATGGTCCGCAAGCCGCGCGCCCCGGTCTTGCGCTCCATGGCCTTCTTGGCAATGCAGCGCATGGCGTCATCACGCAACTCCAGTTCCACGCCCTCCATCTCGAACAGGCGTGCATACTGTTTGACCAAGGCGTTCTTGGGCTCGGTCAAGATACGCATGAGGGCCGCCTCGTCGAGTTCCTCCAGCGTCGCCATCACCGGCAGACGACCGACGAACTCCGGAATAAGACCGTAGCGGATCAGGTCCTCGGGCTCCACCGCGGCCAGCAGTTCACCGATCTGACGCTTGTCGTCCTTGCTGTGGACGTCCGCGTTGAAACCGATCCCGCCCTTGCGGGAGCGCTGCTGGATGACCTTATCGAGCCCCGCAAAGGCCCCACCGACAATGAACAGGATGTTCGAGGTGTCGACCTGCAGGAACTCCTGCTGGGGGTGCTTACGTCCGCCCTGGGGTGGCACCGAGGCGACGGTCCCCTCGATCAGCTTGAGCAGCGCCTGCTGGACACCCTCGCCGGAGACGTCACGCGTGATCGACGGGTTGTCGGACTTGCGTGAGATCTTGTCGATCTCGTCGATATAGACAATCCCGCTCTGCGCCTTCTCGACGTCGTAGTCGCACTTCTGGAGCAACTTCTGGATGATGTTCTCGACGTCCTCCCCGACATAACCGGCCTCGGTCAGGGTGGTGGCGTCGGCGATGGTGAAGGGGACATTCAGCAGGCGCGCCAGGGTCTCCGCCAGCAGGGTCTTACCCGAACCGGTGGGACCGATCAGCAGGATGTTGCTCTTGGCGATCTCGATCTCTTCCTTGGCCTCCGAGACTTCCAACCGCTTGTAATGGTTGTAGACGGCGACCGCCAGCACCCGCTTAGCGTACTCTTGGCCGATCACGAACTCGTCTAAGCTCTCCTTGATCTCACGCGGCTTGGGCAGCTTGCTGGTGGCATCCCCCACCCCTTCCTGCATCTCCTCGCGGATAATGTCGTTGCAAAGCTCAACACACTCGTCGCAGATAAACACGGAGGGGCCGGCGATGAGCTTGCGGACTTCATGCTGGCTCTTGCCGCAGAACGAGCAGTAGAGGAGTTTGCCCTCGTCGCTCTTGCCGTGGTTACTTCCACTCATCGGGGATGACACTCCGGGGGTCAGTTGGCGACAGGAACCGGGGGGGCCCTGTCGAAGCGGTATCAATCATAACGGTTTGCGCCCGGATGGCAAGACGGTGACCAGCACGCCGACAGCAACTGGCCGCCGCCGGGCGCACCTCGACGACGCCGCCGGACCGGGCTGGACGCTGGGTCGACTTAAGCCTTACCCAGTGCCGGCCCTCGCTCGGTCAATACCTTGTCGATCAGGCCATAGGCCTGGGCCTCGTCGCCACCCAGGAAGCGATCACGCTCGGTGTCGTCGGCGATCTTCTCGATCGGCTGACCGGTATGGTGGGCCAGGATGCCATTGAGCCGATCACGCAGCAGGAGGATCTCGCGGGCATGGATGTCGATGTCGGTCGCCTGGCCCTGAAAACCGCCCAACGGCTGATGGATCATCATCCGCGAGTTGGGCAGGCAGTGGCGCTTGCCGGCCGTCCCGCCGGCCAACAGGAGCGCGCCCATGCTCGCCGCCTGACCGATACACAAGGTGCTCACATCCGGACGAACGAAACACATGGTGTCGTAGATGGCCAACCCGGCGGTGACTGAACCACCCGGCGAGTTGATATAGAGATGGATGTCCTTGTCCGGGTTTTCGGACTCCAAAAAGAGCATCTGGGCGACCACCAGATTGGCCATGTAGTCCTCGACCGGCCCCACCAGGAAGATCACCCGCTCTTTCAGGAGCCGCGAGTAGATATCGAAAGAGCGCTCGCCGCGCGCCGTCTGCTCGATGACGATCGGCACCAGCCCCAGACCCTCGGGCATCCACTGCGTGCGATTCACGGGCTTGATCATGCTATCTGCTCATCTCTCATCTGCACTGTCGATCCGACCGTACCGGCGTCCGGGACGCCGCGAACATCGGGCTAACTCCCCGCGTTACCCACCGACGCCGGGTCGGTCAACTGCGCGAAGCTCATCTGTTCGTCCTCGACGCTCACCTGCTCCAGGACCCACTCCACCACCCGCTCCTCCATGACCATGGACTCGACCGGGGCCAGTCGCTTGCGATCGGCATAATAATAGTCGATGACCTCCTGGGGGTCCTCGTAGGTGGACGCCAAGGTCTCGATCGCGGCGCGAACCCGGGCCGGCTCGGCCTTGATGGCGTGGCGCTTGATGATCTCGCCGATGATCAGCCCCAGGGCCACCCGCCGCCGGGCCGGCTCCTCGAACAGCGCATCGGGCAAGTCCACGGAGCTTGCCGCACCAATGCGCTCACGCATCTGCCCCTTGAGTCCCTGAACCTCCTCTGCCAAAAGCACCGCGGGGATTGCAAGTTCGTGAGACGCGACCAGCACGTCCATCACAGCCTCCTTTGTGCGGGCACTGATGCGCTGTTTCAATTCACGGTCCATGTTCGCCCGCACCTCGGCGCGGAAACGCTCCAGATCGCCGTCGGGTACCCCGAAGCCGCCGATGAACTCCGCGTCGAGCACGGGCAGAAACGGCTCGGTGACGGCCTCAATACTGACCTCGAAGCGCACCGCCTGTCCCGACAGGTCGGCGCGGTGATAACCCTCTGGGAAACTCAGGTCCAGCACGCGGGTGTCCCCGGCACTGGCCCCAACGAGCCCGTCCTCGAACCCGGGGAGCATGCGTCCGGAGCCGATCTCCACCGGGATCGCGGTGGCCGAACCGCCCTCGAAGGGCACGCCGTCGAGGGTGCCGACGAAGGAGACGGTCAGCCGATCCCCGGCCTGCGCCGGACGCTCAACCGGGACCCAGCTCTTGTGTTGTTCACGCAACCGCTCGATCACCATCTCCAGGTCGGCGTCCGTCACCTCGGCCACCGGGCGCTTGACGACCTGACCGGCCAAGGAGGCGATCTCGACCTCGGGCATCACCTCGAAGGTGGCGGTAAAGGCATAGTGCTGCGCGGCCGGCTCGAGCTCGGGCGCAATCTGCGGCGCGCCGGCCAGATGCAGGGAGTGCTCTGCGACGGCCGTGCCAAAGCTCGACTGGACCAGTTCACCCAAGACCTCCTGCTCGACATGAGCGCCGAAGCGCTGACGCAACAGCGTGACCGGCACCTTGCCCGGCCGGAACCCCGGGAGCTTGACGGTGCGCACGAGCTTCTGCAGCCGCTTTTCGACCTCGCCACGAACCTGTTCGAATGGCAACTCGATGCGCATCCGCCGCTCAAGGCCTTCGCCCGTCTCCACCGATACTTGCATGCTTCTCGTCTCCCGCTTCAGCAGGGCCGGGCGCGACCCCGACGCCATCCAAATGGTTGTTCGATGACCGGACAGGCACGCGCCGACCAGTCGCCAAAAGTCGGATAGTATAGCCCGTTGGGCACCCCGGGGCCAAGGGTGCTGTCAGACCGCCGCGTCGGGAGGCGCCGCCGACGGCGGCTCGGAACGCACCACCCCGCGCTCCACCTCACCGGCGCGGCGCAGTTCCCGCTTGAGGACCTTGCCGGCGGCATTGCGCGGCAGCGCCTCGTGGAACACATAACGGCGCGGCAGTTCGTGACGGCCCAGCCGGCCCCGGCACCAGTCCCGCAGTTGCGCAACGGACACCGCAACGTCCGGTTTCAACGCCAGGTGCGCCACCGCGACCTCGCCATGGCGACTGTCCGGGTCCCCGACCACCGCCACCTCCATGACTCCCGGATGGGCGTACAGCACCTCTTCGATGACGCGCGGATAGACATTCATCCCGTTGACGATGATCAGGTCCTTGATCCGGTCGACCAGATAAAAATAGCCGTCCGCGTCCCGTGTCCCCAGATCGCCGGTGCGGAACCAGTCACCGAAGAAGGCTGCGGCCGTGGCCTCCGGCAGGTTGAAATAGCCCTTCATGACATTCGGGCCGCAGACACAGACTTCGCCCGGGATGTCGTCGGCCACCGCGCGGCCGTCCGCGTCCAGGATGCACATCGCCACCCCCGGCACCGCCAGCCCGACCGAACCCGGCTTGCGCACGCCGACCAGTGGATTGACACAGGTCACCGGCGAGCATTCGGTCGGCCCATCCCCCTCCAGCACCGGCACCCCAAAACGCGCCTCGAAGGCCGCCATCACGGCCGCCGGCATGGCCGCGCCCCCGCTGACGCAGACCCGCACCCCGCCCCAGGCGGGGAGCGCCGCATCGTCGAGCCGCAGCAACACCTGGTACATGCTCGGCACCCCGAGAAAGATCGTCGCGCCATGGGTCGCGATGGCCTGGGTGACGGCCTTGGGGTCAAAGCGGGGGACCGGGACCAGCGCGCAACCCTGCACCATGGGGGCCAGCATCCCGACCGTCGCGGCGAAGGCATGAAACATCGGTAGCACCACTAGGACCCGATCGTCGGGACAGAACTCCAGTGCCTGGGCGATACTCGCGGCATTGCTGAGCAGATTGCAGTGGGTCAGCATGGCCCCCTTGGGGTGGCCGGTGGTCCCGGAGGTATAGAGGATAGCCGCGACCGACTCCCCCGGGTCGGCGACCACAGACGGCGGCCCGCCGGGGCGCTGGCTCCCCGCGCTGATCAGCGCGTCGAAGGACAGTGCCCCCGAGCCAGCATCCTCGCCAATGCGCACCCGCAGTCCCAAATCGAGCCCCGCAGAGGCTTCACTCGCCGCCCCGTCAAAGGTGTGGTGGTGGATGAGACCGCGGGCACCGCTATCGGCCAGGATATAACCCAGCTCGCGCGGATTGAGCAGCAGGTTGAGCGGCACCACGGTCGCGCCGGCCTTGAGGATACCCAGATAGGCGATCACGAAGTCGGCACCGTTGATACACAAGAGCCCCATGCGGTCAGCCGGTTGCAGGCCCCGCGCCGCGAGCGCGGCGGCGAGCCCATCGGAGGCGCGGTCCAAGTCGGCGAAGCTCAGGTTGCCGGTGTCGGCGAAGACACAGATGGCATCGCCCCGCGCGGCGGCGACGCGGCGCAAGCGCTCGGGGATCAGGTCGGCGGGGGTATATGTCATAAAGCTATCTCAACTCCGGCCACGCGGCCGCTCGTGACACCGCCCGAGCGGTGTCACGCATGTGTTGGGCGCTGTGCGCCCCGATGCCCGCGGCCGGAACAATGACCAATGCCTGATCGCCCTTGCCGCATCTAACCCGAGGCTCCAGCCTCACTAACGCGATAACACTTTGATTCTCCTATTTCTTTTGGAAAATCGCCGTGCAAGCGTCTGGCTACAAGTGGATCGCTTTGATCAAATCGAGTGCCGCAAGCTGCTTGGCATTCGGGGTCGTGTCGATCGTGAAGGTGTTCTCGCCAGCGCTGGCTTTTTTGCGCCGACAGGTATTGCGGATGATCGTCGCC
>CAILVI010000328.1 GCA_903837595.1 uncultured Thiodictyon sp.
CGTCCAGCCACTATTTGCAGCCCCTGGCATTCACCCATGACGATCCGCAGAACCATCGGCCACCGCACCCAACGCCCGATCGGCGTGGTGGCACCGCCCACCCCCGCGGAGATCGCCTGGCGCGAGGCCATGGCGCAGACCCGCACCCGCGCCCCCAAGCCCCGAAGGGGCGTGACATACCAGCCCAGGGCAACGCCCTGGGATAGGATTGTGTTATCAGTCCAGCCCTGAAAGGGCGTGACATAACGGCGCAGTTGCTTATGTCACGCCCTTTCAGGGCTGGACTCCTTTGTCTACCTCATACCCAGGGCGTTGCCCTGGGCTGGTATGTTCGACCCCGTTGGGGTCGGTACGCAAGTCGGAGCACCAGCCAGATTGTGCAACACAGAGAATCCTTTAGCCCTACTCCATACCGACATCGAGGCACGCGTTCAAGCCATCCGGGAGCATCGCCCCGAATGGCTGTGCGGCAAGGGATGCAGCAGTTGTTGCCGGCGGCTGGCCGAGATACCTCAACTCACGGCGGCGGAATGGGCGTTGCTGAGGGAGGGTCTCGCCGTGTTCCCACCGGAACAGCTGCGCGCAATCAGTCGCGGCGTAGCGGCCTTGGCGCACCAGCAATCCAGACCTGTCACCTGCCCTCTCTTGGACCAGACGACCAACGCCTGTCTTGTCTATACCCACCGACCGGTCGCCTGCCGCACCTATGGTTTCTATGTCCAGCGTGAACTGGGGCTCTATTGCCATGACATCGAGTCACTGGTCGCCGATGGCGCCTTGGCGGACGTGTTGTGGGGCAATCATGATGCCATCGATCGCCGGCTCGCCGACTTGGGTCAGGCGCGGGCGTTGACCGAATGGTTCGATGATTGGATGATCAATACGCAACGATAGCAACCGACGACCTTTCCCCGCGCTGGCCTTGATCATCGGTTTGGCCGCTGGTGGTGTAGGTCGGCCTTCAGGCCGACCGGGAGCGCCGCACCCCAGTGCGGCGAAACCTCGCAAACGACCGCGGCATTATCGGTTGCGGCGAGGCCGGGCCGCACTGAAAGTGGGCAAGTATTCCCTGTAGGTTGGGCTGAGGAACGAAGCCCAACGTGCGACCGAACGCAAGGCGCTCAAATGTTGGGGTTCGTTCCTCACCCCAACCTACAGGATTGCGGCTCTTGCGGGTCCGCAGCGAACACTATCACAATCTCACTGGGGTGCGGCGCTCCCGGATCTCAGTCCGGACGCAACTCAAAGGTACAGAGCGCCTTCGCCGCATGTAGTTGCCCGGAAACCAACAGCTGCGTCAGTTGGTTGGTGCGACTCATGTAATGATCGGTCCGGTCCTTGAAGGCTTCCGGAAGGTGACGCCTCTCCAGGCGGGACACCTGACCATCAAAGGCGGCGGCAACACTGAGCAAATCCAGCAATAACAGCCGTTCCGAGGCCGTCACCTGATTTAACAGCGCGATAAAATCGTCCCAGTTATCATACGCATACCCTTCTTTGATCTGGAAGGCCTCACTCAATCTGATGAGCAGGATCAAGAGATTGGGGTGATAACTCTGCGCCAGCACCATGCTGGCTGCCACCGCCCGGATCGCGCACTCATGAGCGGCCGGACTCAACCGCGCCATCAGGTCATCGGTCAGGCTATGGGTGACGATATGCTCGGTGAGCTTGAGCCCAAACAGCCGCAGACGTGCATCACGGGCCACCTTGTTGAGCGTAAAACCATCCCATAAGCCGGTAATCGGCACGGCCACCCAATTGAAGATGGTACGCGAGCTGCCCTTGCCGGCGAGGCGGATCAACAAATATTTCACCACCACACTGCTCAGTACGACCTTGGCCTTGTACAAGGTGGCGACCAGAAACAACTTTGATCGCGACAAATGTTTGATTGGGTCGATGCCAAGATAATGAATCACCGGGTCAGGCAGCTCCAGCGCGGCGCGCGCCAGAATATTGGGCATGGCATAATTGACCGGCAGACCGAAATCCTCGACCGACTGATGTTGACCAGTCAGACACGCCAGGCTGTAGACCGTCTTGATTCCCAACCAGTACAGCGCGACCAACTCGAGCACCAACATGGCCACCAGGACGCTGGCGTACAGCGCATAGTAGGGCACGGGGGCCATGACATCCTGATACGTGACGCTCACCCAGATAGTGGCAAAGGTGGTCAAGGCGCCGACCGCAAACGCGATGATGACTGCAAAGGTCGTGATATTTCTGGCCAGCGTTTGCAGCGTAATGTCATCGGGCAACTCGTCGATGGTGCGATTACGCAGACCGGCGGTGCCGGACTTGCGGCCCAGATAGCGATAGTATTTGACGCCCAGCTGCTCCAGAATACCAGGCGCCTGCCGATTGGCCTGCAACGACTTTTTGATAGCTTGGAGCGAGAGTGTCATTGACTGTGGGCCGCCTTGATCGTCATTGCGCCACCGCCGCTCCCGGCGCAGAGACGGTGAAAGTATTCGCTCCGGACCCGCAAAAGCCGCAATCCTGTAGGTTGGGGTGAGGAACGAACCCCAACATTTCAGCGCTGTGCATTCGGTCGCGCGTTGGGCTTCGTTCCTCAGCCCAACCTACAGGGAATACTTGCCCAATCACTGGAGCGGTGTCACGAGCGCGGTGGCTGGCGTCAGCGCCCGAACCCATGCTCAGCCAGAAATTCACGCGTCAGGCCGCCCCCGCTGGCCCCCCCACTGGGATTGGCGGCCCGCTCACCCAGCAGCAGCCGCTCCAGATAGCGGGCGATCAGATCCACCTCCAGGTTGACCCGGGTGCCGGTGCGGTAGCCGGCGATGATGGTCTCATCAAGCGTATGGGGGACGATGTTGAGCTCGAAGCAGGCGCCGTCCACCGCGTTGACGGTGAGACTGACGCCGTCCACGCAGATGGAACCCTTATGCGCGATGTAGCGGGCAAGCTCAGGCGGGGCGGCGATGCGCAGCCGCCAAGAGCGGCCGTCCTCCCGCCGCTCCAGGACCTGACCGACCCCATCGACGTGGCCGCTCACCAGGTGCCCGCCCAGAGGCGTCGACAGGGTCAGTGCCGGTTCCAGATTCACCGGGCTGCCGGTGGTGAGCCCCCCGAGCGTGGTGAGTGACAGGGTCTCGCGGGACACGTCGGCCGCGAAGGCGTCGGCGGCCAGGGTCACGGCGGTGAGACAGACCCCGTTGACCGCGATACTGTCGCCCAAGGACGCGCCGGCAAGCCCTAGCTTGCCGCTGCCGATAGTGAGTCGCACGTCGCCCCCGCGAGGCTCCAGGCGGCGGACCTGCCCGACTGCTTGGATGATGCCCGTGAACATGTGCTCAAACTCCCTCGTCAGGTGACAGTGCGCCCGCGCGCAAGGTCAGGCGTAGGTCCGGCCCAACGCGCCGCACCTCCTGGATATGCAGCGGGATGCGGTGCTCCATATGCTCCAGCCCGGGGAGCCGGAACAGCCCGCGCGCCCCGTCGCCCATCAGGTGGGGGGCCAGATAAAGGATCAGCTCGTCGATCAACCCGGCCGTGAGTGCCGCCCCCGCCAGGGTCGGGCCGGTCTCCAGCAGCACTTCGTTGATCTCCTGCACGGCGAGCCAGGCCATCAGTGCGTGCAGGTCGACCCGACCGTGGGGCTCGGCAAACTGCACCACCCGCGCCCCCACGGCCTCCAGCGCGGCCACCCGCGCCGGATCGACCGCCCCACCGCAGGCCATCACGGTGGGCCCGGGCAGGCTGAACAGCCGCGCCGCCGCAGGCGTGCGCAGCCGACTGTCCACCACCACCCGCCAGGGTTGAGGAACCGACTCACCCGCCTGAAGTCCGGGAAGCTCTGCGCCCGTCAGTCGCACGGTGAATGAGGGATCATCCGCCAGCAGGGTCCCAACCCCGGTGACGATCGCCGAGTGCCGGGCGCGCAGGCGGTGCACGTCGCGCCGGGAGGCCGCGGAACTGATCCAACGGCTCTCCCCGCTGGCCATCGCGGTGCGCCCGTCGAGGCTGGCCGCGAGTTTGCAGCGGCAATAGGGCAGCGCGTGCTCCATCCGCTTGATGAAACCGGCATTGAGCGCCCGCGACTCCGCCTCCAACACCCCGCACAGCACCTCAATGCCCGCCACCCGCAACCGCTCCAGGCCCTGCCCGGCGACCAGCGGATTGGGGTCCTGCATGGCGCAGACCACCCGCGCGACCCCGGCCGCAATCAGTGCCTCGGTGCACGGCGGGGTGCGGCCATGGTGGCAACAGGGCTCCAGCGTCACATAGGCGGTGGCGCCCCGCGCCCGCTCACCGGCGGCGGTCAAGGCCAGCGGCTCGGCATGAGGCTCCCCGGCGCGGCGATGCCAGCCCTCGCCCACCACGTCACCATCGCACATCAGGACACACCCCACCCGTGGATTGGGATCGGTGGTATAGAGTCCGCGGCGCGCCAGACGCAGCGCCCGGGCCATGGGGGCGTAGTCGGCCGCACGCGGCGGGGTCGCGCGAAAACGCTTGGCGGTCACTTGCGTTTGTCCTCCAGTGCGTCCAGCAGGTCGAGTTGCTGACGCCGGACCTCCGGCGTCGGTTGGCGCTCCAAGCGGTCGATCTCCTCGCGAAAGGCGGCCACGTCTTCGAATTTGCGGTAGACGGAGGCAAAGCGGACATAGGCGACCTGATCGAGCGCCTTCAACTCCTCCATTACCAACTCCCCCACCCGTCGCGCCGGGACCTCCGCGTCCCCGCCCGACATCAATCGCCGCTGGATGCGTGCCTGGGCCGCGTCGATCTGCTCGGTGCTGACCGGCCGCTTCTCCAGGGCACGCATCATGCCGGCGCGCAGTTTGCGCCCATCGAACGGCACGCGGCTACCGTCGCCCTTCACCACCCGCGGCAGGTTCAGTTCCGCCGTCTCGTAGGTGGTAAAACGCTCCTTGCACAGTTCGCACTTGCGCCGACGGCGCACCTGATCGCCATCCCCGGCCAGCCGGGAGTCCACGACCTTGGTGTCCTCGGCGCCGCAGAAGGGGCAGCGCATGCGATCAGCGCTGGTACACGGGGAAGCGCTTACAGAGATCCAGCACCCGCGCCTTGGCCGTGGCGATGGCAGCCGGGTCACCGCGCCCGTCGATCACATCGCACATCCAGCCGGCCAGGTCGCGCGCTTCGGTGAGACCACAACCGCGGGTGGTCATGGCCGGGGTACCGACCCGGATGCCGCTGGTGACAAAGGGCGACTGGGGGTCGTTGGGCACCGCGTTCTTATTGACCGTGATGTTGGCGGACTCCAGCCAGGCGTCCACGTGCTTGCCGGTCAGTCCTTGCGCGATGAAGCTGACCAGGAACAGGTGGTCATCGGTGCCGCCGGACACCACGTCGTAGCCGCGCGCCAGGAAGACCTCGGCCATGGCCTGGGCGTTCTGCACCACCTGCTGCTGGTAGGCCTTGAAGGTCGGCTCCAGGGCCTCCTTGAAGGCCACCGCCTTGGCGGCGATGACGTGCATCAGCGGACCGCCCTGGGTGCCGGGGAATACCAAGGAACTCAACTTCTTCTCGATCTCAGGGTTGGCACGGGCCAGGATCAGCCCGCCGCGGGGACCGCGCAGGGTCTTGTGGGTGGTGGTGGTCGTCACGTCGGCGATCGCCACCGGGCTCGGGTAGACCCCAGCCGCCACCAGGCCGGCCACATGGGCCATGTCGACGAACAGGTAGGCACCGACCGCGTCGGCAATCGCGCGGAAACGCGCCCAGTCGACCACCCGCGAGTAGGCCGAGAAGCCGGCG
Organism: uncultured Thiodictyon sp.; assembly: GCA_903837595.1. Lineage (GTDB taxonomy): Bacteria > Pseudomonadota > Gammaproteobacteria > Chromatiales > Chromatiaceae > Thiodictyon. The sequence goes on from CAILVI010000328.1 coordinate 5,752, forward strand.
ATGATCATGCGCGGCTTGTGTTCCAGGGCCAGACGCTCCACCTCGGCGTAGTCGATCTCGCCGGTGGCCGGGTCCAGACCGTACTGGACGGCGTTATAGAGCTTGCCGGAAAAATTCGGCTTGGCCCCGTGGGTCAGGTGCCCGCCGTGGGCCAGGCTCATGCCGAGGATGGTGTCGCCCGGCTGGCACAGTGCCATGTACACGGCTGCGTTGGCCTGGGAGCCGGAGTGTGGCTGGACGTTGGCATAGGCGGCGCCGAAGAGCTGCTTGGCCCGGTCGATGGCCAACTGCTCGGCCACGTCCACGAACTCACAGCCGCCGTAGTAGCGCTTGCCGGGGTAGCCTTCAGCATACTTGTTGGTCATCACGCCGCCCTGGGCCTCCAGAACCCGCGGGCTGACATAATTCTCGGAGGCGATCAGCTCGATGTGCTCCTCCTGGCGCAGCTCCTCACCCTGGATGGCCGCCCAAAGTTCCGGGTCGTAGTCGCGAATCGTCATGGTCTGTGTAAACATGGGAAGTCTCCCCGGCGTGAAAAGCCGTGCAGTTTAATCGGTTCTGTCCGGCACCGCTCGTTATAGAATGGTCACTCTCGCTCTCCCAGCCACGTTAGGTCCCCCCCACCCCATGACCGCCACCGCCCAGCACCACGACCACCACGCCAACGTAGACCCCGAGGAAATCGGCAAATTCGAGGCACTGGCCGCCCGCTGGTGGGACCCCTTGAGCGAGTGCAAGATGCTGCACGAGCTCAACCCCCTGCGGCTGGAGTACATCGACCGGGCCGCCGGACTGGCCGGCCGGGAGGTGCTGGACGTCGGCTGCGGCGGCGGCATCCTCTCCGAGTCCATGGCCAGCCGCGGCGCCCATGTGCTGGGAATCGACATGGGTGAAACGCCGTTGCGGGTGGCCGAGTTGCACACGCTGGAGAGCGGCGTGGCGGTCGACTACCGGCGCATCCCGGCCGAGGCCCTGGCCGCCGAACGACCGGCCAGCTTCGACGTCGTCACCTGTACCGAACTGCTGGAGCATGTGCCCGACCCGGCATCCGTGATCGCCGCCTGCGCCCAGCTGGTACGGCCCGGGGGCCTGGTCTTTTTCTCCACCCTCAACCGCAACCTCAAGTCCTACCTCCTGGCCATCCTCGGAGCCGAGTATGTGTTCGGGATGTTGCCCACCGGAACCCATGACTTCAACCGCTTCATCCGCCCGGCGGAACTGGACCGCTGGGTCCGCGCCGCCGGCCTGCGCACGCTCGACATGACTGGACTCACCTACGACCCGCTGGCCCGCGTCTTTGCGCTCAACCCCACGGACGTGAGCGTTAACTACCTGGTCACGTGCCAGCGTGATGCGGGGAGCTAAGGTGATTTCCGAAAAACCTGTACCACCCACCATCGGATAGGATGTAGGTACGACTTAAGTCGCACCTACTTGGCGGTAGGCCAATTGTTGGAATTCGCCTAAGGGGTAGCCACTGGTCCACCGCGGCCCGCGCTAGCACCCGGTTCCACCGGATTTTCCATACCGACCCCAACGGGGTCGAAGAGACCAGCCCAGGGCAACGCCTTGGTGCCCAGGATTACCGATGCCAGCAGACTCAACACAGCAACCACTCGCAGACCGCGTCGTCCTGGTGACCGGGGCGGCCGAGGGGATCGGCCGGGCAGTGGCCCTGGCCGCCGCCGCCCAGGGGGCGACCCTGGTCCTCTGCGACCACCCCGACGCCGACCTAGCCGCGGTCTATGATGCCATCGAGGCCGCCGGCGGGGCTGAACCTGCCATCCTGCCGCTCAACCTCGACACGGCGGATGAGCGCGCGGCCCGCACCGCGGCCGATCTGGTCGGCGAAACCTTCGGGCGACTCGACGCGCTGGTGCATTGCGCCGCCTTCGCCCCCTACCTCGCCCGCATCGACGACTACGAGGCGTCCGAGTGGGAGCGCGTGCTGCGGATCAATCTCACCGCCCCCTTCCTGCTCACCCAGTCCTGCCTGCCGCTCCTGCGAGCCTCCCGCGACGCGGTGGTGATCTTCACCGCCGACCGGGTCAGTCGCACCGGACTCGCCTATTGGGGGGCCTTCGCGGCAGCCAAGTTCGGGCTCGAGGGCCTGGCCCAAGTGCTCGCCCAGGAGACCGCGGGCAACAGCGCGATCCGGGTCGCCAGTCTGGACCCCGGAATCCTGCGCACGGGACTGCGCTCGCGGCTCTACCCCGGTGAGGACCCGTTCAGTCTGCCCTCGGCCGACACCGCCGCGCCGGCGTATCTGCAACTGCTCAGGTGCTCTTGAAACCCGCCTTCTTGTGGCTACCGTCGCAGAAGGGCTTATTCTCGGAGGCCCCGCAGCGGCACAGAGCGGTCGCGGTGCCCTCCCAGGCCAGGCGCCCGCTCGCGGCACGGATGCTGACATTGCCGTTGACCAGCAGGGGGCCATCAGGTACGGTCTTCACCGTCAGTCGACCACCCAGGACGGTGAGCGGGTCCCCGCGCTCACCGACAGCTCCGAAGTCCTCGAAGCCGACCTTCAGGTGACTGTTGTCACAGAAGGGCTTATTGGCGGACGCCCCACAGCGACACAGCGCAGCCCGGTAGCGCACGCCCGGCATGTCCGCGGGTGCGCCCTCGATCGCCAGCTCGCCTTGCGCATAGAGTGGACCATTGTAGGCGACCGTCACCGTGTTCTCCGCCGCCGCCACTTCCGGCCCACCGTCCGGGTCCCGGTAGCTCAAGGCACCGCTCGGACAGCGCTCGATGATTTCGCGCACCTGCGCTTTACTGCACAGGTCCGGGATGCACCACGGCTCCCGGCCGCCGACAAAGAGCTCACCGGCCGCGTTGCCGCACTCGCCGACATGGATGCACAACCGACCGTCCCACTGGACGTCGATCTCGGTACCCGGGAACTCGACCACCTGGTTGTCACTCATCTGCCTGGCCTCATGAAATGTGGATGGAATCGTTGTCGCTAAATGACCGCGCCGGCCCCAGATTCAAGCCGGAAGGTCACACAACTGCGGGGGAATCGCGCCGCCGAGTGGTCCAGAAGACTGGACGGGCTACGTATTTTGACTATGAATCCCTTAAGGTACAGTCCCACCATGGCAGACTCCAGCGATCACGGCAGCACGACGCAACTGGCGGTACTCGGCGCCTTCCGCGCGGCCCTTCGCTCCCCCCACTATGCCGCCCTGCTGGCACAAGCGCTCATCGACCCAGGCGACGTCAGGACCTTCGCCGACTTCCAACGGCTGGTGCCGGTCATTCGCAAGGACCAGCTATTCGGCAGCGCAGTCCCGTTCCATCGCCTCTGCATGGACGGGACACTGCCGCGCGTCCGCTCGGTGATGGTCAGTTCCGGGTTCAGCGGCCGCTTCACCTTTGCCGTCGCCACCATCGATGAACTGCGCGCGACGGTGAGCGCCATTGATGACGAGCTTGACCGTTATTTCGGCACTCGCCAAACACCGACCTTGCTCATCAATGCGTTGGCCATGGGCATCCATTTCCCCACGCGGCAACCCCTGGCCGAGACCGGCCCCCGCAGCGACAGCGTACTACACATCCTGGAGCACTTCGGCCCCTACTTCGAGCAAGTCATCATCGTCGCAGACCCACATGTGTTGAAAGAGATCGTTGACGAAGGCAACCACGCCCGCATCGCGTGGCAGGCGCGCAACGTGAGCTTTGTGGCCGGCGGGGATTGGATGCCGGAAACGTTGCGTTCCTATATCTACGCCCAGACCGGCATCGCCGACGACGCGCACCGGGTCCTGATCCAGACCATGGGCCTGACCGAACTCGGACTGAATATCCTGGCGGAAAGCCGCGAGACCATTCGCCTGCGCCGCATCGCCAGCGCTGATGCACGCCTGCGCGACGCACTGTTCCCCGGCGCCGGTGCCGCGGTGCCGAGTCTGTTCCACTATGATCCCCGGCGCTTCCATATCGAGAGCATCCCGCACCCCGAGGGACGGGAATTGGTCTTCACCTCGCTCCTCCCCCGGGCCGTGCCCATGATCAGGTATGCAACCGGTGATCTCGGCGGGGTGATCGCGCCGCAGGCGCTCGCTGATGTGCTCGCCACCTGCGGGCACGAGGCGCTGACGCCCTCCCTCCCGCTCCCCTGCGCCTGGGTGTGCGGCCGGGCGAGTACGCGCACGAGCGCCGCTGCAGGCCTGCACGCCGAGACGCTGCGCCACGGACTCTATAGCGACCCGGCCGTCGCGGCGGCCGTCACCGGTCACTTCACAGTGCATACCCCCGCCGGGTCGCAGCGGGCCGCGGTGCAACTGCGGCGCGGGACCACACCCTCCGGCGCGCTACGCGCGGCAACGCAGCGTGCGCTATTTTCGGTCGCGGCGACCGATCTGCCCACCGACATCTACGCCTATGACGACTACCCCTTCGGCAAAGCACTCGATCATGAAAGAAAGTTCAGTCACTTGCACTAAATCATGCAGACGACACCCACGTCCCGGCTATCGGTCTTGACCAGATATTTCGAGTTTTCCCGCGTCGAGGACCCCGATCTACTCGCCGCCGCCTTGCAGCTGCGCTATCAGGTCTACTGCCAGGAACGGCACTTCCTCGATCCCGACCAATACCCGCAGCAGCTGGAGACCGACCCCTACGATAGCCATTCAGTGCATTTCGTCGGCCGGCACCGCTATCGCACCCTCGCCGCCAGCACGGCGCGCTTGGTCCTGCCTTCGCACCTGGGATTTCCATTGCAGCAGCATTGCGTGTTCCACCCCGATTTCGCATTCATCGGCGAAGCGGGACACCCGGCCCTGCGACACTACGCGGAACTGTCCCGGCTGGCCGTATCGAAGCGGTTTCAGCAACGCCCGGGCGACACGCTCTATGGCGGCCCGCCGCGCCCCCCGGGCACGCTGGAGCCGGTTGCCCCTCAGGCCAGCCCAGAGGCGGCGGGACCGGAGATTATCGCCGGTCTGTTCAAGCGGATGTACCAGGAAACCAAGCGACTGGGGATAACCGACTTAGTCGTCGCCATGGAGCGCGGTCTCCACCTGCTGCTGCGGCGCATGGGCTATCGTTTCCACGCAATCGGGCCGGTGGTGGATTACTATGGGCCGGTCATGCCCTACACCAAGAACATCGCCGAACTCGAGCGCGATCTCTACCGCTGGCACCGGCCGCTCTTCGACTTTATGATCGAGGGGCTGGAACCCGAGTGCGTTCCCCCGCACTGCGTCATCACCGGCGGACTCGATCACTGCGCCAATGTCACGGCGGCCAATGGCCAACGCCATGACGAGCGGGTGAGGACGGAGCCGAGCTACGGAGAAGCCTAACGACGGTTGCGCCGCCAATAGGTCGCCCGCAAGGGCGACCTATACCTGCCGGTGGCCGGAACGGCTAAGCCTCGAGGAAGTCGCGCAGACCCTGCTCCTCATCCTTGGTCAGTGACGTCTGGATGACTTTACCCTTGCCCTTGAACTGCTCCAGACCCTCCAGGACCTTGTCCGGCGTGGCCTTCTTCACCAGGATGAAGACGGCGGAACAGCCGGGCTGGAAGTGCTCGGCCAAGTCCTTCATGAATTGATCGTTGATGCCCAGATCGGTGAAGCGCCCGGACAGTGCGCCGGCCCCCGCACCGACCGCCGCACCCAGCAGCGGATTCAGAAACAGCATGCCGATCAGCATGCCCCAGAAACCGCCACTGGCCGCGCCCACCGCCGTCAGATTCACGGCCTGATGCAGCTTGACCTTCCCCGCCGCGTCCTTGGTGACGATCACCACATCTTCCATCTCGATCAGATACTGCGTTTGCAACTTCACCAGGGCCGCACGCAAGTCAAAGGCGAGGTGCTCCTCCGGAAATGAGACCACAATCAGATTACTCATAGCGATGACTCCCTAGACTACTTGACGATCTTGCCGGTGAGGACCCGCATGTAACTGGCGATCACCCCGTCACCCGGCTTGAGTTGAGCGAGGATCGCCTTATCCTTGACCGTGAGCGTAACCACGTTCTGGGGACCACGAATGGTCACGCGCGAATTGGCGCGATCCACTGCTTCCACTTTGCCATAGAGCTTGAGCGTCTCGGTGATGCTCCCTCCAGGTTTGACACCGGGGTCACGCTGCACCTGGGTATCACCGATGGCACCCATGGAGCCGGCGTCGCGCCCCTTCTCCAAGTCCACCAGCACCGCCTCGGTCTCGCTGATGACGACCTTGTCGCCAATCTTGATCTCGTTAACGCGCGAGACCTGCTCGGGGATATCGACGACCTCGAAACGCCCATCCGGGGTCTTGAGGGTCAACTTGCGGGTCTCGGCGTTGACCACCGTGACGGTGCCGGTGAGCTCAGTGACGGTGGCCTCACCGGCAATCGGGGTCAGCGTCGTCCCAGCCAAGGCGAGCGGGGCGAGACCGGCCGCGCCGAGGGCCAGGCCAGCGACCAACGAAAGTGACAAGGACAAGGGCCGTTGTTGCATCAAGGTGCCTCCAGAACAATGTTTCGATGTGGTATGACTGAAGTCGCAAACATGGCAACGTTACCCGGGAAACCCAAGCGCCGCAACTGACACATCTAACAAAACTGTAACGGCCCGGAAAGGTCGCGGGAAGACCGCAGCCCCCATACTTCGCACCCAAGGTAAGGCGCCTCCCCATCCGGCGCACCCCCCCTGAACCGACCATGCATGACACGCCGATCGATCGGCAGGAATTCCAGTCCATGTATACCGCAGCACCGCACCGTACCCACACCCACCGCACCCGGATCACTGCGAACCTGACCCGAGGGGCCATCGCCACCGCCGTCGCCGTGGCGCTGGCGGTCGGCGGGGGCGTGGCCGCCCAGTCCACCGTCCCGCCGGCCGCCACTCCGGGGGCCGCCGCCGTCGTTGCACCGTCCATGCCGAGCTTTGCCGACGTGGCCGAACGGGTCTCGCCGGCCGTGGTCAACGTGACCGTGGTCGCGCAGGGCGCACCCGACCAAGCGACCGGGTCTGAAGGGTTACCCGAGGGTGTCCCCATGGAGGAGTTCTTCAAGCGCTTCTTCGAGCAGCCCGGCGGACCGCACGGCCGCCCCGGCAACCACCGCACCGAAGGCGCCGGCTCCGGCTTCGTGATCGACCCCACCGGCCTGGTGGTCACCAACAACCACGTGGTCGACGGGGCCAACGAGATCACCGTGACGCTCAATGACGGCACCAAACACAAGGCCAAGGTCTTGGGCCGTGACGAGAAGACCGATCTGGCCCTGCTCAAGATCGAGGTTGGCCACCCCCTGCCCGCCGTCGACCTGACCGAATCCAAATCCGCCCGGGTCGGGGACTGGGTACTGGCGGTGGGCAATCCCTTCGGGCTCGGCGGGACCGTCACCGCCGGCATCGTCTCGGCGCGCGGGCGTGATATCCACTCCGGCCCCTACGACGACTACATCCAGATCGACGCCCCGATCAACCGCGGCAACTCCGGCGGCCCCCTGTTCGATGCCTATGGCCGGGTGATCGGCGTCAACACCGCCATTTACTCCCCCACCGGCGGCAGCGTCGGCATCGGCTTCGCGATTCCCGCGGAGACCGTCAAGACCGTCGTGGCCCAATTGCGCGCCGAAGGGCGGGTTGAACGCGGCTGGCTCGGCGTCCAGATTCAGCCGGTCACCGAAGAGATCGCCGCCGCCTTGGGCCTGCCAGGCACCGCCGGCGTACTGGTAGCCGATGTCCTGCCGGACGGCCCCGCGGCTGGCACCGAGCTGAAGGCCGGTGACGTGATCCTCAAGGTCGGCGGCCAGGGCATCAAAGATTACAAGGAACTGCCTAGGCTGATCGCGGCCACCAAGGCGGGGACCGAGGTCACGCTGGAACTGGTGCGCGCCGGCAAACCCGAGACGGTCAAGGTGAAGGTCGGCGCGATGCCCGGCAACGAGTCATTGGCCAAGAACGGCGGACCAGCCGGCGATGAGCAGGCCAAGGCCCAACTCGGGCTGCGCCTGGCACCGCTCACCCCCGAACTGCGCCGCCAATTGGACCTGACCCCCGGTAGCCGGGGCGTCTATGTCTCCCAGGTACAGCCTGGAAGCCCCGCGGAAGAGGCCGGTATCACCGCCGGCTGCCTGATCTCAATGGTCGGCGGTGCGCCGGTGAGCACCCCCGCCCAGGTCAGCGAGGCCATCCGCGCGGCCGCCGCCACCAAGCGCAGCGCGGTCATGCTGCGGGTAGAAAAAGACGGCCGGCCCATGTTTATCGCAGTACCCTTCGCGGCCTAACGGCCAGGGCGCCCGCACCATCCCGAACGATGAAAGTTGCGGTCGCCATGGCCGTTCCCCCTCCCCACCCTCCCCCAATAGGGGAGGGAGAAGTGGAGCGCGCTCCCGGCGCGACTTTCACGGTAACGGTTCTTGGGATGCGCCCCGGCCCGGCCCCCCCCACCCGGCAACCGTTTGCGCCATCCGCCGGCCATGGACGGCCATGGACGGCCATTTTTTCCCGGAATGATCTGCCTATGCGAGTACTCTTGATCGAAGACGACCGCCACGTCGCGGACTACCTGCGCAAGGCATTGGGCGAGGTCGGCACACTCACCGACCATGCCGCTGACGGCCGTGAGGGGCTCCTCATGGCGGCGAGCGGCGACTATGACGCGCTCATTCTCGACCGCATGCTCCCCGGACTGGACGGCCTGGGCATCCTGCGCACGCTGCGCGCCGCCGGCAACCAGACCCCAGTGCTGATCCTCTCGGCCCTGGGCGAGGTGGACGACCGGGTGGATGGCCTGCGCGCCGGCGGCGACGACTATCTGGTGAAACCCTTCGCCTTCTCCGAACTGCACGCCCGCCTGGAGGCCCTGCTGCGCCGCGGGGCCGTCGACGCCCCCGAGACCCGGCTGCGGGTCGGCGACCTGGAGATGGATCTGCTCAAACGCGAGGTCACCCGCGCCGGCCGCCCGCTCGCGCTCCAGCCGCGCGAGTTCCGCCTGCTGGAATACCTGCTGCGCCACACCGGGCAGGTGGTCACCCGCACCATGCTGCTGGAGCAGGTCTGGGACTATCACTTCGACCCCCAGACCAACATCATCGATGTCCACATCAGCCGCCTGCGCGGCAAGATCGACCGCGAATTCGAGACCCCCTTGCTGCACACGGTGCGCGGCGCCGGCTACATGCTGCGCGCCCCATGAGTGGCACTCAGGCCGGCCGGCGCCGCCACGACCTGTGGGTGCGCGCGCCCCGGGTGCTGAAGAGCTCGAGCTTCCGTCTCGCGCTCCTGTACATGTCCCTGCTGTCGATCTCGGTCGGCATCCTGCTCAGTTTCATCTATTGGTCCACCGCGGGCTTCATGGACCGCCAGACCGACGCCACCATCGGCGCCGAGATCCAGGGCCTGGCCGAGCAATACCGGGAGCGCGGATTGCCGGGACTGAGCACCGTCATCCAGGAGCGCATCACCCGCGACCCGGCCGGGGCCGGGCTCTACATCCTTGCGGATGCTGACTTAAAACCAGTACTCGGCAACCTCGACCGCTGGCCCGCCGGATTCCTGGACACCAGCGGCTGGATGCGCTTTCGGCTACGCAACCGCGGGCCGGACCACGCCGAAGAGCACGCCGCCCGCGGCCAGGTGTTCCGGCTACGCGGGGACCTGCTGCTGCTGGTCGGACGCGACGTGCGCGACTTGGAGCGGACCCGCCGGGTGATTCTCGACGCCCTCACCTGGGGCCTGGCCATGACCGCCGCGCTGGCCCTGCTCGGCGGCTGGGTCTTGAGCCAACGCGTGCTGCGCCGCCTGGAGGCGATCAACCAGACCAGCCGCGAAATCATGGAGGGGGACCTGTCGCGGCGCATCCCAGTGGGCGGCAGCGACGACGACTTCGACCAACTCGCCGCCGGCCTCAACCAGATGCTGGCGCGCATCGAGTCCCTGATGGCCGGGGTGCGCCAGGTCTCGGACAACATCGCCCACGACCTGCGCACCCCCCTGACGCGCCTGCACACCAAGCTGGAACTGCTGCGCGCCGAACTGGGCGACACCCACCCGGCGCGTGCCATCGCCGAGCAGACCATCGCCGACGCCGAGGAACTGCTCACCACCTTCAACGCGCTGCTGCGCATTGCGCGCATCGAGGCGGGCGGCCGGCGCGCCGCCTTCGCCCCGGTCGACCTGGTGCCCCTAGTGGAGGATCTGGCGGAACTCTATGAACCGGTCGCGGCCGAGCGTGAGCAGTATCTCACCGTCAGCGCCCCCCGCGACGCCTGGGTGATTGGTGATCGCGACCTGCTCTTCCAGGCCCTCGGCAACCTGGTGGACAACGCGGTGAAATATACCCCCGAAGGGGGCCGGATCGACCTGCGTCTGGCCGGCATCGAGCAGGCCATCCTCATCGAAATCGCCGACAACGGCCCCGGCATCCCGGAGCAACTGCGCGCCGAGGTCTTCCGCCGCTTCTTCCGCGCCGACCACAGCCGCTCCACCCCCGGCAGCGGCCTGGGCCTGAGCCTGGTGCAGGCCGTGATCCAACTGCACGGCGCCGCCATCGAACTCCTGGACAACGCCCCCGGCCTGCGGGTGCGCGTGCGACTGGAGCGCGGGGCCGCCCCGGAGACCGACCCGGCCCAACCCACGGCCCCCACCGGCCAGCCCGGTTAAGCGGCAAGGCACCCGAGTTGAACGATGCTCCAGGTATACACGAAAGCGATCATGCGCATAAAATGACTTGAATCGGCACAGCGCGAAACTGGCGGACACCATGGACAAGACCGAACGCCTCTACCGACTCCACCACCTGCTGACGGGCCGGCGGACCACATTGCGCCTGGCTACCATCATGGTGGAACTGGGCTGCTCCGAGTCCACCGCCCGACGCACCATCGACGACCTGCGTGACCGCTACCAGGCTCCGCTCAACTATGACGCGGCCGGCCACGGCTGGCGCTACGACACCAGCCACGGCGAGCACCCATTTGAACTCCCCGGACTCTGGTTCAGCGACACCGAACTGCATGCACTCCTGACCGCGCAGGAGATCCTGGGTGACATCCCCCCGGGCCTCCTCAGAGGCGAGATCGCACCGCTCACCGAACGCATCCAGACCATCCTCGCCAAGCGCGGGCTCAAACCCGACCAACTCACCCGGCGTATCCGCCTGATCCCCATCGGCGCCCGCCCCTTGAGCCCCCGCGGCTTCGGCCTCATCGCCACCGCGCTGCTGCAACGCCGGCGCCTGCGTATCCACTACAGCGCCCGCGTGAGCCCCCACACCGGCAGCCGCGAGGTCTCCCCGGAGCGCCTCACCTGGTATCGCAACAACTGGTACCTGGACGCCTGGTGCCACCAGGCCGAGGGCTTCCGGCGCTTCGCCTGCGAATGCATCGCCCACCCCGAACCACTGGACGCCCCCGCCAAAGACTGCGACGAGCGCGAATTGGACGCCTATTTCGCCGGCGCCTATGGCATCTTCGCGGGCGCCGCCGCGCACATCGCCGTCCTGCACTTCAGCCCCGAGCGCACCCGCTGGGTAGCCGACGAGCAATGGCATCCCGACCAGCAAGGCCAACGGCTGCCCGACGGCCGCTACGAACTGCGCCTGCCCTACGGCAACGACACCGAACTGCTGATGGACATCCTGCGCCACGGCCCGGAGGTGCAAGTGATCGCCCCGCCCGCGCTGGTCGCGGCCGCCCGCGAGTTGCTGGCCCGTGCGCTGGCGCAATACGCGTGAGGCGATGCCCCGGGGCACGCACCAACCACCGTAGGAGCGGCCCCCGCCCGCGACGGGTTACCCCGAGGCCTTATACCACGGCCGCCACCCCCCATACCGCACTCGTGACACCGCTGCGCAGGCCGTGAAAGTATTCCTGTAGGATGGGTTGAGCGCAGCGAAACCCATCGTCAGCGCTGATCTCGTGACACCGCTGCGGCGGTGTCACGCATGTGTAAGGCGCTCTGCGCCGCGTGCACCGATGGCCGGAATGATGCTGAAAGCCGGCGACACCAGTCCGGCCGACCGGTCCAGGTCGCGGATTACTCCCGATCCTTGAGCAACAACTCGCTCAGTAACAGCTCCCCCGGCAGTCCCGCCGGAATCGGGTTAGCGACCGGCTCCAGCTGCTCGCCGTTGCCTGGCCGCACCCATGGCAGCGCACGCAGCCGCGCGATTACATTCGCCTCACTTTCTGCCGCCACGTCATTGGCAATACCCATCACCCGCCGGAGATAGCCCGACAGCAGGTCTTGCAGGCCCCATACCCTAACGTCCATCGCAACCCTCAAAGTCACCACCATGCATCGAAGTATGGCCGCGACCGGAACACCGAACAAGACAATCCCAGCCGCCCGGTACGCTCAACCCCACCGGGTCAGCCGCTGACACCCTAACCGCCATAGCCCCCACAAGCCGTTCCTCCCACTGATCCGAACGGCGCAAAGCGCCGCCACTCTGGGGGCGCCGCACCCCAGTGCGGCCCGGCCTCGCAGCAAACCGCAACGCTGCGATGACTTGCTAGGTTTCGCCGCACTGGGGTGCGGCGCTCCCGGGCCACGCACCCAGCAGCCGGAACGATGATCCAGATAGTCCACACCACCCCGGAAGATGCAAGCCCGCGGTGGGCTCGGCGCCACCTTCACGGCAAGGGACAGAGTCTCTTCAAGAAGCCTCGTCCCCATGCACCGCCGACACGTTCCAAAGCGACCGCGTTGCGGGGCCGATTCACTTGGTCAGTTTCTGACAGGGTAGCGGGCGCACAATCCGCAGCGGCATGCCAAGAGCAAGGCTCCTGGTCACATCGCAAATGGGCCAAGAACAGCCCCCGGTGGCGCCGAATCGTGGAACACACTAAGATCGCATCGGAACCCATGCTTGGGGAAAGGCCAAGCCAGACATGAAAAGGGTACCCCCACAAATGGGGCACTTCGCGAGCCGAGGCATCGAAGGCATCCCGTCGAGCAACGCTTCGCGGATGGTCGAATGATCCGGCGGCTTTCCGGGACGACGCGCAACAGGAGGACAACGACATGAGCTTTGATCAGTTCTTCCGTTCGATCACCAGCGAGCCGGACACGCCCGGCAAGACGCCCATGGATTGGCAGAAAGCACTTGCCAATCAAGCCATTTGTAGCAATCGCACTATCCGCATTCCGACCGCCTTTGGCAAAACTCTCGGCGTCTTGGCGACCTGGCTGTGGAATCGCGTCCGGCAAGACGACGACCGCTGGCCTCGGCGTCTCGTGTGGTGCCTGCCCATGCGCGTACTGGTCGAGCAGACCAGGGAAGAGGTGGACAAGGCGCTTGCGGCCGTGGGGCTCCTTTGGGACGGCAAGGGCGAACACGCTGGCAAGGTCGGCGTTCACTACCTGATGGGTGGCGCCGACAGTGGCCCCTGGCATCTGTACCCGGAGGAATGCGCGGTACTGATCGGCACCCAGGACATGCTCCTGTCCCGGGCGCTGAACCGCGGCTACGCGGCCCCGCGCGCCCGTTGGCCAATGGAATTCGGCCTGCTCAATCAAGACTGCCTGTGGGTCATGGACGAGGTTCAACTCATGGACGTCGGACTCGCTACCTCCGTGCAGCTGCAAGCCTTTCGCAACGACGATGAGCAGGCGCGACACGGGTTCAGGCCCACTTTCACCTGGTGGATGAGCGCCACCTTACAACAGGACTGGTTGAATAAGAGCCCTGACACGGCGGCCCTGACGACCGTTCTGAAAAAAACGCAGATCGAATCGAGTGATCGCACAGGGCGCATCTGGGATGAAGTCTCCAAGCCTTGCCACATGGAATCATTGGTCGGCAAGGACATCAAGACCCAAGCCACGGCGCTAGCAAAGCTCATCGCCGATCAACATATTGCGTCCGGCAAAGGAGCCGGCGGCCCGACCCTCGCGATCATCAACACAGTCGAGCGCGCCGTCGCGGTTGCCGCGGCATTCGCCGCTGATACACGGATAGACTCACAGGTAGTACGACTGATTCATAGCCGATTCCGCCCCGCTGAACGGACCCTATGGCGCAAAGATTTCCTCAATAGGAGCGCCTGCGAACCCGGCACCAACCGTATCATCATTGCCACTCAAGTTATTGAAGCGGGTGTCGATTTCTCCGCCGGCCTGCTCGTTACTGAACTCGCGCCCTGGGCCAGCCTGGTCCAACGCTTTGGGCGTTGCGCACGCTGGGGCGGCACGGGCAGGGTCATCGTTGTCGACTTTGGACTACAAGGCGCCAAGGCACTTCCCTATGACGAGATCGCGTTGGCAGCTGCCCGAGCAGCCGTGGCGCAGATCCCGGATGTTGCCCCGCTGTATCTGGAGCAATTCGAGGAAACGCACCCCGAACTCTTGCGTGACCTCTACCCATACAACCCGACCCATCTGCTACTGCGCCACGAGTTGGATGAACTCTTCGACACCACCCCAGACCTCAGCGGTGGTGATATCGACATCAGCCGATTCATAGGCTCAGGTCAGGAGCGCGATATCCAAGCATTCTGGGCTGATGTACCCGCCAAGACCGAACCGTCACCCGACGCCCGGCCAACGCGCAATGAGCTTTGTTCGATCCCTTTCCTGAACGCACGCAATTGGCTGTGCGGAGAAGAAAGCAAGACCAGCAGGAAGCCCAAGCTTAAAGACAAGATGCGTGCCTGGGTCTGGGATTGGTTAGACGGCGATTGGCGACTGGCTGAGCGCCGCGACATCTATCCCGGCCAGACCATCCTGGTTGCCGCTGACTGTGGAGGTTATGACCCGACACGCGGCTGGGACCCCCTTTACCCCCGCACCGAACCGATTGCAACACCGACCCTGACGGTACGCGGGACCAAGAGCTGCTGGCGACAGGAAAAGGGCATTCAGGTTATTGCCAAGAAAGATGCCCCTGTTGCTTCCCCAGACGAGCGCGCCGATGCCGCCCAGGACAGCGAAGAACTCAGTGTCAGCATGGCGTGGCAAACCATCGCGTTCCATGGTCAGGAAACGGGCCGTCTGGCGCAACGCATCGTGAGCGCCCTTGCCCCAACCATGGCAGAGATCTTTGATTTGGCGGGGCGCTGGCACGACGCGGGCAAGGCACACGACGCATTTCAAGTGTCGATGCGGCTGGACGGGCAGCGCCCCTTGCGCGACGACTTAGCGAAGGCCCCGGATGCTGCGTGGCCTTGCAGCCTCAAACGCATGTATCACATCGGGCAGGGCGACCGTCGCGCCGGGTTCCGCCACGAGCTTGCCAGTACCCTCGCGCTGTTTGGTGTACTACAACGCCACCACCCAGATCACCCTGCCCTCCTTGGCCCCTGGCGTGACTTGCTGGACAAGGCTGGCCTGAGTCCTGCCCATCCCCCGGCAGGGACTGCGGCGCCGAAGGACTCGACACCGATTGAGCAAGAAATCCTAGCCCTGGACACACCGCAATTCGACCTCCTCGCCTATCTGGTATGCGCCCACCACGGGAAGCTGCGTCTAACGTGGCATCCCTGCCCAGCCGATCAGGCCGCGCGGGACAGCACACCGCGCATTCGCGGCCTGCGCGATGGGGACCAACTGCCGCCCTTGCTGCTGACTGCGGCGGATGGCTCCCGCCACGAGATCCCGACGACCCGCCTAGACCTCGCCCCAGCCGCCGCTGGCCTCAACCCGAGCACCGGCCGCGGTTGGACCGAGCGTGTGCTCGGACTGCTCGACATCTATGGCCCCTTCGGCCTGGCCTGGCTGGAGGCTCTGCTGCGCGCTGCCGACCAGCGCGCCTCGCAAGTCACCCTGTCCGACCCCCTATTGGAGACCCGTCGTACCAACCATGACCTGGAAACAAGAAACCGAACACTGGCTCACCCTACCCCCGGAGGAACGGCGCCAGCTGCGCCTCTCGCGCATCCCCCGCAAGGTGGCCCGGAGCATGGCCTTCGAGGGCGAGCCAGTGGATCAGCAGATGCTGGAAGCGGAACTCAAGCGCCGCATTCCGCCACCCGCTTCGTCGATACCACCCGCGGCATCCTAAGCTATGCCGAGTTGGCACCGCATCTGGCCCGCCGGGTACAGGACCTTGAAGTCGACATCGCCGAAGACCGCTATGACGGACGCACCCTGGATGAAGACCTGATCCGTGAGTTTCACCAGCGGATTTGTGGTGACCTGGTACCCAAGATTGCCGGACACTGGCGACAATCGAATGTTCAGGTCGGCGACCATCAAGCGCCCACTTACCCGCGCTTACCTACGCTCATGCGGGACTATTGCCTGGACCTGCAGGCTCGGATCGCTGCCTTAAGCGGCGCGCTGGACGACCGCATCCCCGAGGTCCTCGCCTTCGCCGAAGGGCGCCTGCTCTCGATACACCCTTTTTCCGATTTCAATGGACGCACCACGCGCGTCCTCTTGGCTGAGTTGCTCCGTCGGCTTGCGCAGCCAGATTCCGATCCGACACCTGACCCCGGAGCGGAAACCGAGCGCTATCTGAAGGCGCTCAAGGCCGCCGACCGCGCAAACTGGCAACCCCTTATCGATCTTTGGCTGATCCGTAGTGAAAAGGAGCCCCGCGCATGATTCACATCCATGACCTCGGCGGCTGCGCGCCGGCACCTTTGGCACACTACCTTAAGGCCCTGGGAATTCTGAGGCTGGTAGCCGAAAGCAAGGATTACGGAGACCCCGAGGCACGGGGTTGGTGGGAGGGCGAGCGATTCCGATTGGCGACCACACTGGACCGAACGGCGTTGGAAGCGTTTTTTCTTAACTGGTATGAGCCAACGCCATTGGTTGCACCATGGAATAGGGGTTCCGGATTTTTTGCAGCCGATGATCCGGGATTGGCGGCCCTGGAATCCTCAAGCGCGAATAGGTTCGGCAGTCTGAGACAAGGTATCGATGCAGCCAAAAAGCCGCTGCATAATATCGCCAGTGCCGATCAGGCCGTTCGTCTAATTAAAGAGGAATCAAAAGTTACGAAGGCGGATCGCTTGAGCATACGTAGGGACCTTGACATTTCGGAGGACCCAAAGACCAAGCTCCTTGAGACGCAAAAGAAGGAAATTAAACGCCTTGAATCTGTTCTGCGGGAAACCAGGAGAATCGCTGCACAGACAGAGGAATACAAGAAGCGCCTAGCCGAAGCGGAGCGTCTCTTTAAACGCCTCAAGGCAGAGTTGATCCCGTATCTTCGACAAGTCTGGCGCGGGCCTCATCAAGAATGGCTCAACGCGGCGTTGGTGCTCGACAGCGAAGGCAGAGCGCGCTGGCCATCATTACTTGGCACCGGCGGTGCCGACGGACGCCTTGACTTCACAAACAATTTCTTCCAACGCCTCGGCGAGGTGTTCGATTTAACCTCCCCGTCAGGGAACGCGCGACCTCTCGCCAACGACTGGACCAGCGGCACACTTTGGGGCACACCAATAGCAAATTGCCAGATCGGAAGCGCAGTCGGCCAATACCTGCCTGGCATGGCCGGTGGTGCCAATAGCGAAAATAGCCCAGACGGTGATAGTCTACTTAATCCGATGGATTTAATACTAATGATGGAGGGCACGCTGATCTTCACTGCGCACGCAACCCGTCGCCTCGGTGCCACGGAGCAATCTCGCGCCGCAGCACCTTTCGCAGTCTCCGCTCAAGGTGCTGGCTATGCCAGCGCTGCCGATTCGGACGAAAGCGCCCGGGGTGAACAGTGGATGCCGCTCTGGGGTCAACCGCTCGCTTTGGTGGAACTCAAACGGCTATTCGCCGAAGGCCGCGCCCAGATTGGCGCAAGACCCGTTAACGAACCTCTCCACCTCGCACGAGCGGTGGCGCGGCTCGGCACAGCGCGCGGCATCACAGCCTTCCAGCGCTACGCATACATTGAGCGCAATGGTCAAAGTAACTTAGCCGTCCCCATCGGGCGCTTCCGCGTCCCGAACCAGATTTCGCCGCGCATTGCGTGCTTAGACGATCTCGACGCTTGGCTTCCGCGTCTGCGCCGTCAAGCACATGCCGATCATGCCCCGGCACGACTCAAGCAGGCCGAGCGACGGTTGGCCGACGCGATTTTCACCGTCGTGCAGCATCCCGGTCAAACTGGACGGTGGCAATCCGTCCTATTGGCCTTAGCCCATATCGAGAGCATTCACGTCCATGGCGGTAACTTGCGAGCTGGCCCAACCCCAAGACTTCGCCCAGATTGGATTCTCGCAGCAGACGACGGCTCATCGGAATTCCGCTTGGCGCTCTGCGCTGCTTTACAGGCCGCAGCATTCAAGCGCAATGGCGAGCCGATGGACCGAGTCCGGCGCCATTGGCTTCCAGTGAAGAACGACGAAGCCGCCGCCGTTATGCAAGGCCGCGTCGGCATCTCCGACGCCATTTCCATCGCGGAACGCCGCCTCATCGAGGCCAGCCAGCGGGGCGAGCGCCGCTTACCCTTGGTCGCCGCCTTTCGCGCCGCCGCCCATCCCGCCGACTTGGCGGCCTGGATGACCGGCACGGTCAACACCGACCGTACGCTGGCACTGGCCCGCGCCTTGATGGCCGTGGACGCGAAGGCGTACGCAACCGCTATGGGTAGATCGGGCATCGGTCTTCCTAGCCCGACGGCGCGAAGCAACCCCGACGAGGCATGGATGGTCCTGCGGCTCGCTCTGCTCCCCTGGCCCTTGGCGGACGGTCGCCGTATAAGCACCGATCCAGCTATTTTCCGCCGTTTGAGCAGCGGTGACGCAGCCACCGCGGTAGACATCGCACTTCGCCGATTGCTGGGCGCAGGCATCAAGACCACGGTCCGCGCGGCGACGGTACCATCAAGCACCGCCCGACTATGGGCTGCAGCGCTCGCCTTTCCGATTACCCGCTCCACTGCGGAAGCTTTCTTACAACGCATCCAACTCGGCACCCCGAAAGAGAACCGGACATGAGCATCGATCTGTCGAAACTGGCAACTGCCCACCGCTTGCTATTCGCAATTCCCTTGAAACCGGTGCAAGGCAGTCGCTTTCAGCCGACTGGCTTCCCCGGACTGGGTGCAGCCACATTCAGGACCGCCGACGGAGATTCGCTGCTGGTGGAATCCGCGCAAAGCATGGCGAATAGGTTTGAAGTCACGGTCTGGGATGAAGCGGAGCATCGTCTGAAACCAGACCTGGAAGGCATTTCTCATGTTACCGTAACCAACGCTGAGGGGCAGTTCCTGACGGACAGCATATTGGAGGCGCACCGGCTCAATAGTCCATACGTGCTCAACGCGATTAAGGATAACGAATTATTTTTTGAGACACTTGGAAACCGCTTGGATGCCTTCACCACCGGCGCGATTGATCGGCGTAAGTTGGCGGATACGTTACTTGCCCTCGACGTTTCTTGTTTGATTCATGGTCTATTTTTATCCGCGAATATCAACAAGAAAACACTTGCTGGTGGTCGACTTCGGGTGGCCCGCGCCTTGTCTGCATTTATCGAAGCGGATGGGGTTCAGGTGGCTGCTTCAGGTGGGGTCAAGAATGATCATGTCAACCCTTCTGGAGAGACGAAGACTGGGTTTGGCAATGTCCCATTCGCGCGTGACGAGTTCACTGCTGAAAGCGTAACGCTCTACGTCAATCTCGATCTTGGACAGATCCGCGGCTATGGCTTGGGTGCCGAAGTCGAACGTCTCCTGATCGTGCTATCCCTGTATAAATTGCGCTCACTACTTGATGGGAATCTGCGCCTGCGGTCAGCCTGCGATCTTTGTGTCGCAACGACTTCCATCACAGCGACTTCACCGCTCGGCTTCAGTTTGCCGGATATTTCTGCCCTCACTGCCGAGATGAAATCAGCAATTGGAGTGACCAGAGAAAAAATGCAGGTCACAAGAGTCGCATATTGCGAGAAGATCGAACCCAAGAAATCCAGCGACAAGGAAGCCGATGAAGAGACGGACATCGAAGAGCAGACCGCCGAGGACTAACCATGCCCACCTTGTTGCTCCGTTTCCCCGGTGGGCGATATCACGCCACGCCCTCGGGCCACCATGTTAATGAGGGTTTGATCGAATGGCCGCCCGCGCCATGGCGAATCCTGCGAGCATTGTTGGCAACCGGCTACAGCGCGCTGGGCTGGGCCGGCGACATGGCGCAGCCGCTGGCCAGCCAACCGCCAGCGGAAGCCCGAGCTCTCATTCTGAAACTTGCGGGCACGTTGCCGACATATCGCCTGCCACCAAGCACGGGGACGCACACACGGCACTACATGCCTCTTGGCGTAATAGACAAGGGTCGCGAAAAGACGACCCTAGTATTCGACACCTGGGCCAAAATCGGGGAGGGGATACTCACCGTCACTTGGGGCGTAGAACTCTCAGAGGGAGAAAGTGCCATGCTGGGTCGCCTTGCCGAGCGACTCGGATATCTCGGCCGTTCGGAAAGCTGGGTCGAGGCCCATGTCGACTCAGCAGGAATAGCAACACCGGATGCTACCGACTGTTTCCCGGAATGTGGCCACGTCAATCCTGGACCTGGCTGGGAGCAAATAGCTTTGCTGGCCCCGCTGCCAGCGGGTGGTTCGGACGGTTATGCTGCCTGGCGAGAGGCCGCAGCGTCTGCGGCGCTGGCGGCGTTTCCGCTAGCCGCAAAGGAGAAGCCTTCCAAGCAGTTCCTAAAGCAACGCGCGAAGGCCGAGGCACCCTACCCCATCGATCTCATTGCCTGCTTACAGACGGACACCACCGAGTTACGCCGCCACGGTTGGAGCCAACCTCCCGGTAGTCGCCGGGTGTTTTACTGGCGCAAGACCGATGCCCTCGAAATCGGCGCACCGAAGTCCCGCCGGCCTAATAGGAAGGCGCCCGAGGTGGAGGCCATCCTAATCGCGATTTCCACGGCCAGTGGCAACGACCACGCCCTGCCATCGATCACGCGCACACTACCTCAAGCGGAACTACTGCACCGCCAATTGGGCGGCACGCTCAAGGCGCTTCGGCTTGGTCACTCGATGGTGCTGTCGGGCTGCGACGAGAATAGACAGCCACTCAAACTTCCTCATCGCCATGCCCATATTCTTCCCCTTGACCTCGACGGGGACGGCCACTTGGAGCACATCCTGATTTGGGCTCCGATGGGTTTGGACTCCACCGCGCAAGCGGCCGTTCGAAAATTACGTCAAACCTTCACTAAGGGCGGAGATTCGGCACTAAGACTTGCCATTGAGTCGTCAGGCGACCTCAATGCACTCACGCAACTCCCGGGCTCCTACGGGCAACGATTGCGCGAACTGCTGGCACGCCCTGAAGGGGCCGCTACCTGGATCACACAAACGCCTTTCGTGGCCCCTCGTTTCCTCAAACCCCATGGCAAGAATGGTCTGGAGGGTCAGATCACTGCTGAGTTGGAGGTGCGGGGGCACCCAGCGATACTTCGATGGAAGCGACTGAATCCGTGGGCTGACAGAACGGCAACTGTCGAAGTATGCCCGGATGTCGTCGTTACGGAAAACAAGCGCCCCGAGCAGCGGGACGCACAATGGATCCGCTTTCGCCATTTCGTGCGCGACCGACGTGATGGCCCACCGGCACCAGTGCCTTTTGGCTTCGCCCTTGAGATCCATTTCGGCCAGCCGGTTAAAGGCCCCTTATGTCTAGGCTATGGAAGCCATTTCGGCCTGGGCTTATTCAAATCGATAGCCCCGGAATGAGCCGCGGCCCATCCTACCGCGCTTTCCAGATCCGCGGACGCGGACGCTGCCGAGATCACAGCAGCGGTAGCAGTCGGTGAATCCCAGTGAGACTTAATCGTCATTCCGCCCGCAAGGCAACTGGAGGTCGAGGCTTTAGCCGGTGGGAATCGCGTCGCCGCAGCTCTGGTCCGGCTAAAGCCTCGACCTCCAGGGCGCCGAATCACTATCCAGACTTGATCAGAATGCCGGCCATCAAGGCACGCGGCGCAGAGCGCCTAACACCGGCGTGACACCGCTGGAGCGGTGTCACGAGAGCAGATGTCGCATCGCGGCTAAAGCCGCTCCCACCGGGTCCCGGACCCGGCCGGCATTCAATCGGCTGCCGGTACCGGCCCCGGCACCTCAAAGACTTCCCATAACGGGATTTCGACGGGCGGTAGCGTGGCTAAACTCAGGGTCTCATTGGCGGCGAAGACGGCGCCCTTGTCATAGCCATCGGCGGTCAGGAGAAAACGGATGGCGAACTGCTGCAGCGGATCGACCACCAGATACTCACGCACCCCGACGCGTTCGTATAGCGCTTTCTTGTCGCGCAGGTCCTTCACCGCGGTCCCGGGCGAGAGGACCTCGACGATCAGGTCCGGGGCGCCTTCGATGTGGCTCGGGGTGATCTTGCCGGGGTCGCAGACCACCAGGATGTCCGGCTGAACCACGTCGGACTCAGAGAGCTTCACATCGGTGGGGACGAAAAAGGGTCGACAGGGTTTCCCCCGGAGCGGCAGTTCGATCCGGATGAACAGCCGACTAACGACATCCTGGTGCTTGATCGAAGGCGCCGGGGCCATGGCGTAGGCCACCCCCTCAATGAGTTCCCAACGGGTGTCGTCCGTCCAGGATTGGTAGTCGCTCCAGGTGAAACGGTCGGTGGGCTTCGCCAATGCGGGTAGGGGCATCAAGGGCCTCCAAATTGTTGGTCCGGCCGGGCCGGGTGCCGCGAGTCGGGGGCGGCACTCCCCGTCCGAGCGGGCCTTGATCATAACTCAGGAGACCGGCGCGCGCAGCCACTGGTCGCGGCCGGGGGCCGCTCCTACGGGACCCCGCGCAGCGACCCGTCGCGGCCGGGGGACCGCTCCTACGGACGCAGCAACAGATTCATCCTGACCGCGGCCATTAGCCACGGCCGCTACCATCCATGTCACACGGAGACCGCCATGGCCCATGAAGAGCTCGCCGTACAACTCGATCTGGAACTGCCCTTCCCGGAGATGGTGCGGGACGTCCCGCTCCTGCCCGCACGCATGATCAACGAATACGCCTACTGCCCGCGGCTCGCCTACCTGGAATGGGTGCAGGGCGAATGGGAGGACTCCAGCGACACGGTGGAGGGTCGCCACGTCCACCGCCGGGTGGACAAACCCGGCGGCAAACTCCCGCCCGCCGCCGCACTCGCCAAAAAGCCCAAGGACGCCGCGAACGAGGCCGCCGGCACCGCCGACCAGACCGGCGAGGAGCCCAAGGCACGGACCACCCCCAAGGCCGCCGAGGACGAAGGCGAGATCATGGAAAAGATCCACGCCCGCTCCATCACACTCTCATCCAACCGGCTCGGGCTCATCGCCCGCCTGGACCTGCTCGAGGGCGAGGGGCGCGCGGTCACCCCGGTCGACTACAAGCGCGGCAAGCGTCCGCACATCGAACACGGCGCCTATGACCCGGAACGCGTGCAACTGTGCGTGCAGGGGATGATCCTGGCCGAACACGGCTACCAGTGCGAGGCCGGGGTGCTCTATTTTGCCGGCAGCCGCGAGCGGGTCCGCGTGGAATTCACCGACGACCTGCGCCGCCTCACCAAGAACACCATCGACGGCCTCCGCTTTGTCGCCAGCGGCGGAACCATCCCCGCCCCCCTGGAGGACAGCCCCAAATGCCCGCGCTGCTCACTGGTCGGCATCTGCCTGCCCGATGAGATCAGCTTCTTCCGCGGGGCCGATATCGCCCCCCGCCCGCTCGTGGTCGGGCTGGAGAGCGCCATGCCGGTCTATGTCCAGGCCTTCCACGCCAAGGTAGCGAAGGCCGGCGAATGCCTGGAGATCTTCATCGACGACGTCAAGACCCAGACCGTGCGACTCATCGACTGCTCCCAACTCGCACTATTCGGCAATATCTATGTGACCACCCCCGCGCTCAACGAACTGATGGCACGCGGCATCCCGATTACCTGGCACAGCCATGGCGGCTGGTTCATGGGCCACACGGTCGGCAGCGGTCATAAGAATGTGGAACTGCGGCGCGCGCAATTTCGCGCCGCCGACGACCAGTGCTTCTGTCTGCGCCTCGCCAAGGGCCTGATCGACGCCAAGATCCGCAACGCCCGCAGCCTCATGCGCCGCAACTGGAAGACCGGCGAGGCGCCCGCGGACCTGCTGGAGGCAATGGCCGGCGACGCCCGCCGCGTCACCCGCGCACCGGAACTGGAGACCCTGCTCGGCGTCGAGGGAGCCGCCGCCGCCCGCTATTTCGGCAACTTCAACCACCTCATCAACCACACCGGGCCGGACGGCAACTTTGCCTTCGACTTCCAGACCCGCAACCGCCGCCCCCCCACTGACCCGGTGAACGCCATGCTCTCCTATGCCTACGCCCTGCTGGTGCGCGCCTGGCTGGTGACCCTCTCCGCGGTTGGCCTGGACCCCTATCTGGGCTTCTATCACCAACCGCGCTACGGCCGGCCCGCCCTCGCACTCGACCTGATGGAGCCCTTCCGCCCGCTCATTGCCGACTCCACCGTCATCCAAGCGATCAACAACGGCGAGGTCCGCCCCACCGACTTCGTCCAGGTGGCCGACAGCGTCAACCTCACCCCCGACGGACGCAAGCGCTTTATCGGCACCTTCGAGCGCCGCATGGCATTGGAGGTCACGCACCCACTGTTCGGCTATCGCGTCAGCTATCGGCGATTACTCGAACTCCAGGCCCGTCTGCTCGCCCGGCACATCTTGGGCGAATTGCCTGAATACCCCAATTTCACCCCCCGCTAGCCAGGAGTTGCTCCCTCCCCCCGGTTGGGGGAGGGTTGGGGTGGGCGGCAGCCGCAGCACCACCCCGGCCGCTAAACACCACACCCACCGGACCCTTCCACCATGGACCAGCGCCTCTACATCGTCGCCTACGACATTTCCGACCAGCGCCGCTGGCGCCGCATCTTCAAGCTCATGAAGGGCTATGGAGAGTGGGTACAGCTGTCGCTCTTCCAGTGCCGGCTGAGCCTCAAGCAACACGCCGAACTGATCGCGCTGCTCGACGGCATCATCAATCACGACGAAGACCACATCGTCTTACTCGACCTGGGAGTCGCGGACAACGTGATCCCGCGAGTCGTCAGCCTCGGCAAGGCCGAATTCGTCACCATCGAGCACGAGGCCGTGATCGTCTGACACCGCCGCGGCCCGCGAGCGCTCCAGTGCTGCGCCAACCCCCGCCAGCGCTCGCAAAAATCCACGCTTGAAAAATCAGCCCACTGCGTTAGAATTATGCCGCCATGTATGACCATCTGGACCAAACACTTGGCCCCGACCGGCCAGCGCTCGCAAAGTGCCCCGCAAGCCGCGCCACGAGCGGGCTCGGGGCCGCGGGGTTTCCCCGGCGAATTCGCCGGGGCCTCATTGAAGCGTCGTTATGCGCAGCGAGTCCCCGCGCGGTGGAAGGTGTTTCCCCGGCGAATTCGCCGGGGCCTCATTGAAGCAGGTCCAGATAGGGCGCCACCAGGTCGCGGGTGATGGTGTTTCCCCGGCGAATACGCCGGGGCCTC
>CAILVI010000329.1 GCA_903837595.1 uncultured Thiodictyon sp.
GGCAGGAGCGGCCCCCAGGCCGCGCGACGAGGCACCCGTCAAATCAACACCGCCACCACCGCCCCCGTCATCAGCGTGGCGAAGGTCCCCGCCACCACCGATTTCATGCCAAGCTGGACGATCTCATGGCGCCGCTGCGGGACCATCGCCCCCATGCCGCCGATGAGGATGCCGAGGCTGCCCAGGTTGGCGAAGCCGCACAGTGCATAGGTCATGATGAGCGCGCTGCGCGGGCTCAAGGCCCCGGGCGGCAGGGCGGCGAGTTGCAGATAGGCCACCAATTCATTCAGGACCGTCTTGACCCCCATGAGCGCACCGGCCGTCGTGGCCTCCGACCAGGGGATGCCGATCAACCAGACCAGCGGGGCCATGACCCAGCCGAGGACACGCTGGGCTGTGAGCGGCGCGCCGCCCCAGTCCGGCAACACGGCGAGTATATGATTGCAGATCCCCACCAGGGCGATCATCACCACCAGCATGGCGATCACGTTGAGCCATAAGGGGATGGCCTCCAGGGTACCGCGGGTGATGGCGTCCATGCTGTTCCCGAACTCGGCCTCCATGGGAATCAGCTCGCGGTCACTCTGCTCCAGGGTCTCGGGGATCAGCACGCCGGCAACCAGCAGGGCGGCGGGGGCGCTGATGATGGACGCGACCAGGATGTGACCCATGGCGTCCGGGACCACCGGCCCCAGGATGCCGGCATACAGAATCATGACAGTCCCGGCGACCCCCGCCATGCCGCAGGTCATGACCCCGAACAGTGCACTGCGCGACAGCCCCGCGAGATAGGGCCGGATGAGGAGTGGGGCCTCGACCATACCGACGAATACATTGGCGGCAGCGGACAGCCCCAGGGGGCCACCGGTGCCCAGTGTACGACCCAGGACCCAGGCGAACCCGCGCACCACCAGCGGCAGGATGCCCCAGTGGAAGAGCAGTGCCGAGAGTGCGCTGATGACGATGAGTAGTGGCAGGGCGCGGAAGGCCAAGGCGTAGTTGAACTGCGGGTGGGTGAGTTCAAAGGGGGTGGGACCGCCGCCGAGGAAGCCGAAGACCAGTTTGGTACCCGCCTCGGTCGACTCCTGGATGACCAGCACCAGGTCGTTGAGCGCCAGGAAAATACCCTTGGCCGCCGGCACCTTGAGCAACAACGCGGCCAGGACGAATTGCAGGGCCAGGGCGCCGATGATGAGGCGCGGCTGGACGGCGCGGCGGTCCTCACTTAAGGCCCAGGCGAGGCCGGTGATCACGGTGAGACCGAGGATGGGTTGTAGCAGTAGAAGCAGCGAGGATTGCATGGCGATCAGATCCCCACCTGGGCCAGAAACTCATTGACCGCGGGCCCCGCTGGGCGCTCGCCGGTCAGCACGGCGGGCTCGAAATCGCGTCGCCACTGCGACATCAGGGGCCGCGCCTGCCGCCATTCTTCGTAGAGTATACGGGCCAGGGGTCCGCCCTCTTCGATGAAGCCGGAGTCCAAAAAGTCCCGGTCGGCCTGTACACGATCGTAACTGAAGCGGACGATCTCGGCATGCCAGCGCGCGCCCCGCCACTCCAGCTGGGCATAGCTGCCGCGCACGTCCCCGTCGAAGGGCGAGCCCGCGGACCCGACGTTGAGGATGGGTGTGCCCTCGAATACCCGCTCCAGTGGCCGATGGGTATGGGCGGTAACAAAGAGTGCGATGTCCGGCGGGAGCTTGCCGCGCAGTGACTCGTCGGAGACCGAGACGCCGATCCCGTCGCGGTTGTTGGCCATGGTGCCGTGGGTGACGTGGACCCAGCTGTCCGCGGCGCCGCCATGGAAACAGAGGTGGTCCGGCCAGTCCAGCAGGGCCGCCAGGCGTGGCTTGACCTGGGCATAGGTCCAGTCGGCGAAGCGCCGCAGGTCCGCCTCCAGCGCGTTGGCCGGGGTCTCCCGGCCGCAGCGTAGGATCCAGGTCTCATGGTTGCCCTGCACCGGCAGCCAGCCGTGCGCGCGCCGCAGCCCGTCGAACAGCTCCAGACAGTCCAGGCTCTTAGGCCCCCGATTGACCAGGTCC
Source organism: uncultured Thiodictyon sp. (assembly GCA_903837595.1). GTDB lineage: Bacteria > Pseudomonadota > Gammaproteobacteria > Chromatiales > Chromatiaceae > Thiodictyon. Next base: position 2,043 of record CAILVI010000329.1, read on the forward strand.
CCGGCCATCACGACCAGGTCCGGCGCCCAGTGGTGGATGCGCTCCACCACCTCCTGCATGGCCGGCAGATTGGCCTGCACATCAGAGAAGATCACCACTCTCATCAACTCGTACCCTTAAGCTTCTTGGCTAGCGACGCGCTGGTGCGCACGATACCGGGTTTTGCCGCAGGGCGAAAACCTGGCCGCTGCCGTAACCGTCAAGCGCATTGTGTCAGCCGGTGGCCGGCACTTACACTGTGGGGCTGGGCAGACTCGCACCACGCGGGGCCGGATAACCTGAAGGGGCACTCATGACCAACGAAGCTGACGGCGGCGAGCCGGACTGGGAGACGCCGCTCTCCCTGACCACCACCCCGGCGCTGCTGATCCACGCACTGATGGGTAGCGCCAGCGCAGTGCATACCGGCTGGTCGAGCTGCGTGGACGAATCACTCGCCCTGTCCAATGTCGTGGCGATGGACGACAGCGCCGGGAACTATGTCCGGCTGGTAGAGCAGGAATTCGTGGAGGACGGCAAGCCGGACCAGGTCTGGCACGACTGGACGCTCGAGGTGCGCATCGGCGCCATCCTGACCACCGGCCACTGGCAGCTCGAGGCCAGCGCCCACCCCTCCGACTGGGACTGGAACGCCCGGGAGGCGCGCCGCGCCTTCGAGCGGGGCTGTGTCCTGATCGGGCGGCGCGTGCGCGAAACCATCGCCGTCGAAGAACCGGAACGGGCGGAACCCATCCCGCGGGCCAGCCGGCACTGAAGCGTGGTGCGCGTCGCGGCCAGGGGGCCGCTCGTACCCGTCGGAGCCCCCGGCCGCGACGGCTTGCGCCCATCGCCCGCGTCGGTCACAGTGGGCACCGAGTCGGCCCATCCGCCACCCACGCCTGCCCATTTATCACTATCGATCAATCACCACCCTAAAAGGAGCGCCCGATGAAGATCACGGTCAACTTCGATATCACCCCCGAGGAGATGCGCAAGCTGTTTGGTCTGCCGGACGTGGAAGCGTTCCAGCGGCAACTGATGGACGACATCCGCGAACGCATGATGGCCGGGGCCGAGGGCTACGACCCGATGAAGCTCTTCCAGCCCTATATGGCAGGTACCATGGCCTCCTGGGACATGTTCCAGAAATTCCTGGGCGGTAGCATGACGCACCCCAAGAGCTCAGGCGACCAAACCACCGGCGATGGCAAAAAATAGACCTTAAGGATTGGCCGACCGCGCCCATCCGGCGTCCGGACGAACCAACCGCACCATAATCTTAGAGAGGAGGACATTGCATGCATAACGGCACGACCATCACCCAATTCATCATCGAGGAGCAACGGCATATCGCCGGGGCGACCGGTGATTTCACCTCCCTGCTCAACGACATCGTCACCGCCTGCAAGGTCATCAGCAACTATGTCAACCACGGGGCCCTGGTCGGGGCCTTGGGCAGTGCCGGCAGCGAAAACATCCAGGGCGAGACCCAGAAAAAGCTCGACGTCATCTCCAACGACGTCTTCATCAAGTCCAACGAGTGGGCCGGCCACCTGGCGGCCATGGCCTCGGAGGAGATGGACGAGATCTACCCGATCCCGGCCGGCAAACCCCGCGGCAAGTACCTGTTGACTTTCGACCCGCTGGACGGCTCATCCAATATCGACGTGAACCTCTCGGTGGGGACCATCTTCTCCATCCTGCGCTGCGCCGGTGGCGGTCATAACCCGACCGAGCGCGATTTCCTCCAGGCGGGGACCCAGCAGGTGGCGGCCGGCTACGCCATCTACGGACCCTCGACGATGATGGTGCTGACCACCGGCAACGGGGTGAACGGCTTCACCCTGGACCAGAATATCGGCGAGTTCATCCTCACCCATCCCATGATGCAGATCCCGGCCGACGCCCGGGAGTTCGCCATCAACGCCTCCAACATGCGCTTCTGGGAGCCGCCGGTGCGCCGTTATGTCCAGGAGTGCCTGGACGGTAAGGAAGGGCCGCGCGGGGAGGACTTCAACATGCGCTGGATCGCCTCCATGGTCGCCGAGGTCCATCGCATCCTCACGCGCGGTGGGGTCTTCATGTACCCCATGGACGACAAGATGAAGGCCAAGGACCTGGGCGGCAAGCTGCGCCTGCTCTACGAGGCCAATCCCATGTCGTTCATCGTGGAGCAGGCCGGCGGCGGCTCCATCACCGGGACCGAGCGGATCATGGAGCTGCAACCGCAGTCACTGCACCAGCGGGTGCCGGTGATCCTGGGCTCCCGCAACGAGGTGGAGCGCATCCTCGCTTACCATCGCGAGGGGTGATGCGGCCCCGCCGGCGGGTCGCGGCCGGGCGCCGCGGCCCGGCGGACGCCGAGCGCCCGGCCCATGGCCCCCGGCACTTCCCGCCCCCGCCGCTTGCTGATAGTATCCGCGTCATTTTTCGACTTGAGATTCCGGGAGTTTTCGATGTCCGACCTGTTCTACGAAGCCCATCCACAGATCTTCCGGATGCGGCCGCTATCCAGCCTGAGCGTATTCGTCATCATGTTTGCCGGACTGCTGTTCGTCGGGGCCGGCCGGGTGGCCGCGCCCGGGGTCCTGGAGGGACTCACCGGAGGCATGCACCCGGACACCGTTCAGTCCATCGGGATACTCCTCTTCTTCCTCGGCGCCGCGCGGCTCTATGTGTGGTACGCCCCCGCGCGCTTCGAGGTCATCCTGGTCACCGAGGAGGGGTTGAGCTGGAGGCAGGGATTCATGAACCGACAAGTGGTCACCATGGATCGGGAGGACGTGCGTGACCTGCGGGTCCACCAGACGCGGCTGCAGCGCCTGCTGGACGTGGGGGATATCAGCGTCTACACGGACAGTGACAAGCCCGCACTGGTCGTGCGCGGGCTGCCCTGCCCTGAGCGTATCCTCAGCCTGATACCGGGCCAGGCGACCACCCCCGCGGCGACGTGATCGATCTCGGCATCTGTTCGTCCCTCGGCTACGACAGCGCAGCCATGCGCAGCCGGGTCGCGAGTCCGGAGGCCTGGATCGCGCCCGACGGGACTCCGACTCAGACAAAATTAATCTCATAAGGCCCCGCCGGGCCGCGCCGCTCCGGGCGCGGTTCGGGTCCGTAGCGGAAAGCCAACATGGACTCGGTGCGCCGCAGGCGGCGGCTCAACTCGCGCGCCAGGTTCATCATGATCAGGGTGAAGGGCTCGGGGTCGGCCGCATAGAGCTGGTAGAGCAGTGCATTGCTGAGCCCCAGGGCGCAGCAGTCCTGGGCCGCCATCACGCTGGCGCTACGCGGATACAGATCGATCAGGGCCATCTCACCGAAGCAGTCCCCCGGGCCCAGCCGCCCGATGACCTCGACCCGCTCCCCCCAGGCGCGGTGGACCTCCACCCGCCCCGAGCGCAGGACGTACATGGTGTCGCCCTGCGCGCCTTGGCGGAAGAACCAGTCCCCGGCCGGCACCGCCACCCGGGTGGCCCGCTCGTTGAGATAGCACAGCGCGCGATCCGGAACGGCGCCGAAGATCGGCATGTCACGCAGCAGCGCCAGCTCGTCGGCGGTGTTCGGGAGTGACTCGGGCGGCGCGCCCGGGGTGGGATTCGCGTTCATGGGTGCATGATCGGGCGGCTGATGTTGGATGCAAGCAACAGGATCGGTGGACTAACCGGCCAAAGTCTAGCAGGTTGGGACGACGCCGACTGGCGCCCCCGCGCACGCGCTTGCGAACCGACTTGGACCCATCGGCTGCTCTGGGCTATGGTAGTCGCCCCGCCTGCCGGGGCGCTCCACCGGCGAACCATTACCCTATCAGCTGAGGTTCGATCATGTCCCTGTACGACACGGCGCGCGCCGCCTACCCCTTGACCCGTATGCGTCGGATGCGCCGCGACGCCTTCTCGCGCCGTTTGATGCGCGAGACCATCCTGACCCCGGACGACCTGATCTATCCGGTGTTCGTGCTCGAGGGCTCGGGTCAGCGTGAAGCGGTGGCCTCCATGCCCGGCGTGACGCGCCTGAGCATCGACCTGCTGGTGGAGGAGGAGGCGCGCACGATCACCGCGCTGGGGGTCCCGGCCATGGCCCTGTTCCCGGTCACCCCGGCCTCGGCCAAGTCCGAGGACGCCCGCGAGGCCTTCAACCCGGACGGCCTGGCCCAGCGCGCCGTGCGCGCGCTCAAAGACGCCCTGCCCGACCTGGGAGTGATCACCGACGTCGCCCTGGACCCCTTCACCACGCACGGGCAGGACGGTCTGATCGACGAGTCCGGCTATGTGCTCAACGACGCCACGGTCGATGTACTGGTCCGCCAGGCGGTCTCCCACGCGCAGGCCGGGGCCGATGTCGTCGCCCCCTCCGACATGATGGACGGGCGCATCGGCGCCGTGCGCACCGCCTTGGAGGCAGAGGGCCACATCCATACCCGCATCCTGGCCTATTCGGCCAAGTACGCCTCCGCCTTCTACGGCCCCTTCCGCGACGCAGTGGGCTCAGCAGCGAACCTCAAGGGTGGCAACAAGTACAGCTACCAGATGGACCCGGCCAACACCAACGAGGCCCTGCACGAGGTCGGGCTGGATCTGGCCGAGGGTGCCGACATGGTGATGATCAAGCCCGGGATGCCCTATCTGGACATCGTGCGGCGGGTCAAGGACCAGTTCGGCGTGCCCACCTTCGTTTACCAGGTGAGCGGGGAGTACGCCATGCTCAAGGCAGCGAGCCAGAACGGCTGGCTCGACGAGCGCGCGGTGGTGCTGGAGTCACTGCTCGGCTTCAAGCGTGCCGGGGCCGACGGCGTCCTGACCTACTACGCCAAGGACGTCGCCCGCTGGTTGGGCGAGTGAGTTGACCCATGCCGGAGCGTTACGCCGTCATCGGCAACCCAATTGCACACAGCAAGTCCCCGCTGATCCATGCCGCATTTGCCCGCCAGACCGCTCAGAACCTGGAGTATGGCCGGATACTGGGTGACCCGGAGGACTTCGACGGCACGGTCCGGCGCTTCTTCGAGGCGGGCGGTCGGGGCCTCAATGTGACTGTGCCATTCAAGGAAGCGGCATGGCTGCTGGTGGATGAGCGCAGCCCCGGGGCCGAGAGCGCCGGGGCCGTCAATACCCTGATCCCGCTCCCCGACGGTCGGCTGCGCGGGGACAATACCGACGGGGTTGGCCTGATCAGGGACCTGCGGGACAACCACGGGTTCGACTTCGCCGGGCGGCGGGTGCTGCTGCTGGGTGCCGGCGGGGCGGTCCGGGGCGTCCTGCGACCTTTGCTGGAGACCGGACTGAAGGACCTGCTGATCGCCAACCGCACCGCCGCGCGGGCCATCACCCTGGCCGAGGCCCTGGGCGACCCGGGAACGGTGCGCGGCTGCGGTCTCACCGACCTGGAGGGTCGGCAATTCGATCTGATCATCAACGCGACCTCCGCTGGACTCGCGGGGAAGGTCGCGCAGATCCCGCCCGACTGCCTCGCACCGGGGGCCTGGACCTATGACATGTTCTACGCCGACGAGCCCACGCCCTTCTGCCGCTGGGGCCTGGCCCATGGGGCCGGACAGGCGATCGATGGGCTCGGGATGCTGGTGGAGCAGGCGGCGGAGTCATTCAGACTGTGGCGCGGGACGGCCCCGCAGACCGCGCCGGTCATTGCGTGGCTCCGGCACGGCGGCTAGGACCGCGAGAGGGCAGCGCTCGGCCGTCCGGCCACGGCCTGACGACGGGTGCTGACCCCGAGTTTGCGGTAGATGCGCTTCAGGTGGGTGTTGACCGTGCTCGGGGAGATAGTTAACCGATGAGCAATTTCCTTGTCGGACAGCCGCGTCCTCAAGAGCGCGAGAATCTCGCTTTCACGTCGGGTCAGGGCCGTGTCGAGACCCGCTGGGTCCCCGCAGGGCGGCGGCATGCCGAGGAAAGGCGGTGACCACGCTGAAGCAGAGGCTTGGCGCTCGTCTAACGCGGCCAGCACCCTGGAAATGAATGATGCGTCATAGGTGCCTGGTTCCAGCTGCTCCAGCAACGAGACCACGGGGAGGCCCAGCTCGACGATTGGGCGGGTCACGCCGCCGGGTTCTGCGAGTATCACCGCTTCGCGTAGCGCGGCCAGGGCCTCCTTGGTCCTGGCTAGCCCTTGCAACGCCAGCGCTTTGAGTGCGAGAACCTCGATGAGTTGCAGCTTGTCGTGCACCTTGCGGTTTTCTCGCTCGTATTGCTGGAGCCTGGGCAACGTGGACGCGATACTCGCGGCCGTGCCCGCGGCGATCTGCACCCGGCATTTGGTCAGGCGCGGGATCTCGGACCAGAACATCATATAGGCAGGGCTGGCCGTTTCATCGTCGGTTTGCATTGCCTCGATAGCACGCCCCAGATCGCCTGACATCAGTGCGATGCGGGCCGCGCAGGATCGACTCACGGCATAGGACTCACGGTCACCGTTATGCGTGGCCAGTTGCTCCAGCATGGCGATGGTCGCGGTGGCCGCCGCGCTGTCACCCAGCGCCTGCGAGGCCAGCGCGAACATCGCGAGACTATCGATCGCCGTACGCCGATACAGTAGGAACCGGTTGTCCAGGTTCGGTTGCAGGCGCCGCAGCGCCGGCGCGAATGCGTTGCGATGGAAACAGACACTGGCGGCCAGGTACGCAAAGAGCCCTTGTGTGATCGCCGCGCCGCTGTAGAGAGGTAAGCCGTCGGCAAGTTCGACTTCACGTTGCGCCCCACCCAGGTCTGCCTCGAATAGATGGACCGCGATCAAACCCATCTGCTCATGAGATATCGTGGGACTCATGCCGTCACTCGTGGGTCGTGTCAGACCCCGCAACAGACGTACGGCCGAATCCGCCTGTCCGGCCTTCTGCAGCGAACCGGCGTAATACAGATACGCCGTGCTGCGCATCATCCCAGACGATTCGGGTAGCCGCGCCAGGGCTTGCGCGAAGGACTCCCGACTGCGGCCGCTCTCGACCTCGTAGTAGCACGCCAAACCGCGAAAGAAGTCGATCTCCCCGGGGAGCAGGGGGTCGGTCTCACCCACTGCGCCCAGCGCCCGCAAGGCCTCGATCTTGGGGGGACTATCGGCTGGTCGGTGCTGTCCGAACAGCAGCCAGGCCTGCGCCATCAGTAGCCCGGGGCGCTCTTGTTTCAGGCGCTCAGGCAAGTGTGCCAACCATTTCGCCGAGAGATACCAGGGAACCGTCTGAATTTCAGCGCACCGATGCGCCTCCACGAGCCGTGCGGCGCCCAGTTCATCGCCACTGGCGAGCGCCTGTTGGATGGCCTCGTCGATCAGCCCGGCGTCGGCAAACCAGGCACTGGCACGGCGGTGCAGCGCCGTGATCGCATCCCGCCCCAGGCGATGCCGCAGTTGCGCTTGGACCTCCTGCTGAAACAGATGATGAAAGCGAAACCATTGACCCTGGTCGTCCAGCGACACGACAAAGAGATTTGACCGGCACAACCGTTGCAGGAAGTCGTGGCCAGTCAGGGCAGCGGACTCAGTCCCGGGCTCGGGGGCGCAGACCGCCGTGCAAAGTCCGGCGCAGAAACGATCCAGGATCGAGGTCTTGAGTATCCAATCCCGCAGCGCGACCGGCTGAACAGCGATGACCTCCTGAACCAGATACTCGCGCACGGACGCGACGCCGGCCCGTAGTTTGCCCGGCAGGCGCCGCAAGTCCTCGATACCGTGCGTGGCCAAAGCCACCAGCCGCAGGCCCACGGCCCAGCCTTCCAGCCTGTCTTGCAACCCGCGCAGCGTGTCGTCATCAACGCTACAGCCGGTGATCTGTTCAAGCAGCGCGGCGGCCTCCAGATCGGTAAACCGCAGGTCGTGTTCCACCACGTCGGTCAGGCGGCCACAGGCGCGCAGTCGTACAAGATTCAACGGCGGCTCGCTGCGGGTCACGATGACCAGATGCAGGGCGCGCGGTGGGTGGCTGAGCAGACACTCGATGACGGTGTGGACAGCGGAGTCGGCACCGACGCGGTGATAGTCGTCCAAGACGAGCAGAAACGGCGCATTGATGAGGTCCAGATCGTTCGCCAGCGTGGCGCTCACGACCGGCAGCGGGGCAAGGGTCGGCGCATTGAGTAATGCAGCGGTCCCGGCACAGGACTCGGGGTGCAGTGATCGCACCGCGGCGACCAGATAGCGCAGAAATTCCGCCAGTTCTGTATCGGTGACGTCCAGCGACAGCCAGGCCACTGGGATTCGCAGCGAAGAGGACCAGCGGGCGACCGCCAGGCTCTTGCCGTAACCGGCGGGCGCCACCACCAATGTCAGAGGCGCTTGCGCTTCGCCGCCAAGCAACGCGCGCACGCGCGGTCGGGCGATCAGATCACCGCCCACTTCAGGCGGGTACAGCTTGGTTCGAAGCACAATCGGGGAATTCACTAGTGGTCCAGGTCCCAGCGGATGAATCACGTCTCTGTCCGGTCAGACAGCCATTTATCAGGGTATTTCGCGGCCTTCAGGAGCCGGGGCCTCGCTGCGGTCCGCGACTCCGCCCCCCAAGTCCGGGCCGACAGCGCTCGAGCGTCGCGAGTAGACCGAAACCCAACAGACAGATATCCCCTTCGCCTCACAGGGCCTCCTGATCCCCAGGGGCCCAGTCAGAGTACCTTATTTTAGGGGATGGCGGTCCACTGGAAACCCTGTAAGCTATTAAATCCGCAGTGTCCACCGGTCCTCAATGGTTTGAGCGTTGCCCAAGGGCGAGTGGAGGAATCCGGGCGGTCCGGCTCGACGTGGTCTCCGCCAGGCGTCGGATTGAGGCCCATACAGACATCAGTGATGCTGCCGACACTCAGAACCTTTGTGCCATGGGGAGTCAGCGGCCTTCCTGTGAAAGGCGACTCGCAAGGATATCTCACCACCCGCCGAATGCGAACACCCTGACCCCAGAGAGTCTGCCATGGCCATGCAATTTTATCCCCCGACCAGCCTTCTTCCTTACGCCCTACTCGCCGCAATACTGCTCACCTCCTCATCGTCTGCGGCCTTGGCGGCCGACGTCAAAGGACCGGACGACTGGCGCTTCGATGTCATGCCATACGGTTGGGCGGCCGGTATTGGCGCCGACCCTCAACGCGGCGGGGCTGCCTGGATCGGTTTTGACCGGATACTCGACGACCTCGATATGGCCTTCATGGGGGCCTTCGCCGCGTCGAAGGGCAAGTGGCGATTTGACGCCGACATCATTTACATGAAACTCTCGGAGAAGGATTCCGGAGCCCTAACCGTTCCGCTCGGACCAGGCATCCCTGCCAGCGCCAGCGTCCGGGTGGACCTTAAGGCCTGGATTCTGAATCCGAACGTCCGGTACCGTTTCTACGAGACGGATAAGCTCGAGCTCAGCGCCCTGGCCGGGGCGCGTTACCTGTCGATCGAAGGTGGCATGAATCTGGCCGTGGTGTCGCCGCTCGGCCGGATTGCCGGCGATCTGGCTGGAACCAAGCGCTGGTGGGATGGGGTCATCGGCATCAGCGGACATTACAACCTAACCAAGGGCTGGTATGTGCCGTTCCTCTTCGATATGGGGACCGGGGACAGCCAGTTCACCTGGCAGGCCGTCGCCGCCGTGGGTTACCGCTTCGAGCGTGTCGACGCGGTCGTGGGCTATCGGCATATCGCGTGGGATTTCAAGGGTGGAGGGGCACTCAACGCCCTCTTCGTCACCGGACCCTACGTCGGTCTCGCGTTCTCCTTTTAACTCATGTGTCCAGATCACCGAAGCCCTCAGTGCCGCGGCGACCAGACTCGGACCAGGGTAAGCGACTTGGGGCTGCCCTTGGTCATCAGGAGCAAAACAATGCGTAATACGACGGATGCCGCCTCACACAAACTATACCTTATAGTCGCGGCCTGGCTCGCCGCGCTGGTCACCTTGAGTACCGAGGTCTGTGCCCAGAAAAGCGAAGAAGAAATTGCCCTGGCGGCCCAGAATCCGGTGGCGGCAATGGTGAGTGTACCCTTGCAGTACAATTACGACCAACAAATCGGGCCGCAGCAAGCCGGGCGCAAGAATTATGTGAACGTACAGCCCGTCACCCCGTTTTCGCTCAACGATGACTGGAACCTGATCTCGCGCACGATCCTGCCCGTGGTCTGGCAAACGCAGATCGCTCCCGGCACCGGCAGTCAGTCCGGCATTGGCGATATCACGCAGAGCTTTTTCTTCTCGCCGAAGCGGCCAACGGCCGGCGGATGGATCTGGGGCGCCGGACCGGTAGTTTACCTGCCCACCGCGAGCGACAGGCTGCTCGGCGCCAACAAGTGGGGCCTGGGCCCCACCGGGGTACTCCTGAAACAGGCGCATGGATGGACCTACGGTGCGCTGGCAAACCATATCTGGTCGGTCGGCGGGGCCGGCAACGTGAATATCAGCAACACCTTTCTGCAGCCGTTCCTGACCTACACGACGAAGGGCTTCACCTCGGTTACACTGAACTCTGAGTCGATCTACAACTGGGAGACTCGGAAATGGTCGGTGCCGATCAATCTCATGGTCTCCCAACTGCTCAAGGTCGGGCAGCAGCGCCTGCAATTACAGGCAGGGGCGCGTTACTGGGCGGATGGTCCCGACAGCGGCGCCCACGGCTGGGGCGCGCGTATCACGGTGACCTTCCTGTTCCCCAAGTGAGCCGGCGTACCGAGGGTCCGGGACGCCAGGTGTTGATCCCAAGACCGATCCAGGCAATGCAAACAGGTTTGCTCACCGGCCGCACGCATCGCCTGCTGTCCGATGCTTTCCCACCCGGGGAATATGGCCACCTGGCAGGTGGTGGGTCTGAAGCCATTTGACAGTGACCACCTGCCACCTCTTGATGATCTATGTCCCGTCAACCGCGTTAATAGACGATGGAGAAAATCGATGAAGCGAAATGACTGTTTACCTGCCCTGGCAGTTGCTTGCGCGGCGCTGCTTGGGACGGCGATGCCGACGCAGGCGGCGCCGGCCAAGCAACCCAACATCCTCGTCATCTGGGGAGATGACATCGGCCAGTTCAATATCAGCGCCTACAACATGGGCATGATGGGCTACCAGACGCCCAACATCGACAGCATCGCCAAAGACGGCGCGGTTTTCACCGACTGGTACGGCCAGCAAAGCTGCACCGCTGGACGCGCGGCCTTCGTCACCGGGCAGTCGCCCATCCGCACCGGACTCACCAAGGTCGGGCTACCCGGCGCAAAGGAAGGCTTGACCAAGGCCGACCCGACCGTGGCCGAGTTGCTCAAGCCGCTCGGCTACAAGACCGGACAGTTCGGCAAGAATCATCTTGGCGACCGCAACGACATGCTGCCCACGGTGCATGGGTTCGATGAGTGGTTTGGCAACCTCTATCATTTGAATGCGGAAGAGGAGCCGGAAAACGTGGATTACCCGACGGAGGCAAAGCTTCCCGGCTTCAAGGCGAAGTTCGGCCCGCGTGGCGTCCTGCACTGCGTCGCGTCGGACAAGGACGACCCCACTGATGACCCGCGTTTCGGCAGGGTTGGTAAACAGGTCTGCGAGGACACCGGTCCGCTGACCAAGAAGCGCATGGAAACGGTCGACGAAGAGGTCACCGCTTCAGCGCTCAAGTTCATGGATAAGGCGGTGAAAGCAGGTGAGCCGTTCTTCATTTGGTGGAACTCTTCCCGCATGCACGTCTTCACGCACCTCAAGAAGGACAGCGAGGGCAAGACCGGTCTTGGGGTCTATGCCGACGGCATGGTCGAGCACGACGGGCAGGTCGGCCAGTTACTCGCTGAGGTCAAGAAGCTCGGTATCGAAGACAACACCATCGTCATGTATTCCACCGACAACGGCGCTGAGTTCTTCAACTGGCCCGATGGCGGCACGACCATGTTCCGTGGCGAGAAGAATACCCAATGGGAAGGTGGCTTCCGCGTCCCCACCCTGATCCGCTGGCCCGGGGTGATCAAGCCTGGCACCATCGTCAACGACCTGGGCGCCCATGAAGACATGATTCCGACCCTGCTCGCGGCGGCCGGAGACCCCACGGTCAAAGAGGACCTGCTCAAGGGCAAGACGATCGGTGACATGACCTACAAGGTCCACCTTGACGGCTACAACCTCATGCCCTTCCTGAAAGGCGATGTGAAAGAATCGCCCCGTCACGAGTTCCTCTACTGGACCGACGGCGGCAGCGTCGCGGCACTGCGCTACAACAACTGGAAGATCTCCTTCCTGCGACAGAACTCCGTCGGCATCAAGGTTTGGGAGACTCCATTTGAGGAACTACGCTGGCCGATGCTGACCAATCTGCGTATGGACCCGTTCGAGCGCGCCGCGGATGAATCCACTGGTCACCCGCAATGGGCCGCTTCACGTATGTTCGTGCTCGCACCCGCCGGCGCCTATGTCGGGCAATGGTTGCAGAGCTTCCGCGAATTCCCGCCGCGCATGAAGCCAGGCAGCTTCAGCCTTGATCGTGTGATGGAAGCGGTGACTGCATCCAGTAAAGGCAGCAATTGATGCCGCGCGAGTGAAACCCACGGGCTGGCCGAGTGGTCAGCCCACGGCTTCATGACCGCGAGCAGCGCTTCAACCTGGATGCGGTTCTGCGGAAGATGCAGGAAGACGCAGGATCGCAGTAACACGGATGCGGCGGGGTGCTTCGCCGGAAGTGCCCCGCCGATTGTCAGATAGTCTGAGGGGAGACTCAAGCATGAAATGCGACGGCACAGCATCCAGGATTGAACGGCGGGCGCAGGGTAAGGCGCTTCGCAAGAATTGCTCACGCGTTGCGCAGGGCGAGTGGAAGCCGCGTGCCAAGTCGAAAGACATCATCAAGCTTCTTGAAGAATCGGACGCTGATCGCATTGTCGGTCTTATCCCGCTCAAGTATCAGAGGATGTCCGTCTCGCCTTTCACGTTTTTCCGCGGCGCGGCCGTCATCCAGGCGCGGGACCTCGCGCAAGCCAATGTTTCGGGGATCACCGTTCAGGCGTGCGGCGATTGTCACCTACTGAATTTCGGCGGCTTCGCCTCGCCAGAACGAAAGCTCGTTTTCGACATCAACGACTTCGATGAGACCTACCCCGGCCCCTGGGAATGGGACCTGAAGCGGCTGGGAGCCAGCCTGATCCTGGCGGCCAGGGACCGCCGATTTTCCAAGGGCACGGCGATTGAGGCAGTTCGGGCAGCGGGCTCGGCCTATCGGGAACGGATGGCTCAGTTTGCGCAGATGAAGGTGCTCGACACCTGGTATGCACAGGTCACCGTCGATGCCATTCAAGAGCACTTCCGCCACGATCGGGATATGTCGGTACGATTGTTGAAGAAGTACAAGCAGTCCCACTCACAAACCGCCGAACGGGCAGTTCCCAAACTCACGGCGGTGGTGGACGGGCGGCAACAGATCAAGGACAATCCCCCGGCGCTGTACCATCTCCAGCGTTTCACTCACGATTTCGAACAACAACGGGAGGCCTTTGTCGCTCAATACAGGCAAACACTGAGCCCGGATCACCGGCGTTTGTACGAGTGCTATCGTTACCAGGACAGTGCAGTGAAAGTCGTCGGAGTGGGCAGCGTGGGGACGCGTTGTTATCTGTCCCTGTTACTGGCCGATCACGATGATCCACTCTTGCTGCAATTCAAGGAAGCGCGCCGGTCAGTACTGGAATCGCCGCGCGGCCAGAGTCGCTATGAGAACCAGGGTCACCGGGTGGTGGAAGGCCAGCGCCTGATGCAGGCCGCCAGCGACGTCTTTCTCGGCTGGAGCAGCACACAGGGGCACGATTACTACGTGCGTCAGTTCCGCGATATGAAGGTCTCCGCGGATGTGGAAACGTTCAAGGCCGGCACGCTGGTCGGATACGCCACCCTGTGCGGCTGGACCCTGGCGCATGCCCACGCAAAGACCGGCGATGCCGCCATGATTGCCGGATATTTGGGATCGAGCGGACGGTTCGACGACGCCTTGGCGCACTACTCGCAAGCCTACGCCGATCAGGCGGAACGAGACTTTGAGTTGTTTCAGGCGGCCATTCGTTCCGGGCGCCTGTCGACAGCGCCGGCCAAGGCGGCCGATTTGGAGTTCTTGGTTTAGTCAACGACGAGAGGCGACGACATGACGTGGCAGCAGCGTTACCGCATCAGCCGGTTCCTCAGGGATTCCATCTGGCTTGCGCCGGTGGTCGTGATTGTACTGGTGTTGCTCGCGCATCCGCTCGTGGGTCGCCTTGACGGGATCCTGGGCGTGAAGGCTGTCATCGGCGCCGAGACCGCGCGCGCCCTGCTGGCGGCGCTGGCGTCGTCCATGCTCACCTTCATTGTATTTGTCTTTTCGATCATGCTGGTGACCGTACAACTGGCCAGCGCCCAGCTCACGCCACGGATCATCGCCACCTTCTTTCACAGCGGTATTCTCCGCTTTTCCCTGACCGTCTTCGTATTTGCATTCGCCTTTACGCTGGAGGCGCTCAGCCAAATCGGGGACTCGGTCCCGCAGATAGCGGTGTGGGTCAGCTCATACAGCAGTGCCGGGTGTATCGGTGTCTTCCTCTACCTGATCCACGACGTGGGCAAGTCGCTGCGGCCCATCAGCGTTCTCACCTGCGTGGGCAACACGGGGCAAGCGGTGATTCGCGAGGTCTATCCGCTGACGGTGGTGGCCACGCAGGAAGCGCCGCCAAAGTTCGCGCCGGTGCCGGAAGGAGGCGGTTCGCGCACTGTCCAGTCCGGCCGCACTGGCGTCGTGCTGGCGTTCGACGTGGCCGGACTGGTGGAGTTGGCCCGGCGCGCCGACTGCCTGATCGAATTCGTTCCACAGGTTGGGGCGTTCGTGACCAGCGGGGATCCGCTGTTCCGGTTGCACGGTGGTGGCGCGGCGCTTGCCGATCACCTGTTGGATCAGTCCGTTGCCATCGGATCGGAGCGTACGGTGGAGCAAGACCCGGGATTTGCGTTCCGTATTATCGTCGACATCGCCGCCAAGGCGCTTTCCTCCGCCATCAACGATCCGACCACGGCGGTGTTGGCCCTCGATCAGGTCCATCGCCTGCTGCGGGCGGTTGGCGAGCGGCAGTTGGATACGGGGCGGATGCATGACGATGTCGGACGGTTGCGGCTCCTGTATCGCACGCCGGATTGGGAGGATTTCGTCGCCTTGGCGATCACCGAGATCAGACTCTTCAGCGGGAATAACATCCAAGTCGTCCGCCGCCTCCGTGCCATGTTGGAGAACCTGATCGATACGGTGCCACCGCAGCGAGCGGCCCTTCTGCGCACTGAGCTTGAGCAGCTCGACCGTGGCGTGGAGCACGCGTTCCGCGACCCTGGAGACCGTGTTCGCGCGGGCTTGGCGGATTCGCTGGGCGTGGGCGGCGCGACCTGAGTTTGCATCCTGAAGAGAGCATTTGTCCAGTTATGGAAAAGCGCGGCGGCCTTGATGATTTTTCCCTGCTCGGGGGACCGCTGAACCGGCTGGGTTGTCGCCTGGGCCTGGTCCGTGGCGGAACGGACACCGTTCCGCTCGGGCTGGTCCTGGGCGCCGTCCCGTGGATTGTCCTGGTCGCGC
This sequence comes from uncultured Thiodictyon sp., assembly GCA_903837595.1. Lineage (GTDB taxonomy): Bacteria > Pseudomonadota > Gammaproteobacteria > Chromatiales > Chromatiaceae > Thiodictyon. The sequence continues at coordinate 17,549 of CAILVI010000329.1, forward strand.
TGGCGCTGGTCGAGGGCCTGGGCGATGCGCTCTTTTCCATTGCGGCGATCGGCAAGCACGTCCGCCTGCTGGTGGCGGTCCCGCTGCTGTTCGTGTGCGAGGCCTTCATCGACCCGCGATTTACCGCATTTGTGCAGGGTATCGTTCGCTCGCAGATCGTGCCCGCAAGCGAACAGGCCGCGCTGAATACCGAGCTGGCGCGCATCGCCCGATGGAAGGACGCCTGGCTGCCGGAGGCCTTCTTCCTCTTGGCGGTTGCGTGGTTAGCCTTGACCATGCAGAGTGGGGACATCTTCGAGTATCTATTTGGCCTCGCGGGGACCTCCAGCCCGAGGGGCCTGGGCGAAACAACCTGGACCAGCCATTGGAACTGGATCGTCTGCAAGCCGCTGTTCCAATTCCTGCTGCTGCGCTGGCTCTGGCGGCTTACGCTGTGGAGCATCCTCCTCTGGCGCATATCGAGGCTGGAGCTGCGCCTGGTACCGGCCCACCCCGATCATGCCGGCGGGCTGGGATATCTCGAATTGGTGCACACCGAATTCATTCCCCTGGTCCTGGCAATCTCGGCAGTCCAGTCCGCGTCCTTGGCCCAGGCCATCGCTTTGGGCGGCATGACAATAGACGCGATTTACCCCAGCGTGGCATTCGTTCTGCTCGTAGACGTGGTGCTGTTTCTCGGTCCGCTGCTCATCTTCTCCCGCGAGTTGTGGAAATCTAAGGTCACGGGCATGAGCAACTACGGCGCCTTGGCAGAGCGCTATGTGAGCGAGTTCGACAGGAAATGGCTGGGCGCAGACCCAGCCCCGGCAGAGCCCCTGTTGGGCACAGCCGACATCCAGTCCCTGGCCGACCTGAGTAACGCCGTGGGCATCGTACGTGATATGCGCCTGGTTCCCGTAAGCCAGAGTATGTTGATCTACCTGGCCGTCGCCGCGCTGCTGCCGCTGCTGCCGCTCGTGCTGTTCAAATATCCCTTTACGGACCTGCTCGCGAAATTCTTCGGGGGACTGTCCGGCCTGTGACTGCTGCATTCTATATCCCTAATCAAGATGTGAGCATTATGAATCAAATTCGCACAATAGTCGGCGGCAAAGCCCAATGGAGCATCAGGAGGTCCAGGTCATTCGCTTTATTGGCTGTTCTTTTCGTCTTCAGCTTCGCCCTGCCGGCGTTCGCCGCCGACCCTTTGCCCTCCTGGAACGAGAGCCCGGCCAAACACTCCATCATCGCTTTCGTCGAGCAGGTGACCACACCCAGCTCGCCGGATTTCGTGCCGGTGCCGGCCCGTATCGCCGTGTTCGACAACGACGGGACCCTTTGGGGCGAGAAGCCGTTGCCCGTGCAATTGTACTTCGCGCTCGACCGGGTGAAGGCGCTGAACGCCCAGCATCCCGAGTGGAAGACCAAGGAGCCGTTCGCCGCGTTCCTCAAAGGCGATTTGAAGAACGCCGCCGCCGGCGGTGAGCACGCGCTCATGGGGCTTATCATGGCCACGCACACGGGCAACACCACGGTCGAATTCGAGCAGATCGTGACGGACTGGATCGCCACCGCGAGACACCCGCAGACCGGCAAGCGCTACACTGAAATGGTCTATCAGCCCATGCTCGAGGTGCTCGCCTACCTGCGCGGAAACGGATTCAAGACCTTCATCATCTCCGGGGGTGGCATCGAGTTCATGCGCCCCTGGACGGAGCAGGTCTATGGCATCCCGCCTGAGCAGGTCGTTGGCAGCAGTGTGAAGACGCGGTTCGAGTTGCGGGATGGCAACCCGGTGCTCGTGCGCCTGCCGGAACTGAGTTTCAACGATGACAAGGGCGGCAAGCCCGTCGGCATCCTCCAGCACATCGGCCGGCTGCCGATCGCGGCGTTCGGCAATTCCGACGGCGATTTGCAGATGCTGCAATACACCTGCGCGGGCGGCGGTGCGCGCCTGTGTCTCTACGTTCACCACGACGACGCCGAGCGGGAATACGCCTACGACCGCCAGGACCGGTTGGCCAAGCTGGACAAGGGGCTCGATGAGGCCGCCAGGAAGGGCTGGACGGTGGTGAGCATGAAAGACAACTGGAAGACCATCTACCCCAGGCAGTCGGAGATCACCGCGATCGACATTCTGCTGAAACCGGACGCGACCATGCTCAAGCAGGCCGCCGCCAACAATGCCCGTCTACTCGCCGTCTACCCGACGGGTTTCACCCTGGATGCGGCGCACACGCCGCACATCACCCTGCTGCAGGGCTTCGTGCGCACGGCTGACTTGGACAAGCTGTATGCGGCCGAGGACAAGGTGTTCGCGGCCGCCGACGTCGGCGCGATGAAGCTGGAGGCATTCAAATTCTACTATGTCCCAACCGGCACGACGGGTGTTGCCGGCATCTCCGCGAAGCCAACCCCGGAGTTGCTCAAGCTGCAGGCGGATATCATCGCGGCGGCCCAGCCGTTCATGGTCGAGACGGGGCCCATCGGCGCCTTTACCGCGGCGCACGACGATTCCGCCACGGACGAGGCGATGATCGATTATGTCTCGACCTATGTGCCGGCGATGTCCGGCGAGCACTTCAATCCGCACGTCAGCACCGGCGTCGCCCCCCGGGACTACCTGGACCAGATGGTCGCCGAACCCTTTGAGGGCTTCGTCTTCTCGCCCGCCGGCGCGGCCGTTTATCAACTCGGTCCGTTCGGAACGGCCACGAAGACGCTCAAGGAGTGGGAGTTGAAACCCGTGACTCGTTCGCCGGCAGGCGCCGCAGCGGAGCCAGTCCATTGAGCTGACCAACGGATCGATAGTCAACCTGTTCACCTACGAGGCAGAGCAGCTCACGGCGCGTACCCAAGCGAGCTTCGAGCGCATGCAGACCGCGAAGGCGGTCGGCATGCCGACCGAGGGTTTCGGCTCGCTCCTCAAGGCCCAATTGGCGGGGCAGTGCCGCAGTCTGCTCGGTACGCTGCTGGAGGCCGAGGCCAAGCACCTGGAACGCTAATGCGACCTGCGGACCACGCAGGGCCGGCTGCTCGCGGCGGCACGCGCCTACTCCTGACCTTGCGCGCGATCTGTCTGCCGGGCGGGCTGGCGATCGGGCACCTCCGCTGGGCCGAGCCCGCTGTGCGGCGCTTCGATCGCGAGCTGCGTTGGCTGACCTGGACCGCAGTGCCGACGATCTTCGTTCCGCGCCTCGCCCTCGGTCTGAACCTGTATCAACCCCCGCCGTCCGGCCGGGCGCGCCGCCGGGAGGCACGCCGGTCGCGCAGACTCATCAGGGTCCAGACCGGACCCGAAATGGCATAGCCCAGAAAGCCCAGGAACAGGACGATGGGCGGCTGGATCAGGATCAGGGCGATCACCAGCATCACCACCACCGCCAGCACAAAGGGTACCCGCCCCTGCAAGTCGAGCTGCTTGAAGCTGAAATAGCGGAAATTGCTGACCATGAGTAGACCGGTCCCCGCGGTGAGGGCGGCCACCAGCCACGAGACATAGGACGGGTCTATCCCCTGATCCGCCCCGATCCAGACCCCACCCGCCACGACGGCCGCCGCCGAGGGGCTGGGGAGCCCCTGGAAGAAGCGCTTGTCGGCCGAGCCGAGCTGGGTGTTGAAGCGGGCCAGGCGCAGGGCCGCCGCCGCGCAGTAGACGAAGGCGGCGAGCCAGCCGAGCTTACCGAGCCCGTGCAGGGCCCAGTGATAGGCGATCAGGGCCGGAGCGACCCCGAAGGCGACCATGTCGGAGAGGCTGTCATACTCGGCCCCAAAGGCGGTCTGGGTGTGGGTCATGCGGGCGACCCGTCCGTCGAACCCGTCGAGCAGCATGGCCGCAAAGATGGCAATCGAGGACGCCTCGAAGCGCCCCTGGGTCGCCGCCAGCACGCCGTAGAACCCCGCGAACAGGGCCGCCGTGGTAAACAGATTGGGCAGCAGATAGATGCCGCGGGGACGTTTGCGTGTAACTGGGGGTTGTTCCATTGGGCGCGACCGGACCTTGAGATATGGGGCGGGAGTATAGCCTAAACCATGTGACCTCTCGTGACACCGCTCCAGCGGTGTCACGCCTGTGTTGGGCACTGTGCGCCCCGCGGCCGTCGGGCGGGATGACGCTCGAGGCCGTCGTCATACGTTGGTTGACTCGTGTCGGGTCCGGTCATTGGCGAGGCCCGCGCGGCGTGCTGTCGCCGACAGGGTGTCGGCGCTCCAATGTGCGCGCTCCAACCTCACTCCGCGCTAAGCCCATCCACCCGCTGGAACCCCCGCGGCAGCGGCTTGCCGCGCCGCCCGCGCTCGCCCTGGTAGTGCTCCAGATCGGCGGGCTTAAGCGTAAAGGTCCGCTTGCCGGAGGTGATGACGAGGCTGCCACCCTCGCGCACCACCGCCAGCCCCACCAGCCACTCCAGGCGCTCAGCGCCGTTGGCGCCGGGGATGCTGATGATCTTGTTGCCCTTGCCGCGCGGCATCTCGGGCAGGTCAGACACCGGGAAGACCAACAGATGACCGGTATTGGTGGCGGCTGCCAGGCGCGGGTTGGGCAGGTCGGGGATAGGGATCAGCGGCAGCACCCGGGCGCCCGCGGGCAGCGTCAGCACCGCCTTGCCGCCCTTGGGCTTGGCATACAGGTCCTCCATCCGGATGATGAAGCCATAGCCCGCGTCGCTCGCAAGCAGCAACCGGGTCTGTGGCGGGTCGCCCAGCACGGCCACGAAGTTCGCCCCCTTGGGCGGGTCGAGCCGACCGGTCAGCGGCTCGCCCTGACCGCGGGCGGACGGCAATGTGTGGGCCGGGAGCGAGTAGCTGCGTCCGGTGCTGTCCAGGAACACCGCAGTCTGATTGCTGCGGAGCCGGGCGGCGGCGAGGAATTGGTCGCCGGAGCGGTAGCTCAAGGCCACCGCGTCGATCTCGTGGCCCTTGGCGGCGCGCACCCAGCCCTTCTCCGATAGGACCACGGTCACCGGCTCGCTCGGGGTCACCTCGGTCTCATCAAGCGCCGCGGCAGCGTCACGCGCCACCAGCGGGGAGCGGCGGGCATCCCCATATTTCGCCGCATCGGCGGTAATCTCTTCGCGGATCAGCTGCTTCAGACGCCCATCGTCCCCCAGGATGCCCTGGAGGTGGTCACGCTCGGCGGCCAGCGCCTCCTGCTCACCGCGGATCTTCATCTCTTCCAGGCGGGCGAGTTGGCGCAGCCGGGTGTTCAGCACATAGTCGGCCTGGATGTCGCTCAGCGCGAAATGACCCATCAGCACCGGCTTGGGCTCATCCTCGGTACGAATGATGCGGATCACCTCATCAATGTTGAGATAGGCAATCAGCAGCCCTTCCAACAGGTGCAAGCGGTCCAGCACCTTGCCCAGGCGGTGCTCCAGGCGGCGGCGCACGGTGGCGGTGCGAAAGAGCAGCCACTCCACCAGGATCTCCTTGAGATCCATGACGCGCGGCCGCCCGTTGCCGGCGACCAGGTTCATATTGACCCGGTAGCTGCGCTCCAGATCGGTGGTGGCGAACAGATGCGACATGAGCCGCTCGATGTCGACGCGGTTGGAGCGCGGGACGATGACCAGGCGGGTCGGGAACTCGTGGTCAGACTCGTCCCGGAAGTCCTCGATCATCGGCAGTTTCTTGGCGTTGAACTGGGCAGCGATCTGCTCCATCAGCCGCTCGCCCGAGACCTGATAGGGCAACGCCGTGATGATGATCTCGCCCTGCTCCACCTCGTAGCGGGCGCGCTGGCGCAGGCTGCCGTTGCCGGTCTCGTAGATCTTCAGGATGTCCTCAGCTGGCGTGATAATCTCGCCTGCGGTGGGGAAATCGGGTCCAGGCACAAAGGCCATCAGGTCGGCGACCGACGCCTGCGGGTGGTCCAGCAGATGGATACAGGCGCGCGCCACCTCGCGCAGGTTGTGGGAGGGGATGTCGGTGGCCATGCCGACCGCGATGCCGCTGGCCCCGTTGAGCAGCAGGTTGGGCAGACGCGCGGGCAAGAGCTTGGGCTCCTCCAGGGTGCCGTCGAAGTTGGGCTGCCAATCGACCGTGCCCTGATCCAATTCGCCCAGCAGCAGCTCCGCATAGGGGGTCAGGCGCGACTCGGTGTAGCGCATCGCCGCAAAGGACTTGGGGTTGTCCGGCGAACCCCAGTTGCCCTGACCGTCGATCAGCGGGTAGCGATAGCTGAAGGGCTGGGCCATCAGCACCATGGCCTCGTAGCAGGCGCTGTCGCCGTGGGGGTGGAACTTGCCGAGCACGTCGCCCACGGTACGGGCGGACTTCTTGAACTTGGCGGCGGCGGAGAGCCCCAGCTCGGACATGGCGTAGAGGATGCGCCGCTGCACGGGCTTCAGCCCGTCGCCCACGTAAGGCAGGGCACGGTCCAGGATCACGTACATGGAGTAGTCCAGGTACGCCTTCTCGGTAAAGACGGAGAGGGGCTGGCGCTCCAGGCCCTCGGCGTTGTAGGTCAGGGTGTCCGTCATGGTCGGTCCAGTCCGCGGGAAGTCAGCCGCGCATGATGCGGCAAGCGGCGGCGGGGGCCAAGGGGGGCGGCGTTCTCGTGGCCACCGCTGCCGCGGTGGCACGCGTGTGTCAGGCGCTGTGCGCCGCGGGCGCCGACGTGACGCCGACGGGCACTATGCGGCAAAATGGCGACTAGCGCGCCCCCCGACGGGGACCGTCAGCGCCCTCCCCCGCGCCACCGGAGAACCGATGATGATTGAACTTCCGCTCGCATCCCTGGCCCTGGAAGAAAAGCTCCAACTCATGGAATCGCTGTGGGACGATCTGTGCCGCCAGGATAACGGCATCGAATCCCCCTCCTGGCACGAAGACCTCCTGGCGCAGAGAGAATCCGCCATCACGCAAGGCACCGAACAATTCACGGACTGGGAGACCGCCAAGCGGACGATCCGCAACCAGCTACCGTGAAAGTCCGAATTCTGTCCGCGGCGAGCCGTGATCTGCTGCAAGGGCACGCCTTCTATGAGAGGCAGAGAAGAGGACTCGGCGATTACTTTCTCGATTCACTGTTCTCCGATATCGATTCTCTTGCCATCACTGCCGGCGTCCATACGATATCTTTCGGCGCATATCGCCGCCTGTTGTCCAAGCGCTTCCCCTTCGCGGTCTACTACCGTGTTGAAGAGGGCGACGCCATGGTCTACGCGGTGCTGGATTGCCGCAGAAGGCCGGCGTGGATTCGCCGGCGACTCGGGTGATCGCTTGAGTGCCCAAATCGGCTACCCGGTATCATTGAAGCGGAGATTGCGGCATGGATAACCCGCAGTTTGAAGACTTGCTGGAGAGCGTACGCGACATGGGTCGCCATATGCGCGGCGCGGTAGTCCCCGAAGCACGGGGGCGCGAACTTCGGGAGCCTGACGTCGCCGCGATCCGCGAACGCACCGGCCTGAATTGGCTTCGATACGCGACTCGACCAATCACGTCATCAAGCCCGGCATATCTCCTTTCCACGCCTGATTCAACGGAGGACAACGGATGACGACGCGAGTGAAGGCCATCACGCTGCTCGGATTGGCGCTGGGCCTCGGCGCCTGCAATGAAGACCACCCGTTCGCGAACGGAACGCCGGTCGGCGAGCGCTGCGGCAGCGGGCCGGTCGAGGACTTTGCCGGGCGGGCCGCGTGCGGGAAGGGGGACACGATTGAGACCTTGAAGCCGGCGGACTATTGCGATTTCGATTACCCAGTGGTTTCAATGTCGGGCGGGGCTTTGGGCTTTTCCGGAAGCGTCGCAAGTTGTGTCTATGTCGGGGAGTTACGGAAGTCGCGAGAGATCGGGGCCGAAGACGCGCGCCCCCTGGTCAGCGATTCGGCGCGGGCGAAGGCGGACGCTGAGGGCAAGGCGGCGGTAGCGGCTCGGGCGAGGACGGAGGCAGAGGCCAAGGCAAGGGCGGAGGCAGCGGCCCAGGCCGAGGCGGCGCGACCACAGGCAATAGACAGCATCGCGACCACCATGGTTGAGGTCCCGGCCGGCAGTTTCCAGATGGGGTGCAGCGCCGGTGACAGCCAATGCGACAGCCAGGAGAAACCGGCGCACCAAGTCACCATCGGTCCTTTTCGCATAGGAAAGTACGAGGTGACCCAGGCCCAATGGGAGGTCGTGATGGGCGAGAACCCGTCGCACTTCAAGGGTCCGCCGGACCGCCCGGTGGAGAACGTCTCCTGGAACGACGTGCAATAATTCCTCAAGCGCCTAAACAGCATATGGACCGGTAAGCCCTACCGACTGCCGACCGAGGCGGAATGGGAATATGCCACCCGCGCCGGAACCACCACGCCCTATTGGTGGGGCAAAGAGATCGGCAGGGGTAACGCGAACTGTGACCGGTGCGGCAGTCAATGGGGCAACGAAGAAACAACCCCGGTTGGCTCATTCAAGCCTAACGCCTTCGGGCTCTACGATACGGCGGGGAATGTCTTGGAGTGGGTGCAGGATTGCTGGCACGGCGGCTACATAGGTGCCCCGGCCGACGGTTCTGAATGGCAAGACAATTGTAAACCGGACGGTCGCATATTCCGCGGCGGCTCCTGGTTCAACTACGCATTAAACGCGCGTGGGTCGCACCGCTACGCGACGGCCGCCGACTTCCGCCACGGGTCCGTCGGCCTGCGCCTAGCCCAGGACCTTTGACCTGTTGACTCTATGACGCAGACCCTTCTTCACCCCTACTCGCAGGTCCCACGATACCGAGTTGGGCATTCACCCCATCCCCACTGGCTCGCCGCCCCCACGGTCAGGCGCGCGTCGCGAGCCAGCGTCACCAAGCGCAGAGACGGTGACAATGGTCCATCATTCCGGCAGGACGCAGGGATCCAGCCGGTCCCGGTCGCCGGTCTAGCTGCTCACCGGCTGCGCTCCGAAAAGGCATATAACCCACTCATCCAAAATGGTAAACCGCAATGCTTGAAGTCACTGTCGGCGAGTTGCGTCGGCACTTGCCCGAGTACTTGGGGCGAGCCGAGTCCGGGGATGAGTTCCTCGTCACGCGTCGCGGGCGGGTCGTCGCGCGGCTGACCGCCGCGCCGGACGCGCGGGCGGCGGCGAAGGAACGTCTGGCGGCCTTGCGCACCCGCGCCCGGGTCGGTGATGTTGTGACATCCATCGACGCGACTTGGAACGCGGCCGAATGATCCTGCTGGATACCTGCATCCTAATTTTCGACGCCCTGACGCCGGAGCGACTGAGTCCCCTGGCGCGGCAGGCGTTGGACCGCGGCGAGGCGCAGCGCTCCCTGGCCTGCGCGGATATCACCCTGTGGGAGATCGCCATGTTGGTCGGCAAGGGGCGTCTCGATCCGGGCACGGACAGTGCCACCTTCTGCCGCCTGGCACTCGATGCCCGCGCCGTGGCGGTGCTGCCGATCACCCCGGAGATCGCCCGGGCCTCGATCGAGATCGATCTGCCGCAGGGCGATCCCGCCGATCGCCTGATCGCCGCGACTGCTAACGCCTATGGGGCCATACTGGTGACCATCAATGAGAAGCTGCGTGAGAGCGCCGCGGTCGCAACGCTCTGGTAATCGCTGTGCGGAACCCCAAACGGCTGGCGATGCCCTGCGGCCGGCGCTAGACTCAACTGCATCCTTCACCCGGTTTCGCGCCAGACACCATGCCCCCACCCCTCAAGAAACTCCCGGTCGGCATCCAGACCTTCAGCGAGATCATCAATGAGGGTTATACCTATGTCGACAAGACGGCGCACGCGCTGGCCCTGGCGACCACGGGCAAGTATTGGTTCCTGTCGCGCCCGCGGCGCTTCGGCAAGAGCCTGTTTCTGGATACGCTCAAGGAGCTGTTCGAGGGAGCCGAGCCGCTGTTTCGTGGGCTCGACTGCCATTCGCACTGGGACTGGTCGCGCCGCCACCCGGTGATCCGGCTCGACTTTGCCGGCGGGGTGGTGCAGAGCGCCGAGCGGCTCGATGAGTCGATCCACGAACTGCTGGTCTTCAATCAGCGCCGGCTTGGCATCCACTGCGAGGCCACCAGCATCCCCGGCCGCTTTGCCGAGTTGATCATCCGCGCCCATGAGGCCAGCGGCCAGCGCGTGGTGATCCTGGTGGATGAATACGACAAGCCGATCCTCGACAGCATCGAACATCCGCAGCGTACCGGGGCGCTGCGCGAGGGGCTGAAGAATCTCTACTCGACTATGAAGGCGCAGGATGCCCATATCCAGTTCGTCTTCATGACCGGGGTGACCAAGTTCAGCAAGGTGAGCCTGTTCTCGGGGCTGAATCAGCTCAATGACCTGACGCTTGATGCGCGTTTTGCCACCCTTTGCGGCTATACCCAGGCGGACCTGGAGACCACCTTTGGGCGGCATCTGGCCGGGGTCGATTGGGCTAAGCTCAAACGCTGGTACAATGGCTATAACTTTCTCGGCGAGCCGGTCTATAACCCCTTCGACATCCTGCTGTTCATCGACAAGGGCCAGCTGTACCGCAATTACTGGTTCGAGACCGGCAGCCCGAGCTTTCTGATCAAGCTGTTGCAACAACGCCGCACCTTCCTGCCCGAACTGGAAGGGATCGAGGCCAGCGAGGAGATCCTGGACTCGTTCGACATCGAGCACATCGACCCGGTGACGCTGCTCTTTCAGACGGGCTATCTGACGATCGTCGACACCCGCCGGCGACGCTCGCGCCTGATCTATCGACTGCGACAGCCGAACCAGGAGGTGAAGATGGCCTTGGCCGATCACCTCATCGACGGCTATCTAGGGACCCTGCCGGGCGAGCGCGATGCACGGCAGGACGCACTCTATGATTGCCTCAGCCAGGGTAATGTCGAGGGGCTGATCAGCGCGATCCGCCGGCTCTTCGCCGGCATCCCCTGGCGCAATTTTACCGGCAATACCCTGCCCGAGGCGGAGGGCTATTATGCCAGTGTGCTCTATGCCTTCTTTGCCAGCCTCAACGCCGAGATCATCCCCGAGGACATCAGCAATCAGGGCCAGGTGGACCTGACCATCAAGCTGGCCGATTACATCTATGTGATCGAGATCAAGCTCAGACGCAGCCTCGCGCCGCCACCGGATGAACCGGCACCGGGCGACCCGACCAAGACCGCCGCCGCCAACCCCGTCCTGGCGCAGATCCGCGCCCGTGGCTATAGCGCCAAGTATCGCGGCCTGCCGAGCCAGGGCCTGTTCGAGGTCGGGCTGGTGTTCGACAGTCAGGCACACAATCTGGTTCAGGCCGATTGGTGCGCGGTCAGCTGACCTTGAATATCACCGCGTCAAGGAGCGCGCCCGGGTCGTCGTCGAGGTCCTGTCGGAGTCCACCGAGTTGGCGCATTCGACAGCGCGGACGTCCACCGCCTGAAGGCTCGACCTCCAGTTGCCGCCGCCCCCCACTGAAGGCCGACGCTTCAGCGGGTGGCTGGTGCGCCGAGCCGCCGCGGGCGCATCAGACGACAGCAACTCAAAGTATCATCGTCGCAAACACCACCCCCACCCGACGACCAATACGCTTGAAACGCTCCGACTTCCGCTTCGACCTCCCCCCCGAGCTGATCGCCCAGCGCCCGCTCACGCAGCGCTCGGCCTCGCGACTGCTGGCCCTGGACGGGGACGACTCTCCCCCGCGCGACCTGCTGTTCACCGACCTGCCGGGGCAGCTGCGCCCCGGCGACCTGCTGGTGTTCAACGACACCCGGGTGATGCGCGCCCGGCTCTTCGGCCACAAGGACACGGGCGGCGCGGTCCAGGTGCTGATCGAGCGCCTGCTGGGACCCACCGAAGCCCTGGCCCAGACGCGCGCCGCCAAGGCGCTCAAGCCCGGGCGGGTGGTCCACCTGGCAGACGGGGAGCGCCTGGAGGTGCTGGGGCGCGATGGGGACCTGTTCCGGCTGCGCGCCCTCGACAGCCCCTTCCCGGCACTCATGCAGTCGCAGGGCCACCTGCCCCTGCCCCCCTATATCGAGCGGCCGGACGACGACGCGGACGCGGAGCGCTACCAGACCGTCTTCGGCACCCGCGAGGGGGCCGTGGCCGCCCCCACCGCGGGGCTGCATTTCGACCAGGCGCTGCTGGAGCGCCTCGCCGCCCTAGGGGTGGAACGGACCGAGGTCACGCTGCATGTCGGGGCCGGCACCTTCCAGCCGGTGCGGGTGGAGGACCTGGACCAGCACCAAATGCACGCGGAGTGGCTGGAGGTGAGCGAGGGCACCTGCGCCCGTATCGCGGCCACCCGGGCGGCCGGCGGGCGGGTCGTCGCCGTCGGCACCACCAGCGTGCGCAGCCTGGAGAGCGCCGCCGCGGACGGTGAAATCCGGCCGTTCAGGGGCGACAGCCGGATCTTCATCCGCCCCGGCTACCGCTTCCGCGTGGTGGACGCCATGATCACCAACTTCCACCTGCCGCAGTCCACCCTGTTGATGCTGGTCTCAGCGTTCTGCGGTGTGGAGCGCATCCGCGCCGCCTACCGTCACGCCGTCGCCGAGCGCTACCGGTTTTTCAGCTATGGCGACGCAATGCTCTTGACCCGGCGCGATCACTGAGGATTGATCAGCCAAACAGCGACCAGACCCAGAGCCCAACGCCCCCGGCCGCGGCGATGCCGGCGACGACGAACAGCCAGCGCCGATGGGTCAGCGCGGTGACGGACGCCACTGAGATGGCGATCTGAATCAGGGTCATGGCCTGCGCCTGGCGGTGGTGCGGAGCGAGCGACGCGGCGCTCTCCTCGTTGACCCTCTCCGACGCCTTCTCCAAGGCGTCCGCCCTGGCCTTGATCTCATCCTTTTCGCGGTTGTAGCGCTGCGCCTCCGCGCGGTAGATGGCCTGCCGCTCGGGCGGCGCCAGTTCGGTGGCCATCTCCATCAGGTGGGCCTTCACGCTCTTGGCCTGATAATAGTTCCACTCGTCGGCGGCCTGGGTGCGCTTGAGCACCGCATCGTTTTTCTGGAGCATCGCCTCGCTGAGCGTGTAGGCGCTCTGGTAGCTGACGACGGCGCCCAGGGTCGAGGCCAAGGCGGTGAAGATGGCCACATACTGGGCGAGCGGGTGCGCCCGATGCCCCGGATCGTGGCCCAGATGCTCGTGGGCACCGTGGACATGGAATTCGTCGTCGGACATGACAGTTCCTTGAGAAGATTGACGCGGCAGTGAAGGCGCCGCATCTTACAGCCTCGCCCCAGCTGCCGCGCAAGAGTGCCCCACCCATGAGCCTGCCCCAGACCGATTTCAACGACGCCCGGCTGACCGCCTCCCGCGCGGACCTGGTCCGGGCACTGCGCGCCTTCCTCCCGGCGGACGCGGTGCTGGAGAGCCAGGAGCAGGTGCGGCCCTACGAGTGCGACGCCCTGGCGGTCTATCGCCAACTCCCGCTGTTGGTGGTCCTGCCGCGCACGGTCCACGAGGTGCAGCAGGTCTTGCGTCTGTGCCATGCGCGTGCGGTGCCGGTGGTGGCGCGCGGCGCCGGCACCGGGCTGTCCGGGGGTGCACTGCCGGTGGGGGACGGGGTCCTGCTCAGTCTGGCGCGCTTCACGCGCATCCTGGCACTCGACCCGGTGGCGCGCACCGCGCGGGTGGAACCCGGGGTGCGCAACCTCGCGATCACGGAGGCGGCAGCGCCCCACGGGCTCTATTACGCCCCGGACCCGTCGAGTCAGATCGCCTGCACCATCGGCGGTAACGTGGCGGAGAACGCGGGCGGGGTACACTGTCTCAAGTACGGACTCACAGTCAACAATGTGCTGGCGGTCACGCTGGTGACCATGGAGGGCGAACTGCTGCACATCGGTTCCGCAGCCCCGGACTCACCGGGCTATGACCTCTTGGCACTCACCATCGGCTCGGAGGGGATGCTGGGCGTGACGGTGGAGGTGACGGTGAAGCTGCTGCCGGTGCCGGAGCGCGCCCAGGCGCTGCTCGCCGCCTATGACGACGTGGAGCGTGCCGGCCAGGCGGTGGGCGACATCATCGCCGCCGGCATCATCCCGGCCGGGCTGGAGATGATGGACGGACCGGCGATCCAGGCGGCGGAGGCCTTCGCGCACGCCGGTTACCCGACGGATGCGGCGGCCATCCTGATCTGCGAGATCGACGGCACGGCGGACGAGGTGGCCGAGTTGGCGCAGCAGGTGCGCACCCTGCTGCTCGCCAGCGGCGCCACCTCGGTGCAGGTCTCCCAGGACGACGCGGAGCGCCTGCGCTTCTGGAAGGGGCGCAAGTCCGCCTTCCCGGCGGTCGGCCGCATCTCACCGGACTATTACTGCATGGACGGCACCATCCCCCGCCGCCACCTGCCGCAGGTCCTGCGCCGCACCGCTGAGCTGGCCGCCGAGTATGGGCTGCCGGTGGCCAATGTTTTCCACGCCGGCGACGGCAACCTGCACCCGCTGATCCTGTTCGATGCCAACCAGCCCGGCGAGTTGGAGCGCGCCGAAACCCTGGGGGGCAAGATACTGGAGCTGTGCGTCGCGGTGGGCGGTACCATCACCGGCGAACACGGGGTGGGGGTCGAGAAGATCAACCAGATGTGCATCCAGTTCAGCCCGGCGGAGCTCGAACAGTTCCGCGCCGTGAAGCGCGCCTTCGATCCGCTGGAGCTGCTGAATCCGGGCAAGGGGATACCCACCCCGCGGCACTGCTCCGAGTATCGGCAGTTGCCGCAGCACCGACC
>CAILVI010000330.1 GCA_903837595.1 uncultured Thiodictyon sp.
ATTGAACGACGGATTGAGGCACTGGAGCAGTCCACCCCCATTCAGTACAAGCCCGATTTCAGCGGTCTGACCCGGGAGGAACGGGCAGAGCTTCGGATAATCCTTGAGTCGATAGGCGACGGACGGATGACGCCCGAGGAAGCCCGTGCACACGTCGCACAGCACGGGATCGGACCGCGGCGGCTATTCGCGGAAGATCAGGCGACGGCTTGACGACGTGGGTCTTGCAGGGACGGCGGGATTTGGCGCAAGATTGGCGCCGTCGCTGGTGGCCTTCGCAGGGCCACCAGCACAAAGACCGACCGCGCTAACGGTTGAGCACCGGCACTACAGATTGTACAGCACCCCGGCCCGTCGTCTGGCGTCCGTCGTGGTGACTGCCAGGACCCCGCCCGGAGTCCGTCTGTCGTGCCTATGCCCGCCCTCCCGCGGTCAATCGCCAGCAACCGGAGATTGACCCCATGATGACCACGAACACCTCCCCCTTGACCGGCGACGCCGCCGACGAACTGTCACGCATCGCCTTGGAAATGATCTGCATCGGCAACCTGATCGGCCAGACCAAAGACATTGGACGCCCGGACGGGATTCACTCGTTGTTGTCTGGCTGGGCAAGCGACCTTGACGCCCTAGTCGAGACAGGCGCCGCGAAGGTGACAGCATGAACACCGACACCTTCACCCCTTACTCTGGCCTTGGATCGCTGCTGCATCGCAATGGGCACCTGCTGAGCACCACCGAGCAAGACCGCGAAGCCGCAGAAACCGCCGCGTTCAGTCTGGCGTCTGGCCTTGGGGTTATTGGCAAGATGCTGATCCACTGCGACGCCAAACAGCTTGGGCCGGCCGACCTAACGACGTTCGGTGACTTCCTGGTGACGACGGGCGAAGTCCTTGGGTCGCTGCTGAACATCGCCAGCCATGACGCGCCCGGCACGACTGCTGAGGCGTCGCCCACCACCGCCTGACCACCTACCGCTCCCATCCACCGAGCCCGCCGTGTGCGGGCTTTTTGTTGATGACCAACCGGCCCTAGTCGGAGCCAGCAAGAGATGAGTCATCGCGTACGAACAAATTGCCCAGTTCGCGTGTCCATCACCTGATCTTGGCCAGCAGGCGCGTAGAAGCGACCGTCAGAGCCGAACGCAGACTGGCCAGCAGGCGCGCTACCAGACGGGTGATAGTTGCGGTAGGAGTAATCCTGGTTGCGCGACTGGGTGCCGTCGGTCCGGCCGTACATATCGCCGCTCGGGCCTTGCCAAGCGGTGCTGCCGTCGTCGAATTGGACAAGGGTGTCAGCCATGGCGGGGGTGGAGGCCAGGAGGGATGCGAGAACGAGCAATGCGAGTCTCATGGTTTTTCCTGTGAGGTTGAGATCAACGTAAGCATAGTGGATGGGATGGGGTCCTGCTGGATTTCTTGCTTTCTCAACATTCGCGCAGCCCTCGAACTGCTGACCGATGACACGCCCCCCCATACACACCCGCCGACCCGTACACGCCGACCCCTGATTGATAGGTTTTGCCTGTGGCACGGCTCATGCTTAATGCAAAGCGCGTGCCCTATCGTCAAGTGTGTATGGCGACTGGGCACCGGCGGGGTGTACGGCTGCCGATGGGGTGCGGGATCGCCACCCCATAGCGGTACTTCCTGCAAGTTGAGGCGCTACCTGTTCCACTGCGTCACGGCCAAGGGCGGATGCTCCGGCGGTGCCTGGCTGTGACGGTTTTGACGGTGGATCAGACGGTGAGTCTCTGGCGCGCGTGTGTCGGCCCCCTGGTGAGCGGGGTACTCTGCACCGGCTTGGTGCGCTGTGTACGGCTCAAGCACAAGGGTCGCGTTTCAGAATCGACCCTTCACGGAAGCCGGATTTCAAGGCCGGGTTGCGGCTGGTGAGCGGGATCAAGCGACGGGCCCTAAATCGTGGTCGGGTCGAGGTCCGCGCGATCCTGCCGGCTGGCTTCCACCGGGTGACGAGCGCGACCGCACACGCTGCACCTGGACTGCGATAAACCGGGTTCAGTGTGTACGGCTGGCGATGGTTCCCAGGGGACGGGGACACCCTGCCGGGAAACCCATCAACCGAGAAACGGGGACCAGAACGGGGACCACTTTGCCCCCGGACAAGAAAAAAGGGCGTAGCCGTGAAGCTAAACCCTTGTTTTACTTGGAGCCGATGGGCGGATTCGAACCGCCGACCTACTGATTACGAATCGTGTGTATACCACATTGTACAACAAAGGACAGCAAGAAAAACAGCCTTTTACGTCGTCTCGGTTGTTGCGCTTGCTTGTGGGTAAGTGCCGATATTTGCGAGCAAGTGCGCCACCAGTGCGCCACGACTAAGACTGCCCCCTTTGATTTATGTGCCAGCCTGGAAGGCTTGCAGGGGCCGAAGTCATGGCGGCTTGGCCAGGGTTCAGTTGGGTTGCAGGCGCCCGCCGTACACACAAGCTAGTGTCTGGCATTCTATGGAGTAGCTGGCCAGGTGGAGCCGGGCGACTGCTACCGACCACACGTAAGCTAGCCTTGAGCTTCACGAGTTTTGTATATACAGTTAGGGACAAGCAAGGTGAACATGCCTGGCACGCCTGAGTTTGCGAGGGAGCGTGTGCGTGTACCTCTGCCAGCAGCGTACACATACAGCGTGAATACGGAGATTGATCCACAATGGGTTTGGTTATTTCGCCCCAGGTACGTGCAAAGCTCGCGCAAAAGACTCCGCCAGTTACCGAGTCCGAGATTTTGCAGTGCTTTGCTAATCGATCCGGCAACTATCTCATCGACTCCAGGGAAAATAATCAGACCGACCCACCCACTCGGTGGTTTATTGCAGAGACAGATTATGGAAGAAAGCTCAAAATTGCTTTCATCCCGAAAGATTCCAATGTGATCGTTAAGACGGCCTACGATCCAAACCCAACTGAAGAAAAGATTTACGGCCGGTTCGGTTAACTTACGAGCCGTAATTGCGACCATTGGGTCGCGCTCTTGCGAATGAGGTTAAGCAAATGACATCCAAGTGCAAACTCCCAGGCAGTGACGAGTTGTGGGACACCGGGGAACTTGGCAGCGATCCTAATTTCGCCGAGCCATTACCTGTGACATCGGCCGATTCGGAAGCGGCCATTGATACGTCCCTTGAGTTACAACCGATCTCGATCCGCCTACAGAAATCGTTGATCGAAGATTTCAAACTCATTGCAGACTTGAACGGATTGGGGTATCAGCCCCTGATGCGGCAAGTTCTTACGCGCTTTGCAGACAGCGAGAAGAAGCGATTTCTGCGCGAGCTTGCGGCGAATGTCGCCGCGGAACGGCTCGAAGCTCAAGCTTGCCATGACGAGCTTAAGACAGGCACCGGCGGTTGATTCGGCTGTCATCTGAAGTCCTGTTGATCGATACAGCGAATCATAATCCGCCTGAGATACGCAAGCTGGAGTGCCTAGTGTCTTGAGGTTTAAGACGGTGTGCGGCCTGGGAGGTCGCCCCGTCGCGCGATGCGCCCGTTTTACCCGGCCTCAAGAAATGCCCGGACGGGGCGGGCTAGGTAGCTGGGAGCGATACGGTTCAGGTGGTGGCGGCAGGCTCCAGAGCGTCACCCATCGCCGTGAACAAGTGCCACGCTGGCATTCTGGCGCAGTCCACAACCCCGCCGATGGCGGCGTGCGTCCCCCCATGCGGGGCGGTCTGCCGCGTCCATTGCACCGATCATGTAGCCGCGTCCGCGCTCACTGTGCGCTTCGTCGGACCGGCGATCCACAGTCGGCCGAGTGTTGCCGGCCGGGACCAGAGCCGGACATTTGGCTTGGCCCTTGGGCTTCGGTACGATGCCCATCGGCGGGCAGGCATCGACCATCCAAGGCATGCAAGGCCCCGAGGGGTTTCCCTCCCCACTCGTCAGGCAGTCAACGGACAGCACATGGAAACGACCGCCCATTTCGAGAACATCCCCCAAGAGATCGCCAGGCGGTTGAGCGCGGCGACGCAAGAAATCGTCGTTGCGGTCGCCTGGTTCACCGATCGCGACCTCTTCGACGTGCTGTGCCGACAGGCCGGGCGGGGCCTGCGGGTGCGCCTCGCGGTCCTCGGCGACCGGATCAACGTCGGGCCGGGACGGCTCAACTTCCAGCGCTTGCAGGACTGCGGCGGTGAAGTCTTCCTGATCGCCACGGGCGGCGACCGCGACCCGATCATGCACCACAAGTTCTGTGTCATCGACCGCGCGACCGTCATCATCGGGTCCTACAACTGGACCAAGCGGGCACAGGACAACGACGAAAGCATCACCGTCATTGCCGCCGGTGACGACGTTGATAGCGGGATCGCCGCCGACTACCTGACCGCCTTCGATGCGCTCCTGTGCAAGCATGGCCACGGCACACCGGCCATCGACCAGGCCCAGATTCGCCGCCGTCTGGAGATCGTCCGCAACCTCCTGTTGTTCGACGAGTGGGACACCCTCGCCCCACAACTCGACAAACTCCGCCCCGCGGGCGCCGCGGCCCGTCTCGAACCGCTCTTTACCGCCCTGCAAGGCCGCGACACCGCCACGGCACTGACCTGGATCGACGAGTACCTGAAGCACGCCACGGCCCTGACCATCGCCACGGACCAGGAAATCACCGACCTGCGCCTGACCCTGCGCGGCCTGGAGTATCAGGTCACCGCCCTGTCCGACGACAAGGCCGAGATCGAGCGGCTGATTCATGCCTTCTCCCTGCGCACCAGTCACGAGATCGGGGACCTGATTACCCGTTATTTGGAGCTACGCGCGGACAAGCTCCGCCGCCAGGCCACGACCGAGAGGGATGCCGAAGCACAAGCCGACAGCGCCCGCGCCGACTACGAGGAATACCGCGACGCCAACGAGGCCGCCCGCGAAACCCCGGCGGCCCCGCAACTCCCGCCCGATGACCTGCGGGAACTCAAACGCCTCTATCAACAGGCCAGCCAGAAGTGCCACCCGGACAAGGTGGGCGAGGCCGACCGCAACCACGCCAACCGGCTCTTCGTTCAACTCCAGGCCGCCTACCGCAACAACGATCTGGGGGGCGTGCGCGCCATCCATGCCGCGGTACGCGAGGGGCACCTGTTCGTCGACCGCTCCCTGACCCTGACCGAAGCCGAGTCACTGGGCCACGCCATCACGGTACTGCGCCGCGACCTGGATCAGCTCGCTACCCAGGTCCATCAACTGCGCCGCGCGGACACCTACCGCACGCTCAAGGACCTGACCGACTGGGACGCCTATTTCGCCGAACAGCGGGTTGCGCTGGAACGGGCGATTGAACAACTGGAAGCGGAGCTTGCCCAGCATGAACAAGGCGCCTGAGTCCAATCCCAGCGCACTGGTTGCCCGTAGCCCCAAGACGCTGGCCATTGCCAACCGGCAATTGCACATTGCCGGGCAGGCGCTCGCGCGGATTGAGAAAGAGCGATATATCGAGTTCTTTGCGACACATCCACAGGCGCGGGAAATATTCATAAACGCGGTTTCTAACTATTACCCGCTAAGCGAGGGGCTGATCGAAAAGTACCGGGATAGGTGGGATTGGGCGCGCCTTAGTGTCAACAAGAGGATCGCTTGGACCAGCACATTGATAGAACGGTATGTCGATCAATGGAATTGGGGGGCGCACGGCCTTAGCTTGAACGATGGCGTACCGTGGACCGAAACACTGATCGAACGCCACTTTTATCGGTGGCACTGGGGTTTTTTTGGCCTCAGCATGGGCGATCATCTACCGTGGACCGCCACACTGATCGAGCGGTATACGGATCGGTGGGATTGGAAGGTCTTGAGCAATAATGACTCACTGCCGTGGACCGATGGGCTAATCGCGCGATATGCAGGCCGGTGGGATTTCGAAATGCTCAGCGCCAATAAAGGGTTGCCTTGGACACGGTCGCTTATTGATCGTTATGCTGATCGCTGGGGTTGGAAGTCTTTCCTCAGCAGTAACGAGTCACTTCCTTGGTCCGAAGCGTTAATTGAGCATTACAAAGCTCGGTGGGGCTGGCCTGCGCTCAGTCGGAATAAGGCACTGCCATGGTCTCTGGAACTCATCAAGCGATATTCGGATCGCTGGGATTGGCGTGGACTGAGCTGGAATGAAGGGTTGCCGTGGACCCTTGAACTGATCGAGCAGTGTGCGCTACGTTGGGATTGGAAGGCGCTCGCTGCGAATGCCGGGCTTCCGTGGTCCGCGCACCTGATCGCACGACATGCAGACCGCTGGGACCACAATCGTCTAAGCAGCAACGCTGGGCTTCCTTGGTCCGAACGCCTCATTGAGCAGTATGCGGACCGCTGGAATTGGTCGGTACTGAGCGGAAACCCTGGGCTGCCGTGGAGCGAGGCCCTGATCGAGTACTACGCGGATCGGTGGGATTGGAGCGCTTTAAGATTCCCTGAGTACTTGGGAATGGTTCTGCGCCAGTGGACGGAGGACGAAATTTGCGCAGTGATGGACAAGCAAGCTCGGGACACTGTGGCGGTACCGGCGCGATTGACGGAAGAGGATGCATCCAGGTCGGTTTCGATGGCTGAGTCTGAATCTCAGAAAGTGGTCAGGAGCAACAGTCAAGGATCATCAAGTCACTGGCAAGAGTTCTATCGGGCTGGTGTGGTCGCTGCGGTCCGTCACCTTGAGGCAGGCGCGCGTGCCTATCCCGATTTCACCCGCGCCATGGTGCAAGAACTTGGAGATGGGTCGCGGCCGTACCTGCGTAGTTGGTACGAAGGCTTGCGCTGCTACCCAGGATTCGATCCTATGGGGATGACGCCGGCAGCAGAGATCGACGTGGCGTCCGAGGCGTCGGTTGATCTCCCAAGGGCCAACCGTCAACACGCGCAAACCGCGCTTGACCCGAACACCATGCTGGCAGGCATGACGCTGTCTGTCTCTTACATCGAAACCGGAACGCAACGGTTCGTTGATTTTGCAAAGCGCGTCTCCGAAGACTTGGCGAAACCGCTGACCGAACTCCGGCCCTACCTGCGGGCCTGGTACAACAGCGCACGGGATATGCTCGACGAGGCCGGACAGGATGTGTCTGACATGGACGACCCGACCACTGTGCTTAGAGAATTTGAACGGCTTTGCTCTGAATTAGCGCAAGGCGAGGCGACCGCTGCCGGCGCGGTTCCGGTTCACCCTGAGCGGATGACACAGCGCGATGTACTGAACCCCTTCATGGATAAGCTTGAAGACCTGTTGCGACAAGAGGACGACCCGCCAGCAACGATGCGATGGCTGGAGACTTACCTCTATGACGAAGGTCTGGTAGGAGGAATGCGAACCGACAACCCAATGGCCTTTGCGATCGACTTAATGGAGAACCTGTTAGAAAAAGACCCCGACAGCTACATCGTTCCGCCTAAAGACCCACGAGCGTTCGAGAACGCCGAGGAGCTGATTCTAGCCATGCTTAAAGGGACTTGGGACCACTAAGGGCCGTAGGCTGACCGTTCCGGGGACAGTACATTTAATTCAGCTTGAGGCCAGTCTCGATTGAGTAAACTGCCCACGGGATTCCCCGAAGTTTTTGATAAAGCCCGCAGAGCTTCTTCTATTTTCTGATCCCGACAGCGGTACGATCATTTTTGGTCACAGGAAATACCGCGGTGCCGCCTACCCGCATCAAAGCCCCGTCAGGTCCGACGTAGAGGTATCGTTCCCACCCCAAGGGGCGATGCCCGGGGAACCCGAACCAGCGCAGGAGTAAGACTTTGCCGCCGATCAGCACGCGCAGACGATGCGGGTGCGCGGACGGTTCGCCCCGGAGCGGATAGGGGCACGGTACGCCAGCGGTCGCCAGGCCGCACAGTTCGGCGGCTTCGTCGGGGGTGATCGCCGACGCACCGACATCGGTACAGGCGGATCGGTAGACCTCTAATTCAATGTCGGTCAGACTGGAAAAGTCGATCTTCTCAGTGACTGGCGCGGTCTTTTCCAGTCGTTCAATGCGCCGTCGAATCGGTTGGATCATGGCTGTTGCTCCAAGTCCTTGGCGCCTTCCACGAACTTCACCATCATGAGTCGAGCGCCTTGCCGGAGATACTCGGCGGCCTCCTCATCGGTCGGCGGCGCGAAGAGGACAACAACCCGGTTGCCGGGGTCGCGAGCCTCAAGCGCCTTGATGCGTCGCTCAATGGGTTTACTCATCGCTGCCTCTCAAGTTGTCGCGGCCATTGTCGGGAATGTGAACCGCGACCCTAACCCGTCCGGAGTCAATCGCACCCTGTTGCTCGGGTGTCGGCTCGCCAATGACCAGCAGGACCGATTGCGCCGGGTCGGCTTGTGCCTCCAGTGCTTCAATGCGGGTGTTGAGCGGTTTCATCTGTGCCTCTCGCTTCTTGGGGGTAAAGTTTCCGCCGGAGTCGCTCTATCTCCGCGTCAATCTCCGGATCGGGGGGAAGCGCGGCGCATATCGGTTTCAGGCGCGCGATTTCTGCATCAAGCTCCTGATCGGTCATCGTTCGCGGGTCCTTTCCTACGGCGGATTGGGCCTCCAGGCGAGCAATGCGGGTACTGATGTTCATTCGCTGATCCGATTCATTCCGGCACGCTTGCGAGCGGCCAGAATCGAGTCAGCGAGCGACGGCAAGCCCGGGTTAGCTGCAACGCGGTCGATAACTGACTTCATGCCCAGGTCGCCGCGGTACAGCCGGGACAGCCGATCATATTCGGCGGAAAGTTCTGCATCGGTCATTTTGGCGCCCTCAAGTGCCTCGATGCGTGGTCTAAGTGGCTTCATCGCCTCGACTCCAGGGCCGCGATGCGGCTTTCCAGTTCGGTGAACTCCCGGACCTTGACCAGTGCGGACAATGCCCCGGCGATGGTCGCGGCCTGATCGGGTGACAGGGCGCCGGCGGCCAGGGCCTTCAGAACGGCCACAGGGGCGCCGGTCAGGTCGGACACCTCAATGCCCGGGGGCAGGTTCGCGGGCGCATCGGTGGGCCGCAGGGCGGGCAGGCACCGATCAAGCACCAGTCTTGCCGCGGTCGGGTCTCCGCTCTTGGCCTGCTCAACCAGGGCGGCAAGGATGTCGGGTGCGTCGCGCAGCAGGTCGGCGCGCAGCTTGGCGGGGCCTTCGGGCTTCGGCTTGCGGGGCCGCCCCTTGGGGTTGCCGGTTTCTCCCGGCTGGAATTGTGCCATGGGGGTTTTCCTCTGTTTCGGGCCTGCAAGAAACAGGCGTATCAGGGCGCCGGCCACGGGGGCGGGTCGGCTCTTTCGGTCGAATCGCTGCCAGATGCCCCGGCTGATGGTGGCGCACAGCATGGCGCGGGAGTCGTTGATCATGCGGCGCCCTCGGGTGCAATGGACTCCGACACCGGGCGCCAAAACACCACGTCCGCCAGGCACGCGGGCGTGTCGAACGCCAGTCGCTCGGTCGAGCCGTCGGCGTAGGTCACCAACCAGGACCGGAAGCGCGGCGCCGATGGGTCAGGCTCAGTTGCGCGCAACAGCCCGGCCCAGCACTCAAGGACGGCGGGTCGGTTCTGGATATCCGGCCAGTCAGGACCGGCGGCGGCTTCCAGATAGGACAGACTGAACCCGTGCCAGTCGGGGGCGGTGTCGGAAATTTCGCCCTGACTATCGATTTTTCCGGGGGAACCCAGAGAACCGGGGGAACTGCATTGATTCACAAAAGGTTCCCCGGTTCCCTCACCAGGGAACCGCGAGGGAACCGGGGGAACCGCAGAGAGAACCGCCAGCCGCGCAAGCAGTGCGTCAACGCTCATGCCGCATCCTCCTGGGGCGCGATGGCGTAAAGGCCCTGGGATCGCCCCTGTACCTTCACCTTCTTGGACCGCTTGCCATCGTCGCGTTCCACAATCCACTTGGAACCGTCCAGGGCCTCCAGCACGCGCCGGAAGTCGAACCCGGGTGCCGCCTCTCGCAGTCCACCCGGGGTGAACAGGTAGACCCGCCCGGCCGTCGTGTCCTTCCACCAGCCGGCGCGGTCCCGGGTGACTGGTTGCCGGGTGTCTCCCTCGGACGCCAGCGACGAAAAGCGGGCATCCCCGTGGGCCGCAATGAAGTCCGCGACCGATTGCAGGACTTGGCGGGTCTCGGTGTGCCCCTTGGGGCGGTTGGTCTTCCAGGCGGCGAACGCGCCGACCGCGGCGGCCAGGGCGTCACCTTCGGACCAAGGGACGATGCCCCACTCAATCGCCAGCTCGCCGGCCAAGGCCACCAGGGCGAACGCACCGGATGCCCGGCCCTCAAGTTCGTTGTCGGCCGCAAACTGGGGTAGCGCGGAGGTCTTGGCGTACAGGTCGCCCCAATCCTTGGCATCGGCGATGATCCGGGCGACGAAGGCGGGGCCGGCGTGCCCGTAGTGGACCGCCGCAGCGGTGCGCAAGGCGTCAGAGAGGGCGCGTCCGTCTGCCAGGTCATGCAGCGTGTCGAACACCCCCAAGCGCCGGGCACAGGGCACGTCCAACAGGCGGGCTTCCTGGCCAGCCTTGGCGGCCTTCCCGCCCTCTGCCATGGTCGCGGTCAGGGTCCGCTCGCCACTCGACAGCAGGACCACGCGCCAGCGTTGCACGGCTCTGGCCCCGCCCGTGCGGGCGCCCCGGCTCTTGCCGGTGCCGTTGCCGATGCTGTAGACGATGCTCCCAATCTCGCGCGGGTCCGCCTCGCTGATCTCGTCCAGCACCAGGGCGGTATCAGTCAGGGCGGCGGCCACGCCTTCCAGGCCGTTGCCGGTGGCCTTCCAGGTGCGGATGAACCCGGCCCCGCCCCAACAGGAGGCGCCGGCAGTCAGCAGGGTGCTCTTGCCGGTGGAACTGTCGCCGACGAAGTGGAACCCGCAACCGACCCGGTGGACCTTCGCCAGCAAGGGGCCAGCCAGGGCCGCAGCCACGCTGAACACCAGCATGGGGTTATCGACGCAGCGGGCCGCGATGGCCTCCCGCCAGCCGTCAGCGGTGCCGCCCATGCTGAACGCGTCGTGCTGGGCGTGCTCGGACTGGTAGCGGACCTCTCCCGAACCAATGATGCGATCCGGGAGGACAAAAATGCTCCCGTCGCCATGCCAGCCGGTGGACGTGGCGGCCAGGACTCGCCGCTTAGGGTGGCGACTCATCAGGCACTGATTCAGTAGCCGGTGACTGACGGGGTCGATCCTGACACCCAGGTCCAAGAGTTCGCCGCGCAGTTCTTCGCCGCTGCCCTTCAGCAACCGCATGGGCATGGACCATTCCCGCCAGCGTCCGCAAGCGTTCTGGAATCGCAGCAGCAACCCATAGTCGGCGTCGTGCTCACCGTGGGCGATGGCGTCGGCATAGAGTGGCGAGCATATCCACTGGTCTACGTCTTCCACCTCGTCGCCTTTCCCTTTGTAGCCGTGCCAGTACAGACCTGGGGGGCCGAACCCGGTCCAGTCCTCATGCACATCAAACCCGGGCCGGTCGACGGGGGGCTTGGTTCGCGCAGTTTCCTTGGCGGTTCCCTGGCCCGGTTCCCCCGGGTTCCCTCGCGGTTCCCCCGTTGGGGAACCTAAAACCGCCTCTCGAATCAATGCAGTTCCCTGGGTTCCCCCGGTTCCCTCGGAAATAACGAAAGGATTGGCGATTTTCGCCCACTTCGCGACGGCTAGGCGGTCAGCGGTCCACCCGTCCGACAGCGCATCGGCCGCGTCCCAACCCGGCGGTAGTTCGTCGGCCAGGCTCGACAAGTCCAAGACCTCGACCGATGCCGCGCCGGCAGCATAGGTCAGCGCCGACACCGTGCGCGCATACTGCGCCCCGGGCTCGTCGTGGTCGGGCCAGATGCGGACGTGCCGGCCAGCCAGGGGAGACAGGTCCGACTTTGCCGGGCTCTGCGCTCCGTTCATGGTCGTGGTGGCCACCAAGTCAGGCACCAGCACGGCTACGGCATCGGCGGCCTTCTCGCCCTCTGCGATCAAGACCGGGGCACCAGGCCGGGCCGCCAGCAGGTTCAGATGGTAGAGCGGGCGGGGCACGGCGGGCGCCTTCCAGGTCCAGCGGGTGCCGTCCCAGGTCTGGGGCCGGAACTCCTTGCGCCCGTCCGGGTGGTCGAACCGCAGGACATAGGCCACGGGTTGCCCGTCGCTGTCGCGGTACTCCCAGGTGGCGGACGGCTCACCGAGCTTGCCGGCCGTGGTTGGGCGCATCGCCAGCGCCTCAGCCGGTATCGGCGCCAGTACCGTTGGGGTGGGCTCAGGGGCCGGTGCCGTTGGCTCGGTGGCCTTAGGGTTGGACTTGGCGGGGGACGGCTCGCATTGGACGCCATAACGCTCGGACAGGGCCGCGCGGGCTTGGTCCAGGTCCAGACGGTCATAGGCCATGGCGAAATCAATCACGCTCCCGCCCTTGGCCCCGCATCCAAAGCAGTGATAAGCGCCGGTCTTGGCGCTCACGGCGAAAGACCCGTCATGGTCGGTATGCAGGGGACAGGGGAAAAGCTGCGACCATCCCTTGTCGTTAACCTTCAGGGCGGGGGCGTGCTCGATCTCGCGGACGTAGAACGCAAACGGGTCGATGGCGGCCTTGAGGGCTCGCGGGGTGGGTGGCGGCCCCGGGGGGCGCTCGGTCGTGTTGGTCATGTGATCGGTTCCTCTGGCGTAGGGAACCGACCGGAAAGGCAGGCAGGGGCAGGCGCAGTTTTCCCGCGGGTGCGGTAACATATGCTTGCCGGTGCACGGACTCTTACCAGTCGGTGCTTAGTCGCGGGGGGTCTCGACAACCCTCCGCGGACGGCCTACAGAATACGCTTGTTGATCGCCCCGCTCCAAGCCCGACCGGATGCCCCCCGGCCGGGTTTTCTCGTTTCTGGGGGCTGGCCAGCGGTTGCGGGCCTTGGCGCGGCGGGACTGGCGACGGTCGCTGCTCCGGGTGGTCATGCCGATGCCTCCAGGATCGCCACGGGCGCCGGCAGGGACCGACGGCGGGGCGCGACCTTCTGTCCGGGCTTGGGCTTCGGGGGGCTCAACTGCGGACTGGTCCGCATCCACGCCAGGAACATCTCCGGGTCGATCAGTACGCGCCGACCGACACGCACGACGGCACCGGACTCGGCCAGGCCGTTGTTGTCCTCGTTGAAGATCGCCCAACGGGTGCCGCCCTCGGTCAGGGCGGGTTGTTGTTGGGCCAGTTGCTTGACCGTCAGAAAGACACGAGACGGGGGCGGAAGGGTGACAGGGGCGGATGTAGTTACATCGGGTTGCATCGGAGTTCCTCGCCAAGGTTAGAACACGCAAGCCCTTGGTTGGGCTTGATTGTTTTCAACTGTAGCGAGGGGTAAAGGCGGAAGCATCCCGCCGCGGGTTAGACGGGATAGACGGGATGCGCGGGACGGATCAGCGGCCTATTTCGGGGTCGCTCTGCGCTGGTCTTGGTTGCGGGCGCTCGTAGTTCCTCAGGGCAGTCCCGATGTGGTCTTGCAGGGCAGTCGGTTTCAGGCTCGTAAGCCCTTGTTCAAGGAGGTAGCCCGCTACTCCGGTTCCCTTTACTCCCCCGCCCGCAAAAGCCTTGCCGTCCGCCATGAGCGGAACCCTGGGGCTGTGCTGCGCCTCAGCCAGTGCTTGCGCCAGTGCGCCAATGACCCGGTACAAGGTGTCCTCGGTCCTGGTCGCGCGGCGCTTGCTGGGGGTAGTGATTGGTGACTCATCGTCCGAGAGGAATGCCCCAAATGCCGGATCGAGTTGATCGCTCGGCCTCTCGGCTTGGAATCCTTCCATAACCGCTTTGTGCAGTTCGTTCGGTATCATTGGGACTGCGCTCCATCCGCGGTCGCCTGGACGCTCATCCATTATGGTCCAAACGTCGCCACCGAAAAAGGCGCCGTCGAATTCATCACGCCAAAGAAAGACACCAGAGGGCAAGCACAGAATCGAGTCGCGCCGCCAGAAGGCATAGCTTTCTTCCCGTGACATACCAGCCGCGTCGAGTCTCGCAGACAGGGCCTTAAGGTTTTTTACAACCATGTCCCATTCTTTGGGCTGCATTTCAACCAGGTCGCCGTTGTCGCTCAGGTGATACGCGCGTAAACGCTTGGCCAACTTCCGGGCTTCTTTGCGTTGCGCCAACTCGGCAGCAACCGCGTCAGGAGATAACGTCCAGGCGGTCACGAACGGCAGGGCTCGCGCCGGGATTGCTTCCCGGCCCGTGACGGTCACGACAACGCTCTTATGGCTGGCCTCAAGTGAAGGCATCGCGCCCCCAAGCTGTGGCAAGCCCCGCACTACTCCGATTGCGCCGGCTGACTCCGCCCGATCCTCGGGAAAGAGAAAGGGCATTGCCGACCGTTGCCCGGTGCTCTCTGCCCAGTCGCGTAAGTCGGAGCGCTGGAAATAGACGCTTTTCCCGACATCGCGGCATGGGACTTCCCGCTTTAGGCGCGCGGCTATTACTTCCAGTTTGCGGTAGTCGGCATCCTTGAAGTCTATTCCTTGGGGAGGGTTGCGGTCACAGCAAAGAAACGCGGCATCATGGGTGACATATTCGGGTTGTTGATCCCAAAAGGCATAGTCCGGTTTCACTTTGCGCCCTCCCCAAAGTACCGCTGATTCATCCGCTCGACTACGCTTGCCGTGTGCGCCTCGCTCAAATGGGCATACCGCTTAACCATGCTCAAGGTCTTGTGTCCCAAGACTTCGGCAATCTCGGCAAGGCTCGCGCCGTTCATGGCCAGGTAGCTTGCCGCGGTGTGCCGCAAGTCGTGCCAGTGGAAATCCTCAATCTCTGCGCGCTTCAGGGCCGTCTCGAACGGGGTCCGCAGGTCTACGGGCTTCGGGGGTCGGGTGCGCCCTGGGAAGATCAGGTCAGTATCCAGGCACCGGACCTTGGCGCGCTCCCGTAGCAACTCCAGGGCGGGACCGGCCAGGGGCAGAACCCGAATCTCGCCGTTCTTGGTCTCGTGCAGGGTGGCAACCCGGCGGACAAGGTCTACCTGGGGCCAGCGCAAGCACATGATTTCTTGCTGGCGGGCGCCGGTGGACAGGGCGAGAATAACGGCGGGGTACAAGTCGCGGTTGCTCGACTCCCGGCAGGCGGTCAGGAAGCGTTCGCGCTCTTCGTCGGACAGGAACCGCACCCGGCCGCGGGGCTCTTTGGGCTTCGTTACCTTCAAGAGCGGGTTGAACTCGATCCACCCCCATTCCTTCACGGCCACGGTGAAGGCGTGCGACAGGGCCGCAAGGTAGCGGTTAACGGTGGCTGGCGAGCGATACCGCTCGGGTCCGGCGTGGGTCGGGTCCTTGGCCTTGGTCTGGACGGGCTCACGGCTCAGGGTGTCGCGATACTCCGCGAGTAGGGCCGGGGTCACGTCGGCCAGGGTCCGGGCGCCAATCTGGTCTTTCCACCAGGTCAGTTGTTGGACCTGCGGACCTTGGGTCTTGTCCTTCTTCTTGGGCAACTCGTCGCGGGTGTAGCGGTCTACCAGGTCGGCCAGGGTGTGCCGCTTGGCCTCGACCGTGCCGAAGTGCCGCCCCTCCCGGATCGCGCTTTCCGTGGTCTGTGCCCACTTCTTGGCGTCGGTCTTGCGGGTGAAAGTGGCGCGTTGCGCAGGGTAGCCTTTCAGCCGGACCTCGACACGGTAGGACGTGGCGCCAGTGCTGTCGGTGCGTTCGGTGATGGTGGCCATGGGTCAGGCCCCCATGGTCGGACAGGTGCGGGCGGTATACTTGGCGGTAGCCATGGCGAAACCTCTCAAACAGGTTACGTGGTGGTCAGGGTCCCGGGTCGGTTGGCGCCGTCCCGGGGTCCGTCTATCTCTGGCCAAAGTGTACAACAAACGGCCAAAAATGCCAACGCCTGATATCTAATCATGTGTTGGCTTTACTTAAGCATTTGCTCTTATTGTCCTTAGTTGGTGCGCCACGGGTCCGCGGCGCACTGGCGGCGCAGTTCAGAAAAAAACGGCGTTGTTCGGGGCCGGTTTTGCCGGTCGCGGGTGGGCGGTTTCGTGTGTCTTGGGATCGCTCAACCCGGGGCCGGGTCGGTGCGCTTCGTGGTGGGGTGTTGTGAGCTAGTGCGCCGTGAGTGCGCCACGACAAAGAAAAAGGGCTTGCCATTTCTGGCAAGCCCTTGATTTATTGGAGCCGATGGGCGGATTCGAACCGCCGACCTACTGATTACGAATCAGTTGCTCTACCAGCTGAGCTACATCGGCGCACCGGACTCGGGAGTATAGGGGATGCGCCCCCACGGCTCAACCTGGACGAGCCAACTTTCCCGTCAGCTCAGCGCTTGGCCCCAGGACAGCCCATGGACCAGGCAGACAGCGGGCGCCAAGGATCGCCCTGGAGGGCGACCTACAGCCCCCGGCCCGGGAGGTCATCAGCTAAACGCCCCCCGTCGCCCCCTCGCCCGCAAGCTCCCGCGGCAGCGGAAACACCATGTGTTCACGGATGCCCGACTGCTCCTCCACCGCCTGCGCACCCCACTCCCGCAGGCGGGCGATGACCTGCTCGACCAGGACCTCCGGGGCGGACGCGCCGGCGGTCACGCCCACCCGCTGGCCCGCCGCGATCCACTCGCGCTCGATGTCCTCCGGACCGTCGATGAGCCAGGCCGGGCAGCCCTGCTTTTCCGCCAGCTCCCGCAAGCGGTTGGAGTTGGAGCTGTTGCGCGAGCCGACCACCAGCAGCAGGTCGCAGCGCCCGGCCAGTTCGCGCACCGCGTCCTGGCGGTTCTGGGTCGCATAGCAGATGTCGCTGCGCTTGGGACCCTGGATTTGCGGGAAGCGCTCATGCAGGGCCGCGATGATCGCGGCCGCGTCGTCCACCGACAGCGTCGTCTGGGTCACGTAGGCGACCCGCTCCGGGTCCCGGATCTCAAGGCCAGCACAATCGGCCGCCGACTCCACCAGGTGGATGCGGCCGGTGTCGCCCACGCACTGGCCCAGGGTCCCCTCGACCTCCGGGTGGCCGCGGTGGCCGATGAGGACGACATCAAGGTCGGCCTTGCAGTGGCGGGCGACCTCCAGGTGGACCTTGGTCACCAGCGGGCAGGTGGCATCGAACAGCCTGAAACCGCGCGCCTGGGCCGCGTCGCGCACCGCCTGGGCGACCCCGTGGGCACTGAAGATCAGGGTGGCCCCGGCCGGGACCTCGTCGAGTTCGTCGATGAAGATGGCGCCGCGCTGCTTGAGTCCTTCGACCACGAAGCGGTTGTGCACCACCTCGTGGCGAACATAGATCGGGGCACCGTAGAGGTCGAGCACGCGCTCGACGATGGCGATGGCGCGGTCGACACCGGCACAGAAGCCGCGTGGGTTGGCGAGGAGTATGTCCAAGGCGTTACCGGATAGGCTGGGCGTAAACGCCGCATCCTTACGCAATCGCCGGGCCGTCGCAAGGGGGGATTTCCCGGCCGGCGGCCTCATCCGGCCTTCTTTAGCGTTTGTGTCGCCCGCCCCCCGCCAATACCATGCCCATCAACCCGAGTCGAAGGCCGAGGGCCTTCCACACTCATCCCCGCGATCCCGGAGCCACCCCCTTGGCCACACCAGAGCACACCCCCGCCCGCCCGCCCCGCATCGGTTTCGTCAGCCTGGGCTGCCCCAAGGCGACGGTGGACTCGGAGCACATCCTGACCCGCCTGCGCGCTGAGGGTTACGAGATCACCCCCAGCTACGACGGCGCGCAGCTCGTCATCGTCAACACATGCGGTTTCATCGACGCGGCGGTTGCGGAGTCTTTGGAGGCCATCGGCGAGGCCCTGGCCGAGAACGGCCGGGTGATCGTCACCGGCTGCCTGGGCGCCCGCGCGGAGCTGGTCCGCCAAGCCCACCCGCGGGTGCTCGCCATCACCGGACCGCACGACCTGGACGCGGTGATGAGCGCGGTCCACCACGAACTGCCCGCCCCCCACGACCCCTTCCAGAGCCTGGTGCCGCCCCAGGGCGTGCGGCTCACCCCGCGTCACTATGCGTATCTGAAGGTCTCCGAGGGCTGCAACCACCGCTGCAGCTTCTGCATCATTCCGAGCCTGCGCGGGGACCTGGTCAGTCGCCCGCTGGGCGAGGTGCTGACCGAGGCCGAACGGCTGGTGGAGTCCGGGGTGCGGGAGCTGCTGGTCATCGCCCAGGACACCAGCGCCTACGGGCTCGACCTGCGCTACCGGCCGGACTTCTGGAACGGCCGCCCGCTCAAGACGGACCTGGTCACCCTGGCCCGCTGCCTGGGCGAGCTGCCGGCCTGGGTGCGGATGCACTATGTCTACCCCTACCCCCATGTCGATGAGCTGATCCCGTTGATGGCGGACGGGGTGATCCTGCCCTATCTGGATATGCCGCTGCAGCATGGCGCGGAGCGGGTGCTCAAGGCCATGCAGCGGCCGGCCGCGGCGGAGCGCGTCCTGGAGCGCCTGGAGCGCTGGCGGGCGATCTGCCCGGACCTGGTCCTGCGCAGCACCTTTATCGTCGGCTTCCCCGGGGAGACTGACGCGGAGTTCGAGACCCTGCTCGACTTCCTCCGCGCCGCGCGCCTGGACCGGGTCGGCTGCTTCCCCTACTCCGCGGTGGCGGGGGCGACGGCCAATGCCCTGCCCGACCCGGTGCCGGAGGAGGTCAAGCAGGAGCGCCTGGCCCGCTTTATGGAGGTGCAGGCCGAGATCAGCGCCGAGAAGCTGGCGGGCCGGATCGGGCAGCGGCTCACGGTCCTGGTGGATGAGGTGGGGGACGACGAGGTGATCGCCCGCAGTGTGGGGGACGCCCCGGAGATCGACGGCGTGGTCGTCATCCCCGGCGCCTGGGAACTCGACCCGGGCGATTTCATCGAGGTGGTGGTCACCGACTCCGGAGACCATGACCTGTGGGCCGAGCCGGTGGAGGAGGAGGACTAAGCGATGCAGCGGCGTGAATTCATCGTCGGCGCCGCCACCAGCGGCCTGGTGTTGGCCAGTGACGCGGCGCTGGCCCGCAGCGCGCCGCGCACACCCCGTGACGCAACGCCGCTCGCCCAACCCCCGGCGAGCGCGTGCCTTCCCGGCACCGCGCCCAAAGTGGCCGGTAGTGCCGACCCCCTGGCCATGCGGGCGCTGCTGGTTTCCGACACACTCGCCCAGGACACGGCCCTGGGCCGGCGCACCAGCGAGTTGCGCGCCGAGCTGGAGCGGCGGCAGGTGGTGGTGGTCACATCCGCCCAGGCGGACGACGCCCGGGCCATCGTCGGAGCCGATCCGGCGCTCCAGTGCGTGCTGCTCGACTGGGATCTCGCGGGCGACTACCACACCGGGTCCATGGCGGTCCTGGACGCGGTGCGGGCGCACAACGCCGAGGTACCGGTGTTTCTGCTGGCGGACCGCACCAGCGCCTCGGCCATCCCGCTGGCGGCGATGCAGGGCGCCGACGACTTCATCTGGATGCTGGAGGACACCACCGACTTCATCGGCGGACGCATCGTCGCCGCCATCGAGCGCTATCGCGCCCGCATCCTGCCGCCGATGTTCAAGGCCCTGGTGGACTTCTCGCGGGTCTATGCCTATTCCTGGCACACCCCCGGCCACAGCGGCGGCACTGCCTTCCTCAAGTCCCCGTCGGGGCGCGCCTTCCATGCCTTTTTCGGCGAGTCGCTGCTGCGCTCCGATCTCTCGCCCGCGGTGGGCGAGCTCGGCTCACTGCTAGACCACTCCGGCCCCATCGGCGCCGGGGAGCGCAACGCCGCCCGGGTCTTCGGCGCCCACCGAACCTATTACGTCACCAACGGCTCATCGGCCTCCAACCGCGTCATCCTGATGGCGAGCGTCATCCGCGACCAGGTTGCGCTGTGCGACCGCAATTGCCATCGGTCGGTGGAACACGGCATGACCATGTCGGGGGCCATCCCGACCTATCTGATCCCGTCGCGCAACGCGCTGGGTCTGATCGGGCCGATCCGCCCGGAGCGACTCAGCGCCGCGGCCATCAAGGCCGCCATCGCCGCCAACCCGCTGGTGACCGGCCCGGTCGACCCGACCCCGGTCCATGCGGTGATCACCAATTCCACCTATGACGGCCTCTGTTACCACGTCGGGCGGGTGGAGGAGCTGCTGGGCGCGAGCGTCGACCGCCTGCACTTCGACGAGGCCTGGTACGGCCATGCCCGCTTCAACCCGCTGTACCGCGACCGCCACGCCATGCACGGCGACCCGGCCAAGCGCGGCGCGGACCAGCCGACCGTCTTCGCCACCCAATCCACCCACAAGCTCCTGGCCGCATTGTCGCAGGCGTCCATGATCCATGTGCGCGACGGCCGCCGACCCATCCCACATGAGCGCTTCAACGAGGCGTTCATGATGCACGCCTCCACCTCCCCGCTCTATCCGCTGATCGCCTCGCTCGATTGCTCGGCGGCCATGATGGACGGGCCGGGCGGGCTCGCACTCACCACCGAAGCCATCCGCGAGGCGGTCGACTTCCGCCAGGGCCTGGGGCGGTTGGGGGCCGAGCTGAAGACCAAGGGCGACTGGTTCTTCTCGGTCTGGCAGCCGGAGACCATCACCGACCCCGGAACCGGCCGGTCCCTGCCCTTCCACCTGGCGCCCGCGGAGCTGCTCACCACCAACCCGGCCCCCTGGGTCCTGCGCCCCGGGGCGGCCTGGCACGGCTTCGGCGATATCGCCGACGGCTATTGCCTGCTCGACCCCATCAAGGTCTCGGTGGTCACACCCGGCATCTCGCCCACCGGGGCACTGGGCGACCATGGCATCCCCGCAGCCGTCGTCACCGCCTTTCTGGACGCCCAGGGGATCGTGGCCGAGAAGACCACCGACTTCACCATGCTCTTTCTGTTCTCGCTCGGTATCACCAAGGGCAAGTGGGGAACGCTGATCAATGCCTTTCTGGACTTCAAGCGCCATTACGACGCCAATACGCCGCTCGCCGCCACCCTGCCGGCCCTGGTCGAATCCACCGGCACGCGCTATGCGGGCCTGGGCCTCAAGGACCTGTGCGACACCCTCTATGCCGCCATGCGCGAATTGCGCACTACCGGCCTGATGGCAGAGGCCTTCTCCGTACTGCCGCGCCCCTCCGTGAGCCCGGTGCGCGCCTACGAGTCACTGGTGCGCGGGCAGGTGAAGGCGCTACCTTTGCAGGACCTGGCCGGGCGCGTGGTCGCGACCGGGGTCGTGCCCTACCCGCCCGGCATACCGCTGCTGATGCCCGGGGAGGAGGCGGGGGCGGCGGATGGGCCGGTACTGGGGTATCTCAAGGCGCTGGAGGCCTTTGATGCGCGGTTTCCTGGGTTTACGCATGATACGCATGGGGTCGAGGTGGTTGAGGGGGGGTATCGGGTGTTGTGTTTGGAGGGGTGAGGCTGGGTTTGGTGGTTGGTTGGCCGCGAGTCGGGCAGCCGCCAGCAGTCATTCCGGCCGGGACGCCGGAATCCGGGCCAGGGATGGTACGCTGAGAGCACGCGGGGGCTCTACTGGCTGCTGCATGCCCGCCGGGGATGTTGACAAACCGTGCAAGATTTGATCGACTACCAGCGACCCGCAGTGTTACGGGGTAGTTCGTCCGCAGAAATGTAGTTAGGCAATCCAGAAAGCTCATTGATGTTCAGCAGAAAAAACAACATGATCAAGATCACAAGGATTTCGAAATGAAAGAAGCAGAACAAAAACAATTAGCACATGACTCACCACAAGTTTGTTTATTTGACCTTGAAAAATCCATTTTAGATGCGCTTACAGGAGCGTCGTACAACTGCAATAGCGGCTCATTAGGAAGGCTAGTTCGCGTTCCAAACAACAAAAGAAACGAACATCATTTTTTGCAACTAAATCATTCGATCCCCGTCAATCTTCATGAGCATGATATAATCGTTTTAAACATGGATTTCCATGAGAAATCTGATTACAAAGAAAATGAAGTTTCACTCGACAACGTTACCGGCCACTCCATCCATGCATTACTTAGCATATTCCCTGAAAAAATATTTAACCCCAGGCCTTACTCTACGCTGGCAGTTTCCAATGAAATTAACAAGATACTAAATAGAGAGTCCATCGTAATA
Source organism: uncultured Thiodictyon sp. (assembly GCA_903837595.1). Lineage (GTDB taxonomy): Bacteria > Pseudomonadota > Gammaproteobacteria > Chromatiales > Chromatiaceae > Thiodictyon. The sequence goes on from CAILVI010000330.1 coordinate 21,975, forward strand.
ATATTTGCAAGCAGCCAAGAAAGAGTTATTTACAAAGAAGTAGAGATTACTTCATACGAAAACAAAATCACTAATGAGCGAGAATTGACTAGCACTTGCTTTTATGATGGCTTCCCATATTGCCACAACAAAACTGGCCGAAAAGTCAAGTCGCCAGATAAAGCGACAGCAATAACACCTTTACTACTAAAGCACTCGAGCGACACCTCATATGGCTTGGTGTTTGATCACCCCACACATTGGGAGGACCATAAACAGGTGAAAGACAATGATTTTATCCCATTACTCATAAATAATGATGGAGAGATTATTTCCTTCTATCACGCCTACAAAAAGGGAGCCGTTTTTGTCTTTCCATGTATAAATGACAAAAGGTCTTTTTTATTGGAGCTATTTAATAGCTATCTATCAGAAATATTTCCTAATTTATTTCCTTATCATAGCCAGTTCGGATGGCTGGATAACGGAGATTACTTGCTTCCAGGCGAATTTAAGTTAATTGAAGAAAAAAGAATAATTGAAAAACGCTACTCAAGCGAAATGGAGAAAAATCGCAAGGCCATAGAAAAAATCAAAGACGACTTTAGCTTCCTTCATGATCTGATATCAGAGTCAGGCCATCAACTCGTTTCTTCTGTTGAGCATTATCTTAAATGGCTAGACTTCCCGAGTGTAATAAATTTCGATGAGACCAATCCAGACATCTTAGAGGAGGATCTCCAAGTCGACTGTGGAGATAAGCTTTTAGTTGTGGAAATTAAAGGTATCGGCGGAACGTCAACAGATAAGGATTGCTCGCAAATAAGCAAGATTAGATATCGCCGTGCTGAGCAAAGAAACAAGTTTGATGTATCTGGCTTATATATCGTAAACCATCAACGATATATGCCACCTAAAAAAAGAAATACCCCCCCGTTCACTGAAAACCAAATAAAGGACGCACGCTTGGATAAACGCGGATTGCTAACTACTTACGATTTATATAGAGCTTACTTTATGGTAGAAAGTGGAATTTTATCAAAAGATGAAGTCCGTGACAGGCTATTTGACTATGGCCTCGTAGAGTTAGAACCAAAAGACCTTATTAGGCTAGGAACTCCCCAAGAGTATTTTATGTCAGGCACTGTAGCGATACTTAACCTCCGTAATATTAATTTGAAAAACGGCATGGATTTGTTCGTAAAGAAAAATAGCGAATATGAAAAAGTTAAAATTTTATCTATAAGAATCAACGAGGAAGAAGTAGATCAGGTGACAAATGGAGAAATCGGAATAAAGCTCGACAGGGCAGCAAGAAAGAACTCAGAATTCTTTACAAAGAGGGAGAAAACTGGCCAGATTCAATTATGAAAATATACAATAAAGGGGTCAATCAAGGAGTTCGGAGTTCCGGAGTCGGAGTTCCGAGTTCCGGAGCGGAGTTGGAGTTCCGGGGACAGTTTACTTAATTCGGGATTAAGGCCAAGAGGGGCCAGGCTCAATTACAAATCCGAAAAATAAGAGAATGGGGTCAGGTCTTGCAATCAAGCATTTTCGCATCCTCGCGCGGATGCGCGATTGCAAGAGTCGACCCCGATCTGTGTGTGACCCCGATCTGTGCGAAGTTTTCCGCTGCCGTCACGGTCAGCGGAAGACTCGGGGATGATGTGAAACACTACCAAGAAAGGGAAGTCACCAGCGCCATCGAGGCCGTCACGAAATGAAAGACAGCGACCGATATCACAAGTGGGTGGAGTGGAGCGATGAAGATCAAGTGTACATCGGCAAATGCCCGGACCTAATGACTGGCATCCATGGGGACGACCCGGTTTCCCTGTACAGTGAGTTATGCTCAGTTGTCGAAGATGTAATCATCCATTTCAAGGCGGAGGCCCGGAGTCTTCCAGCAGCCAAGGGCCGTAGGTTGGGGTGAGAAACGAACCCCAACATATTTCAGGCAGCGCCCTGACGTTGGGGTTCCTTCGTCACCCCAACCTACAGACTCGCTCAGAGACGAATACGCACGTGAGTTCAACTAAGACGCTGCGGCTATTTTTGGAGACCTAATAGCAAAACAGTCCATGCACCCGGAAGGAGTGGTCTCATTAGCCCCGCGCAGGGTCAATGGATTAGCAATCAGCCTCGAAGCGGACAAAAGGCGCCACCCGAAGAATGGGCGCCTGCAAAACCGTTAGCCGTCTAGAGTCCGCCATGATCACGATCGGCACGATCCACACTCCGTACAAGACAAAGGAAGACTGTCCTATCCAACCCGCCTTCGCGAGCCAAGAGCCCTCGCGTGTTGAGGTATTCCCTGAGTTTTCCGCTGGCCTTAAGGATGTCGAAACGTTTTCGCATATCTACCTTCTCTACCAATTCGACCGTGCCGGTGAAATTCAATTTGTCCGCCCGACCTTCTTGGCCGACACACCTCGTGGCGTTTACGCATCGCGTCATCCGAGTCGCCCTAACAACATTGGGTTGTCTGTTTTGCGCTTGCTCCGACGCGAAGACAATGTCTTGTTTGTCGAAGGAGCCGATATGCTCGATAAAACGCCGCTCTTGGACATCAAGCCATACCTGGCCCAATACGACGCCATCGCGAATGCCAGCGCTGGTTGGACGACTGAACTTCAGTGGCGTGGAAAGCCCCGGGGGCGCGAATGAAGGCATGGCTAAAGGAACGAGGGTCGAGCGGTCTTTCAGCAAACAGGACCGTCAGTTGGGGTTCCTTCGTCACCCCAGCCTACGGACTGACTTTGCTCTTCATTTCAGCCTGCACCACCGAGGCTTGGTATGAAGGCGTAAGAACCGGTGCGGAAAACGAGTGCAGGAACCAACCCGGCAGCGCCGCCGCAGAATGTCTGTCGCGTCTCAACAAGAAGACCTATCAGGAATACGAAAAGGAGCGTCTCGGCGCCAAATAGCTGATGTGCCTCTGCTTCATCGCAATACCTCAAGCGCAAAGCGGACTACGCCGGAGGTGCCGGGTAAACAGCGCCTTGACCGTCATTCCGGCCGAAGCCCCGGGGCGCACAGCGCCCAACACATGCGTGACACCGCTCGAGCGGTGTCACGAGAGGCCGCGTGGTTTGCGCCCGCAACCGCACCGGAGAGAACCATGGCAGCACAAGCAGTCGTCCGTAACTTCCAGGCCGCAATCCTGGCCATTGCTGCTGCGCGGTTGGGCCGGCCCCTGTCGGATAAGGAGCACGCCTTCGTGACCCGGCGGGAAGGACTCATTGCGCTTGAGTCTATTCATGACGTCGTCTCGACGCTATCCGGCCTTCAATTGGAGCAATACCTGAACTCGGAATGACGGCTGTTCGCACAGACCTACGCCATTGCCGGCACAGTATACTTAAATCCGCCCAAGGCAGCCGCGATGAGGTCGCCCCCTTATCGGACACGGAGCGGGGAATCGGCGGTCTCCTTCATGCCGATGGTCGCGGCACCCGCGATCAGGGTCATCGCGGCAATCGCCCAGCCCAGCGCGACCAAGCCGCCATTCGTCGACAGGGTCGTGGCGATCATCGGCGCGAAACCGCCGACGCCGGCCGCGGCCAACCCATAGGGCACGGCAATACCGGCGGCACGCACGGCCTGCGGGAGCATCTCGGGAAAGGCCGCGAACGCCCCGGCCGCCCAGATGCACATCAGCGCGACGGCGAAGAGTTGGGCGATGAGTTGATGGGCGACGCTGCCATCGAGCGAGGCCATCACTGGAATAGCAAACAGACCGGCGATGGCAAACAGGCGAATCGTCCAGCGCCGCCCGATCCGGTCGGACAACAGGCCGAGGAAAGGCGAGGCCACCAGCATCGCGGCCGATCCGATGGTATTGACGTGCGCTGCCTGCTCCGGGGTGATGGCGGTGAAGGTCGGTCCGAGCGAGGGGAGCAGCGAGCTGAACCCATATAATACGAAGGCCCCGGCGCTAGCGATGGTCAGGATCCGCACCATGGCAATACGATGGTCGCGCCACAATTCGCGAAAGGGTTGTCGGCGACGCCGTTCCTCTGCGGGCACCTGGTCGGTCTCGGGCAAGGTGCGTCGCAGCGCGAGGCCGCTGAGCGCGACCAGACCGCCGACGCCGAACACGATGCGCCAGCCAAACGACTCCATCTGCGCCGTGTCGAGGAATACATGCAGGATGCTGATCAGCCCGGCCACGGCGAGCGTGCCCAGCGCGACGCTGCTCTGGTAGGTGGCAGCGAACAGGCCGCGCCGACCGTCCGGGGCGCTCTCGGCGAGATAGGTTGCACTGCCGCCAAGTTCTGGCCCGAGCGCGAAACCTTGCATCAGGCGCAGGACCACGAGCAGCAGCGGCGCGAGCAGACCGACGCTGGCGTAGACCGGCAGCAACGCGATGCCGAAGGAGGCCGCGACCATCAGCGTCACGGACACGACCAGCCCGGGGCGACGGCCATGCCGGTCGATGAAGCGGCCCAGCACGATCGCACCCACTGGCCGCGCCAGGGACCCGACGGCGAAGACCGCGAACGACGACAGCAGCACGGACGCTGGATCCTCATGGGGAAAAAACAACTTCCCGAAGTAAGGCACCAGCAGCGAGTAGGCCATCCAGTCGTAGAATTCGATGGCGTTTCCGATATTGACGCCCAGCAGCACACGCACGAATCCAACGGTACGGTCAGATGAAGGAAGCACGAGGAACCTCGGTGGAAAGCGGATACGACGCCAAGCCAATCCAAACACCCGAAACCGGATAGGGTCCCGATCTTAGTCGCGCCGCGGACCTCGGGCAGGCGGAGTTGCGGCGCACACGCACGCGGGCGCCATCGGACGCCCCTGGGCTGGCAAGGGGCGCGATCGATCACTGCCGCAGGTACCCGATCGACACGACGGTGGGCATCCGTCACCGGGTGCTGACGCAGCTAGCCGACGAAGGCCAGCGGGGTTGCTCCCAAGGAGGCCGCAGGGTCAGGTCTTGCAAGCATGCATTGCCTGACGATGGTCGGTTGCGAGACCTGACCCGTGTCCCAATCACGCATGCGTGATTGCACGACCTGACCCCATCCCTTCTTATGCCCGATAAGACACCCCAAAGGCATGCGGCCGTCGCCGGCCTGCCCGGACGCACCGTGCTCTACGATTTCCCCCGTCCCCACGCCGTTTCAGGGCTCATCGGCGCCTCGTGTCCCAACACTGACGGCTTCATCGTTTCACCTCGTCCGGGAGTCTCCGGGGCTTCCCGAGTTCTCCAGCGCCTCTCTTCCTGCATGCCAGGACTTAAGGACTCCGGCGGACCTCCCCGCCCAAGCCATTGCGGGCGGTTCGTGTTGCCTTCAAGCAAGTTAAGACTGTCGGCATCCGCATTTGGCTTTTCGAAGCTGCCCCGATCTGAACAAGGGCACTTCAGGGAGCGCGACCGCCCCTGCGGCCTACAGGATTCTCTCTGTACGCTTGCCCCGTGTCTTGTTCGCAGGTTACCCTGCTTCGTAACGGGGCCAACACTCCATACGGGCGGACGGCTAACCCTTACCCGACGGGGATTTTCACCCCGCATGAGACGCCGAGCTTCGCTCGGTGCTATAGCTTTCGGCCTAAAGAGCGCGCGCGACCGGCGATGTGCTGCTTTGCGGACTAATGGCTGGCGCCCGCCGCCGTGGCCTGAATAGGCTACTTAGGACGCTCATGACTAACCAAGTCGGAGAATCGCAGATGGCTGGCTCGCGCAAACCAGGCACCATTGGGACTTAAGGTGAGCCACAAGACTTGGACGACGGAACCATGATTCGGGCGCTGACTCCTCGGCCAGGCCCGGTCGGCGTGGATCATAGTGAGTCCTTTTGGCAAGCAGTATTCGGAGATCCTGAAGCCGACATCGAAACTGCCGCAGCCGGGGGCGTTGCTGGCCAAGAAGGGCAGCGTCGCGGCCGTGCTGGAAAGCGTGGGCAAGTCGCGCGCCACCGTCAACCGGTTGAGTATGGTGTTCCGCGTGACCGGACCGACGCTGCTCGCGCTGGACATCAAGATCACGACCATCGTCGTGATGAAGGCGCCTGCGGAACAGCGCAGCCGCATGGCGGCGCGCGAATACACGGGCTTGGGCTTTGGTGTGGCAGGCGGCGCTGGAGGTGCTTGGGCGGGGTGCGTCACCCTGGCGGCCCTGGGGTCGCCGAGCCTGGCGCTGCCGGTCGTCGGCGAGGTGACCAAGGGAACTCTGTGCGCCGTCGGCGGCATTCTGGGCGCACTTGGCGTCGGCTGGGTGGGGCGCGAGGTGGGTAAGGCCGCCGGGGAAGCGGCCTACGACTTCGTGACGATGTTCCGATGGGAGTAGTCTCACGCTATTTCGAGCGATTAGCCGCCGTGGTTCGGCCAAGGCCCGCCGCGCCCCCCGCGGTTTCGGCCGACGCCGAAGGCTTGCGGATCGGCGGCGAACTGGTGGCGTGGAGCGACGTGCGTCGTCTAGATGCCTACAAGCGCGACATTTTCGTCGGCGATTTATGTCTGGCCATCCTCACCGCGGGCAGTCGGGTGTTCGAGATCAACGAGGCGTCGCCCGGCTGGAAGGATGCAGGGGACGGGATCGAGCGGTTCCTGCCGGGTTCGCTGCCCCACGCCGAGTGGACGTTGCGGCTGATTGCCGCCGACCCGGGTGAATCGGTGGCGATTTATCCCGTGACAATAGCTTAGTAGGCCGGGCAACGGCTTTATCGCTGCCAGACATTTCACACAACGAAGAGACCGGGGGTCAGGTCTTGGGTCAGACCGCGATTGCCTGATTCGCGCAGCGTAACGCAACACGTTAAGAGGTAAACATAATGACCCGTGTCTCTGAGATCGAAATCGCTGTAGCGCAGCTCTCCTGCCAAGACCTTTCCGTTTTTCGCGGGAAAACGGCGGGAAAACGGGGGGAAAACGGGGACAGACAACGATTTCCCAGCTCGCTTTTACCTAAAGTGGCCTATCCGTGAATTCCGGGGACAGTTTAATTGATTCCAAAGAACCGAGGGGCCAAGTCCTGCAATTTTGCATTGCCTGACTATCGTCGGCTGCAAAACATGACCCTTGCACCCATGTTGCTAACCCGAAATACGTCCGCCCTCACCCCGACCCAATTCGAATACTAAACGATGGCGTGGGTGCTAATCACCGAAGGAGGCTTGACCGTCCCCTTAGACCTGAGTCGGGCCGCCTCAGGCTTCACCATGACGGGATACAGCGAGGCCCATCGCAAGGTCTTCTTGGGGGCCAACGCCTATCCAGGGTCAAATGCAGTGGAGGCCAACGCGCGGATGTCAGTTCTGGCGTGCCTTGCGCATGAGTATGCCCACGTCGAGCGCCATGAGCTGGGTTACAGTCGGCCCACAGGGCTTCCCGATGTGCTGCTTGCCGAAGCAGAAACCAGCATCCACGCATCGCTTCATCGAATCCTTGGCCGACGAGACCGTGAGGACCTCGTCGAGGATGCCAGAGATCGCCTTATGCGCTGGTTGGCGTGATCCGCGACATCACCATCATTCTAAAGAGAGAAAGAATATGAAAGTCGAACCCAGCGGCGTTGTCATGTTCGGGACCTGCGTCGTGCAAACAAGCGTATGCGTTGCTAAAGAGGCCGCCCCCATCACCGCGGTCTGGACAGTGCCCAATCGAACGCAAATTGGCGTTTGCTCAGCATGTTTAAACGAGCAACTTCGGGCAGGGAAATGGATGATTGAAGGCGCTCGGCCTGCTGCAGTTGCGCGATAGGCAGGCTAAAGAGGGCCGTAGGTTGGGATGAGTTTCATTACCCCCGCCCAAGGTCAATGGATTGGCAATTAGCTCGAAGCCGGTACAAGGGGCCATCCGAAAAATGGCCGCCGAGAAAACCGTTAGACCTCTGGAGTCCGCCATGATCACGATCGGCATGATCCACACTCCGTACAAGACAAAGGAAGAGTGTCCTATCCAACCCGCCTTCGCAAGCCAGGAGCCCTCGCGTGTTGAGGTATTCCGTGGGTTTTCCGCCGGTCTTCAGGATGTCGAAACGTTTTCGCATATCTACCTTCTCTATCAATTCCACCGTGCCGGCGAAATTCAATTCGTCCGCCCAACCTTCTTGGACGACACGCCTCACGGCATTTACGCATCGCGTCATCCGAGTCGTCGTAACAGCATTGGGCTGTCTGTTGTGCGCTTGCTCCGACGCGAAAAAAATGTTTTGATTGTTGTAGGAGCCGATATGCTGGATCAGACGCCGCTCTTGGACATCAAGCCATACCTGCCCCAATACGACGCCATCGCGAACGCCAGCGCCGGTTGGACGGCGCAACTTCAGTGGCGTGGCAAGCCCCGGGGGCGCGAATGAAGGCATGGTTAAAGGGGCCAGGGTCGAGCTGTCTTTCAGGAAACTGGACCATAGGTTGGGGTTCCTTTGTCACCCCAACCTGCGGACTGACTTTGCTCCTCATTTCAGCCTGCACGACCGAGGCTTGGTATGAAGGCGTAAAAAGCGGTGCGGAAAGCGAGTGTAGAAACCAACCTGGCAGCTCCGCCGAAGAATGTCTGTCGCGTCTCAAAAAAAAGACATATCAGGAATACGAAAAGGAGCGTCTCGGCGCCAAGTAACTGATATGCGTCTGCTTCATTGCAATACCTCGACCAAGAACCCGACTCCGCCGGCGCTGCCGGGTAGACTGCACCCTTGCGGCCGCAGCCGCACCGGGGAGAACCATGGCAGCAGTCGTCCGTAAGCTCCAGGCCGCAAGCCTGGCCATTGCTGCTGCGCGGTTGGGCCGGCCCCTATCGGATACGGAACGCGCCTTCGTGACTCGGCGGGAAGAACTCATTGCGCTTGGGTCCATTCATCACTTCGTCTCGACGCTATCCTGCACTCAATAGGAGCAATACCTGAACTATGACAGACATCGATACCAAACCCCAGGCTGAACCCCGGGCCAATGATAGCGAAGCCTCCGAAGAGGGAAGCCTGGACGACATGTTGTCGGAATTGCGGATTTTGCTGCAAGGTGCCCAAGTGCTTACTGCTTTCCTGATTGTGCTACCCTTCAACCAAGGCTTCGAAAAAATTCAGGATTTCGAGAAATGCGTTTATACTGCAACTTTTCTCTGCTCCATTACCAGCCTGGTATTTTTTAGTGCTCCGGCGGCGCATCATCGCCTGGCACGTCCTCTGGTAAACCGGGAGTTGTTTAAAACTTTTGCCACCCGCATGATTTTAGTGGGGCTGGTGTTTCTTTCTTTCGCCCTGATCCTGGCTACACAACTTGTAGTTTCGCATGTCATCGGATCCGTCGTAAGTATTTTCGTAACAGCATTTGTCGGCCTGCTTATCCTTGTCATCTGGTGGTTGTTTCCCCTGACATATAAAGAGCGATTGTAAACGCAGGGGAAAAGGGTCCAGGCTTAATTGGTTTTCAGCTTTTCAGCAAAAGCGGCAAGGATACCTCAGGGTCAGTACCCATTAACCAATGGGCATCATCGTAAAGGGTGCTATCCCCTTTACCCTATAAATCATTCCGATTGGAGAACTAGCAATGAGAGCAACTTGGAAAGATGCGGTCCTTGCCGAGAGCAGAGACACCGTCACCGTTGAACGGAATCAATACTTCGCGGCGGAATCAATCGATCGGCAATATTTTCGAGAAAGTAGCACGCACAGCGTATGCCCCTGGAAAGGAGAGGCCAGTTACTACGATATTGTAGTGCATGGTGAAACCAACAAGGATGCCGCGTGGTACTACCCAGAGCCAAAAGAGGCAGCCAAAGAGATTAAAGGGCGAGTAGCATTTTGGAAAGGGGTCAGAGTGGCATAAGGAACTGCGGCGCCAGGTCTTGCAATCATGCGTTACCTGACTATGGTTGGTTGCAAGACCTTACCCATGCCTACCGCATCTCTCTATTTGAGGATCGTGGTATTGGGCATTCTGCGCCTGAGCCCGGAAGCAGAGGCCGGACTCTGTCAAGGAGCTGCCATTCCTGCCTATTTCTACCCCGGTGCCTTATGGACGACGTCCATCGCCTCGGTACCGCGCACGGCGATTATGATTATGAACCCTGACAGCGGACCAGGTGCCAGTAAGGACGCCAACTATGTCAGTGCAGTAAATGCAGCACAAGCGGCAGGCATCAAGGTGTTGGGCTACGTTCACACCAACTATGGCAGCAGGCCCATAAGTCAAGTTCAAACTGAAATTAATTTGTATAAACGATGGTACGGCGTGGACGGCATTTTCCTCGACCAAACGGCGCCCAGCGCCACCGATCTCGCCTATTATCAATCGCTGGCCAGTTACATCCGGGGAAGGAATAATAGTTTTGTGATGCTCAATCCCGGTGTGATCCCCGACCAGCGGTATGTCACGCTGGCTGATACGACTGTTGTTTTCGAACAATCCTATGCCGCTTATCGGACTTGGGTTCCACCGTCTTGGATTCATGACTATCCTGCGGCAAAGTTCACGCATTTGGTTCACACCACAACAACCAGCGCACAGATGGCTAGTGCCATTGAGTTGTCAAGATCCAGAAATGCTGGGCTTGTCTATGTTACCCATGACATACCAACTAATCCATGGGATAGCCTCCCGATCTATTGGCAGACGGAATTGATCACACTGACGACGAAATGTCCCTCATAGGGCAAGAGAAGCAAGAAGCTATTATCTGGCTGCCCCCACGGAGGAGGACAAGTCTCGCACCGTAGCATTCCGATGAAGGCAAGATGAGACGTTATGCGTCGTCAAGGCAACGGAATCGCGGATTTTCTTTTTTGCACGACATGTGGGGTATTGGTCGGAGTTATTTATCAAGAGAGCTGCCATGTGTATGGCACCTTGTCATAATCCCGGCCACTGCCCTAGTGACGAGGTCGTTGGTCCGCACAGCGAGCCCTACGGGCGCGACGCAATCCGCAGGGTCCGCTGTGCGGACCGATCGCTTGACCGGAACGATGATCAATGCCTGCGGCGCGCACGACGGATATAATGGTTAGTCGTTAGGCCGCTCAGCTGGCGGCAGACAACCCTCTGAAATAGGTCTGCACGGCCCTACGTAAACAGGACGCGCGCACTGGAGTTCCAAATGGCATCATCAAGAGTCATCAAATCGTTCGAAGGGCTGCCTGAAGAGCTTTATGTTCGACAGCCCGCGATTGGGCGCATGCCCGCAGCAGCAAGAAAGTTAACCACGCCAAACAGCCTGGAAGAGTTTTACGAATTGCTGGAAAGAGAATCTTGTGATCAGAAGCTCTATGATGACAAAAGACTTACCACTGAAATTGTCTTGGGGTTTCCTGAGATTGACTCCGCAGGCAGGAGACCAGCGCTTCCTCTCTCAGCGGCTAATATTGCTACGTGCAGGGAGCATTTTCTAAGTCACATGATCCCTGAGCTTCATTATGTGAACAGCGACCGGCTCAGCGAACTATATGATGATACCTTCCGCGAAGGAGTGGTTAAGAAACTACTGCTGGAAATCAAGAATCAGAGCAATCTTGAGATTGACTCGAATATCATCACCGTGGTGGATTTTTTCTTAAGCGATAAAGAAAAATTGAAATGGGCTGCTGACACAACACTTCCGCAAATCAGCAGGCAGCAAATGCTTAAGCGCTATATTGAATATGGCATCTCTACCGATAGAATCGCTTTAGGCTTAGAAACCCTTGATCAAACTCTGCTGGACACGGCGGCATTGGAACAATATGAACAGGAGGTAGATCAGGCTCGCAATCGCTTCACCCTCATAGAACGGCATGTCGAACGCAACAGAATAGCAGCAAGAAAGAGGGCGGCGTTTAGAATTATTGACCGCCTAAGAAACGCCGGGCAGTGGGTGCTCATTAACGCGGAGTTCTTGATCGAAAAGACCAGTTCCGGAGGGTTCTGTTTTGAATTCCTTCATCCTGTTAGCGATTATTTGGGGTCACGCGTCCGCATCTTGGTTCTTGAAGTTCCCGAAGCAGAGTTTTCAACCGGGTTTTCTCGACAGTACTCAAGGCTGGCCGGAAATAGCAAATCGATGAACGTGTTCGGCCATGTGTTTCAACCGCTAACAGACAATGAACCATACGAATATATCATTAAACCCTACGCGATATTTTAACGGGGGGGCGGTTTCAAGTTTGAAGTGCAACAACCGCGTTCAAAAGCCTTATTTCCTGTTACATGACCGTCTCGGGCGTAAGAAGGCCGGGGAGTTTCGGAGTTACTGGGGCAGTATGCTTGACTCAGCGCCTGGCCACACTCGATTGAATATGCTGTTCACGGAACTCCAGATTTCGGCCATGCACCTTGATCATCGTCCCTGCCAGCGGGGCTCCCTCCGCAACCGGAGGTCGAGGCTTTAGCCGGTGGCGGCGCCCGACAGATCCATGAGAATTCAGTGCGCACAAATGCCGGACCGGCTAACGGCCATGGCGCCCGCACCACCCCGCAAGGTGAAGGTGGCGGGCGCCTTGG
>CAILVI010000331.1 GCA_903837595.1 uncultured Thiodictyon sp.
CGCTCGCCCAGGGCCCCGCAGGCCGGCGCGCCGGTCTGGTTGGACCAGACTTGCAGCGCCCCAGGCACCCCGGCCGCCGAGCCCCGGTTGGTCACCGTCACCGCGGCACTGAAGGTGCCGTTGGCGCTCGGGTTGAGCGGGGCCAACACGACCTTGTCGATCACAAAGTCGGGAATCAGCGTCCCAACGCTATAGCCGGTGGTGGTCTGATTGTTGCTGTCGTCGCTCTCGGGCGTCTGGCAGGTGCTGTCGACGTACGCCCGCAGGGTCTTGGCCCCGGCCGGCCCGGCCAGCAGGCCGGCGAGGGTGACGGTGGTACTGGCGCCCACCGCCAGGCTCGGCAGAACCGCGGACTGGTCGCCGACGCCCCCGCAGTCCGCCACCGCGGCTCGATCGGCCCACACCTGCAGGGTCCCCGGGTCCCCGGCCGCCAGGCCCTGGTTGGTGACGGTGACCGTGGCATCGACGGTGGCATTGGCGCCCGGGTTGGCAGGCGTCAGGGCGATGTTGGTCACCGCAAAGTCCGGCCGCAGGGTCGTGGCGCCAAACCCGACAACCGAAACAGGAATCAGGCTGGCGGTCGTCGTGCCGTCGCCCAACTGGCCGGATGAATTGGCCCCCCAGGCCCAGAGACTGCCGTCCGCCTTGCGGGCCAGGCTGTGTCCAAGACCGCCCGCCACGGCCGCCACCCCGGTCATCACCTGGATCGGATTCGGACGATTGCCGTTCTGCGTGCCATCGCCGACCTGGCCAAACCCGGCATCGCCCCAACCCCAGAGGCTACCGTCAGTCTTCAGCGCCAGGGCATGGAAACGGCCGGCCGCCATGGCCGCCACCCCGGTCATGACCTGCACCGGCCGCGGGCGATCGATCGTGGTGCCGTCGCCGAGCATGCCCAGCCAATTGGCGCCCCAGGCCCACAGACTGCCATCGCCCCTGAGCGCCAGTGAAAACTCCTGGCCGGCAGCCACCGCCACCACCCCGGTCAGGACCTGGACCGGCCGCGTGCGATTGCTCCCGGAGCCGTCGCCCACCTGGACACGATAATTGTCCCCCCAGGCCCACAGGGTGCCGTCGGTCTTCAGCGCCAGGCTGTGATAGGCCCCGGCCGCCACCGCCACCACGCCGCTCATGACCTGGACCGGACTCAGACGCCGGGTGAGCGTACCGTCGCCGAGTTGGCCACGGGCGTTATCGCCCCAGGCCCACAGGCTGCCGTCGCGCTGCACGGCCAGGCTGTGGTAATAACCGCCCGCCATGGTCGTCACCCCGCCCATGACCGCGACCGGCACCCACTGATCCGAATTGAAGCCTGACTGAGCAAAAGTCGTCGTGCCGTTGCCGAGCTGGCCTGTCCCGTTATTGCCCCAGGTCCACAGACTGCCGTCGGTCCGCAGCACCAGGGTGTGGAGTTGCCCAGCCGCCACCGCCGCGACCCCGGTCAGGACCTGACTTGTCGCCGGATGAACGACGCTGTGCCCGCCGTCGCCGATCTGGCCATTCCCACCCGTCCCCCAGCCCCACAGGCTGCCGTCCGTTTGGATGGCGAAGCTGGTTTCAAGCCTGGAGGCAATGCGCTGCTGCTCGGCGGTGGCCGCGGCGGCGACCGCCACCACCAAAGGCGAGGTCAGCAGCCCATCCAGCCCGGCGGCATTCACCCGCACGCTGAGGCTGGACGTGCCCGCCAGGCGCAGCACCGAGTCATAGGACCCGGCGGGCAAGGCCAGGAGCAAATTCTGCGCCGTTTGGTCCAGGGCAGCCTGCCAGAGTGCCTCTTGGGTCGCGTCCCGGGGCACCGCCGGGTTACCCGGCAGGACCAAATCCACTTGCGCCCGCAGCCACAGGTCGCGCGCGACCCACGCGCGCAGTGCCGCATCGGTCGCCGCGGGTGTCTGCGCCGGGGCGTCGCCCACCGCCAGGCTCAGGAGCAGTGCGAAACAGCACAGGATGGCACCGGCGTACCGGTTACGCGGTAGGAAACGACGCCCAACAGATCGAACCGACATGATTTCTCCCCGCGCTACGCGCCTTTGCGTGCTGTGCCCAATTGCTGCCAGTGGCCCGATTCGATCGATCGGCCATCCTGATTTGATTGGCGCGCGCTCCCGGCGCGACTTTCACGGTAACGGCCATGGCGCCCGCACCACCCCGCAAGATGAAAGTGGCGGGCGCCTTGGCCGTTCCCCTCCCTGACCCTCCCCCAATAGGTGAGGGAGAATTGCAGCGCGCTCCCGGCGCAACTCTTACGGTAAGCCTCTGCGGAGGCCATTTATAGCAAGGCTGAGCGCTCTTGCCAATCCTTTGCATTGCTCGCCTGCCCTATGCTGACTCTCCCACCAGTCGACGTCACCGCCGACGGCTGGGGCGTGTTCGCGGCGACGCACTGACCAGGATTGCGGTACCCACAGCCACTGCCGCGCCCGCCACTCACGGCCCCAGGATCGCCCGCCAACCGCCGCGGCTGGGCACCACCAGCGCCATCTCGACATAAGTCGCCACGACGGCCTTGGCTGAGGTGATATTGCTCAGGGTGCAGGTCGTGCCGCCTTGGCCAGCGCAGTCCCCGCGCCACCCGGCGAAGACATAACCGGGGTTGGCCATGGCGGTACAGGTGCTGGTACCGCCGGACGCGACCGCCGTGGGCAAGCAACTGACCGCGCCGCCTGCCCCGGGGCTCGCGGTGGCGGTGATGACATAGCTGCCGAGGGTGGCGGTGAACGTGGCCGTGCAGGTGGTGTTGGCAGTCAGCGCGAAGGTGCTGCCGCAACTGGCCGGGGTCCATCGTGTAAAGGTCGAGCCGGGCGCGGCGCTCGCGATGGGTGTCACCAGGCTGTTGTAGCCATAGGTCCCGCCACCGCCAACGCTGCCCGCACCGGTACCGTTCTGGTTCACCGTCAGGGTGTAGCTGTTGAGCGTAAAGGTCGCGGTGCAGGTGGTGTCGGCCGTCAGCGCGAAGGTGCTGCCGCAACCGCTCGGGCTCCAGTTGGTGAAGGTCGAACCGGTCGCCGCGGCGGCGGTAGGCGTCACCAGGGTGTTGGCGGGATAGGTCCCCCCACCGCCGACCGTCCCGGACCCCGTGCCGGCCGTCGCCACCGTGAGGGTGACGTGACTGACGGTCGCATAAGGCCGGGTGGACTGGTTGTTGCTTTCGTCGCTCTCCACGCTCTGGCAAGCGCTGTCGACGAAGGCCCGCAGGGTCTTGGCCCCGGCCGCCCCGGCCGGCAGGCCGGTGAACGTAACGGTCGCGCTGGCGCCCGCCGCCAGGCTCGGCAGGGCGGCCGACTGGTCGCCGACGCCGCCACAGTCCGCCGCCGCGGCCCGATCGGCCCACACCTGCAACACCCCCGGGGCCCCGGCCGCCAGACCCTGATTGGTCACCGTGACCGTAGCACCTAAAGTGCCGTTGGCATTCGGGTTGGCGGGCGTCAGGGCGATATTGGTCACCACGAAGTCCGGGCGCGGGGTCGTCGCACCAAACCCGGACACCTGAACCGGAATCAGGCGATCGATTCCAGTGCCGTCGCCCAACTCACCGTAAAAGTTGTGCCCCCAGGCCCAAAGACTGCCGTCGGCCTTGCGGGCCAGGCTGTGATTGGCACCGCCGGCCACCGCCACGACCCCGGTCAGCACCTGTACTGGACTCAATCGACCGCCCGAAATCGTACGATCGCCGATCTGGCCATAGCTGTTATAGCCCCAGGCCCAGAGGGTGCCGTCGGTCTTCATGGCCAGGCCGTGGCTAAAACCGGCCGCCATGGCCGCCACCCCGGTCATAACCTGCACCGGCAAGGGGCGATTCGTCGTAGTGCCGTCGCCAAGCTGGCCATCCCCATTTTTTCCCCAGGCCCACAGGGTGCCGTCGCCCTTGAGTGCCAGGGAGTGATTCTCACCGGCCGCCACCGCCACGACCCCGGTCAGGACCTGGACCGGAAGCAAGGCATCAGTCGCCGTGCCGTCACCCACCTGGGTATAAAAGTTGAATCCCCAGGCCCACAGGCTGCCATCGGTCTTGAGCGCCAGGCTGTGATAAGCCCCGGCCGCCACCGCCGTGACCCCAGTCATGACCTGGACCGGACTGAGGCGGCGCACGAGCGTCCCATCACCGAGCTGGCCACGCGCGTTATCGCCCCAGGCCCACAGGCTGCCGTCGGCCTGGACGGCCAGGCTGTGGTTAAAACCGCCCGCCATGGCCGTCACCCCACCCAGCGGCACCAACATGGGCACCAACTGAGATGAGTTGGTGCCGCCCTGACCCACCGTCGTGCCGTTGCCAAGCTGGCCAGACCCATTATCCCCCCAGGCCCAAAGGCTACCGTCGGTCCCCAGCGCCAAGTTGTGCCACAGTCCGGCCGCCACCGCCGCAACCCCGGTCAGGACCTGGATCGGTCCCGGGTGAATGGTGTTGCTCCAGCCGTCGCCGATCTCGCCATGGGTGCCTTGCCCCCAACCCCAGAGGCTGCCATCGGGCTGAATGGCGAAACTGGTGTCAGATTTGGTGGCAATGCGCTGCATCTCGGTCGTGCCGACCGCATAGCCGAGGGTCCGCTGGTTGTCGCCCTCATCGGTCTCCGCGGTCAGGCAGTCGCCGTCGACAAAGGCGCGCAGGGTCTTGACCCCGAGTCCAGCGGCCGCCAGGCCGCTCACCGTCACCGTGGTACTGGCGCCCGCCGCCAGGCTCGGCAGGGCGACGGTCTGGTCGGCCGCGGTGCCACAGGCCGGCACCCCGGGCTGGTTCGCCCAGACCCGCAGGGTCCCCGCCACCCCGGGAACCTGCCCCCAGTTGGTGACCGTGATGGTGGCCGCAACGGTCCCATTGACCGGCGGGGTGAGCGAACTCAGCACCACCGCACTCACCGCAAAATTGGGGGCCGGCGCCACCACCTGATAGACCGTGGCACGCTGGTTGTTATCCTCGTCCGTTTCCGCGGTCAGACAGGCGCTGTCGACGAAGGCGCGCAGGGTCTTGGCCCCGGCCGCCCCCGCCGGCAACCCGGTAAAGGTCACCGAGTGGCTTGCGCCGCCCGCCAGGCCCGGCAGGGTCGCCGCCTGGTTGCCCGCGTCACCGCAGGCCGGTGCCGCGGCCTGGTCGGCCCAGACCTGGAGGGTCGCCCCGGCCGCCGTGGCCGCCGTGCCCAGGTTGATCACCGTGACGACGGCATCGAAGGTCGTAGTGGCACTCGGGCTGCTCCCCGGACTGAGCACGAGCGCGATCACCGCGAGGTCGAGGTCCTGGGGCACCACGGTGTAGGGGATACCCGACCAATTGTTGGTCTCGTCGGACTCCGCGGTCAGACAGGCGCTGTCGACAAAGGCGCGCAGGGTCTTGGCACCGGCCGCCCCCGCCGCCAAGCCGGTGAGCGTGACCGTCTGGCTGGCGCCCGCGGCCAGGCTCGGCAGGGTCGCCGAGCGCTCGCCCAGTGCCCCGCAGGCCGGCGCGCCGGTCTGGTTGGACCAGACCTGCAGCGCCCCGGGGACCCCGGCCGCCGAGCCCCGGTTCGTCACCGTCACCGCGGCACTGAAGGTGCCATTGGCGCTCGGGTTGGGCGGGGTCAGCACGACGTTGCCGATCACAAAGTCGGGAATCAGCGTCCCGACGTTGTAACCGGTGGTGGTCTGGTTGTTGCTGTCGTCGCTCTCGGGCGTCTGGCAGGTACTGTCGACGAAGGCCCGCAGGGTCTTGGCACCCGCCGCCCCGGCCGGCAGGCCGGTGAGCGTGGCGGTGGTACTGGCGCCCGCCGCCAGGTTCGGTAGCACGGCCGACTGGTCGCCGACGCCGACGCAGTCCGCCACTGCGGCTTGGTTGGCCCATAACTGCAACGCCCCCGGCGCACCGGCCGCCAGCCCCTGGTTGGTCACCGTGACCGTGGCATCGAAGGTGGCGTTGGCGCCCGGGTTGGCGGGCGTCAGGGCGAGGTTGGTCACCGCGAAGTCCGGCCGCGAGGTCGTCGCACCAAACCCGGACACCTGAACAGGAATCAGGCGATCGATTCCAGTGCCGTCGCCCAGTTCACCGTAGAAGTTGTGCCCCCAGGCCCAGAGACTGCCGTCGGCCTTGCGGGCCAGGCTGTGATTGGCACCGCCCGCCACCGCGACGACCCCTGTCAGCACCTGCAACGGACTGAGTCGATCACCGGAAATCGTACCATCGCCGATCTGGCCATAGCCGTTATAGCCCCAGGCCCAGAGGGTGCCGTCGGTCTTCAGCGCCAGGCCGTGGCTAAAACCGGCCGCCATGGCCGCGACCCCGGTCATGACCTGCACCGGCAGCGGGCGATTCGTCGCGGTACCGTCGCCAAGCTGGCCATTGCCATTTTTTCCCCAGGCCCACAGGGTACCGTCGCCCTTCAACGCCATCGAAAAATTCTCACCGGCCGCCACCGCCACCACCCCGGTCAGGACCTGGACCGGCAGCACGCGATTGCTCCCCGTGCCGTCACCCACCTGGGTATAGAAATTGTCCCCCCAGGCCCAGAGGGTGCCGTCGGTCTTGAGTGCCAGGCTGTGATGAGACCCGGCCGCCACCGCCGCGACCCCGGTCATGATCTGGGCCGGGCTGAGGCGGCGGGTGACTGTACCGTCACCGATCTGGCCAAAATAATTGTCACCCCAGGCCCAGAGGCTACCGTCGGCCTGGACGGCCAGGCTGTGGTCAAAACCGCCCGCCATGGCCGTCACCCCACCCAGCGGCACCAACATGGGCACCAACTGATAGGCGTTCGTGCCGCTCTGACCGACTGTCGTGCCATTACCGAGCCGGCCAGTCCCATTATCCCCCCAGGCCCACAGGCTGCCGTCGGTTCCCAGCGCCAAGTTGTGCCAGAGTCCGGCCGCCACGGCCGCGACCCCGGTCAGGATCGGGACCGGACTCAGCCGATCTTTCTGAAAGCCGTCGCCGATCTCGGCATGGGTGCCCGTCCCACAGGCCCAGAGGCTACCGTCGGGTTGGATCGCGAAGCTGTCATCAGACTTGGTGGCAATGCGCTGCTGCTCGGCCGTGGCCGCCGCAGCGACCGCCGCCGCCAAGGGCGAGGTCAGCACCCCATCCAGCCCGGCGGCATTCACCCGCACGCTGAGACTGGACGCGCCAGCCAACCGCAGCACCGAGTCATAGGACCCGGCGGGCAAGGCCGACAGCACGTTCTGCGCCGTTTGGTCCAGGGCGGCCTGCCAGATGGCCTCTTGGGCCGCGTCCCGAGACACTGCCGGGTTACCCGGCAGGACCAAGTCCACTTGCACCCGCAGCCACAGATCGCGCGCGACCCACGCGCGCAATGCCGCGTCGGTCGCCGCGGGCGTCTGCGCCGGGGTGTCGCCCACCGCCAGGCTCAGGAGCAGTGCAAAACAACACAGGATGGCCCCGGCGTACCGATTGCGCGGTAGAAAACGACACCTAACAGATCGTACCGACATGATTTCCCCCCGCGCTACGCGCCTTTGCGTGCTGTGCCCAATCGCTGCCAGTGGCCCGATTCGATCGATCGGCCATCCTGATTTGACGTCACCGCCAGCGGCGGGGCCGTGTTCGCGCTGACGCCGTGGCCAGGGCGAGGGTGCCCACCGCCATCGCCGCGCGCTCAGTTCATCGCCCCAGGAGCGCCCGCCAACCACCGCGGCTGGGCACCACCAGCGCCATATCGACATAAGTCGCCACGACGGCCTTGGCTGAGGTGATGTTGCTCAGGGTGCAGGTCGTGCCGCCTTGGCCAGCGCAGTCCCCGCGCCAGCCGGCGAAGACATAACCCGGGTTGGTCGTGGCGGTACAGGTGCTGGTACCTCCGGACGCGACCGCCGTGGGCAAGCAACTGACAGCACCGCCTGCCAAGGGGTTGGCGGTGGCGGTGATGGCGTAGCTCCCGAAGGTGGTGGTGAACGTGGCAGTGCAGATGGTGTTGGCGGTCAGCGCGAAGGCGCTGCCGCAACTGGCGGGGCTCCAGCCGGTGAAGGTGGAACCGGGCGCCGCGCTGGCGGTGGGAGTAACCTGCGTGTTGTAGGGAAAGGTACCGCCGCCGCCGACCGTACCCGAACCGGCGCCAGCCTGGTTGACCGTCAGGGTGTAATTGGGGACCGCGACGCTATAGGCCAGGGTGCTTTGGTTGTTGGTCTGATCGGATTCCACGGGCAAACACCCACTATTGATGAAGGCGCGCAGGGTCTTGGCCCCGGCAGCCCCCGCCGGCAGGCCACCGACCGTCACCGTCGTGCTCGCCCCCGCCGCGAGGGTCGTCAGGATCGCCGCTTGATCCCCGACGCTAGCGCAGGCCTGTGCGCTGGACTGGTCCGCCCAGACCTGCAGGCTCCCCGGCACCCCGTCCGCCGCGCCCTGGTTGGTGACCGTGACAGCGGCGCTGAAGGTACCGTTGATGCTCGGGCTGCCGGGCGCAACGACCATGCCCGTTACCACGAAATCGGGCTGGGCAATCCCCCGGACCGCGCCCGGACTGGCACTATCGGTGGTCGTGCCGTTGCCGAGTTCGCCATACCGATTCCAACCCCAGGCCAGGAGGGTGCCGTCGGTCTTCAGCGCCAGGGTATGAGAAAAGGTGCCGCCACCCGCCACGGTGCTGCCCGCCATGGCCGCCACTGCACTCAAGACCTGGACCGGAAACAGCCGTTGCGTGGTCGTCCCATCACCGAGTTGGCCGTGATCGTTCGCCCCCCAGGCCCACAGGGTGCCGTCAGCCTTCAGCGCCAGCGAGTCGTAATCACCGGCCACCACGGCCGCGACCCCGGTCTGAACCTGAATCGGGCTTACGCGACCTATCGAGCTACCGGCGGTGCCATCGCCGAGTTGGCCATAGAAGTCATACCCCCAGGACCAAAGGCTGCCGTCGGTCTTGATGGCCAGCGTATGGTAGCCGCCAGCCGCAATGGCAGCGACCCCGGTCATGACCTGGACCGGAATCCAGCGATCCGTGGTCGTGCCGTCGCCGAGCTCCCCAAACCAATTGTGCCCCCAGGCCCATAGGCTGCCGTCCGTCTTCAGCGCCAGCGAGTATTCATGACCAACCGCAATGGCCGCGACCCCGGTCATGACCTGGAGCGGATTCACGCCAGCGGTGGTCGTCCCGTTGCCGAGTTGGCCATAGGGGTTAGCCCCCCAGGCCCACAGGCTGCCGTCGGTCTTGAGGGCAAGGGTATGGTTATAACCGGCCGCAACGGCCGCGACATTGCTCAGGACTTGGACCGGACTATATTGCGCATACAAGCCCTGCGTGTTCGGGCTGCCACCGAGGGTGTAATAGATATTATCCCCCCAGGCCCACAGGCTACCGTCGGTCTTGATGGCCAGGGTATGGGCATAACTGGCCGCCACCGCCTTGACCCCGGTGAGCACACGGACCGGATTGGGGCGATCGGTGGTCGTGCCATCACCAAGTTCGCCCCATCCGTTATATCCCCACGCCCACAGGTTGCCGGTGGCATCGATAAACAGGCTATGTTCGTCACCGGCGGCCAGCCGCTGCATGTCAGCGGCAATCCCCACCGATGGCGGGAGGTTGCCATTAAGTGTGAAGGTCACCGTACAGGTCGTGTCGGCCGTGAGTGCGAAGGCGTTGCCGCAACTGGCGGGGCTCCAGCCGGTGACGGTGGAACCGGGGGCCGCGCTGGCGGTGGGCGTGACCAGGGTGTTGGCGGCATAGCCGCCGCCGCCGCCGACAGTCCCCGTTCCGCTCCCAGTCTGGTTCACCGTCAGGGTGTAGTAATTGACGTTGTTGAGCGTAAAGGTGGCGACAACGTTCGCGGCCGCGGTGACGTTGGTCAGGTTGCAACCGGCGCCGGTGCAAGCGCCGCTAAAGGCGCTGAAGGTATAGCCGGCATTGGCCGCGGCGGTGCAGGTGCTGCCGCTGCCCTGCGGCACCGGGTTGGGGGCACAGGAGACCGTCCCACCGCCAGCCGGGTTGGCGGTGGCAGCGATGGGATAGGTCGGGAGGACGCCCTGGATGAGGACCGACGAGGTGGCACCGGCGTAGAGCGCGTCGCCGCTATACACTGCGGTGAAACTGTGGTCGCCGGCCGCCAGGGCCGCGGTGCTGTAAACGGCGCTCCCGCTGGACAAGATGACCGTCCCCAGGTTGGCAGCGCCATCCATAAAGGTGACGGTGCCGGTGGCCGTGGCGGGCGAGACGGTGGCGGTGAGATCGATACGCTCGCCGAGGCCGGCCGGGTTGCGACTGGAGGACAGCGTAGCGGTGGAGCCGGTCGTGGCCAACGGGGTGAGAAAGACATAGGCCGCGCCGGCCGAGGAGGCGCTGTTGTTGCTCTGGTTACCGTCCACCCCGGTGGCGTTGCTGGACTCCAGATCGGTCCCGATCACCACAGTGCCACCCGAGACCGCCAGGGACAGGCCAAACTGGTCGCCTATCCCGGTGTTGGATGCCTTGAGATAGGCCTGCTGGGTCCAGGTGGTCGCGCCGCGCACGAACACATAGGCCGCGCCGGCAGACGAGGCGCTGTTGTCGCCCTGGTTACCGTCCACCCCGGTGGCATTGCTGTCCTCATACGGGGCACCGACCACCACCGTATCGCCCGAGACCGCCACCCGCCAGCCAAATTGGTCACCCGCCTGGGTGTTGGAGGCCTTGAGATAGGCCTGCTGGGTCCAGTTGGTGCCGCTGCGCACGAACACATAGGCCGCACCGGCGCTCAAGGCGCTGTTGTTGGACTGGGTGCCGTTCACCCCGGTGGCGCTGCTGGAC
>CAILVI010000332.1 GCA_903837595.1 uncultured Thiodictyon sp.
CGCCGCCCCGGCCGGGACCTGACCGCCGCCGATGGGCAGCCCCGCGATGCGCACCGGGAACAGGCAGGCCCAGCAGATGTCGGTGATCAGCTTGCCGGAGAACAGGTCCGCACTCGGGCATCCGGGGTCGGCGGCCTGGCTCAGCCGCGGCATGGTGCCGGCGAGCGTGAGGCCGCATGCCAGCAAGATGCTCAACAACGGCCGCCCGTGGCCATGTACTCTGACACTCGCCAACGCGCTCATGGTTTGGACTCCACTGGCTGCCCTATCGGCAGGTGATCGGGCAGCACCTCATGGACGACGAACACCCGCCCCCGGGCCTCGACCAGGGCGGGCACCCGCTCCAAGGCGAAGCGGGTGCGCACGTCGGGCGTCAGGAGATACACCGGCTCATCGAGTCGGTCCTCGACGGTGCGCAGACCGTCCCAACCCTGGTCGCGGTCGAATCGGGTCGCCAGGTACAGCGGGCGCTGCGGACTGTCGGTCTCGCCCAGACGACGGGCGGTCTCCACCTGGCGCTGGTCGGACGCATCGAAGACGATCAGCCGGTGGGTGAAAGGCACGTGGTCCAGCGGGTTGACGCTCGCGCCAGCCTGGATGACCTTGGTCCCGTCGGGCAGCACCACGTCGGCGCTGGCGGTGACGGTCGGATCGATGGTGCGCTCGCGCGGCTCGGTCACCACGGGCAGGGTGTCGAAGGTCGCGCGCTGCCAATAGCGCTTGATCGCCCCTTCGCGCAACGCGTCCATGTCCAAGGCGGCGACCCGGCGTTGCAGCTCCTCGATCAGGTCCACCTCGCTGATCGCGGCGGCGGGACCGCGGACCCCCAGGTCACCCCGAGCGCCGCCCTGGAGCTGCTCGCGTAGCCAGGCGGGTGCGGTCAGGCCCGTCACCCGGGCCAGTTCGCCATCGGGACCGCGGGCGATCAGCAGCGGGACCACGGTCGCGCCGGCCGCACGAAACACCGTGGGGTCGATCTCGACGGCCGGCACCGGATCAATGCCATCCAGCAGCGCATGGATCTCCTTGATCATGTCCATCAGGCGCTCGCCGGGGGCGACCCCGCGAAACAGGAAGCGCACGTCCCGACCGGTGGCCGCGCGGAAGATGGCCCGGAGCGCCTCGGTCCCGAGGCTGCGGGAGACCAGCACGGTGTAGGTCACGCCCTGCCGCTCGGCTGGACGCGCCACCGGTTCGGCGGCATCCTTATCGGCCCCGCACAGTCGACCCAGGTCCTTGCATGCCGACACCGCCGGTGGGGCCTCCTGCATCCGCGACAGGGCCTGGCGCCCCAGGTCGTCACCGGCCGCGGCTCCCACCGTCGCGGGCGTCAGGCCCAACCAGGTCGGAGGTGGCGTCGTGCGCGCCGACGCGTCGAGCGCTTGCGCCTGATCGCGGATGGCACGCAGTCCCATTGGATCGCCATTGGGACCCGCCTGCGCCGGGTGAGCGAGGGCAAGGATCAGTGCGACAACTGGGCTAAAACAGCGCATACGCCCTCCCGCCGATCTGGACGATCGGTAGCTCCCCCCAATAGCGCGAGTCGAAGCTGTCGGCGGTATCCCCCATCACCCACACCACATCACTGGGCAGAATCACCTGGCGGACGAAGGCGTCCGGCGACTGGTGCAGGGTGGCGGCCAGTGCGAGCCCCTCGCCTACCGTGACGCCGTTGACCGCGGTCCGCTCGGACGTGACGGTCACCTGATCCCCGGGCAGCCCCCTCAGCCGTTTGACCACGCGCTGCCCGGGACCGAAGAACGGAGCCATAGCGTCACCGGCGAAAAAGCCGTAGGTCGCACCGCGGACCAGTGCCCGGTCATACCGGTCGATCAGCCACACGCTGTACGGGGGCAGGCACTTATGCACCTGGCTGTCGATTCCGACCCGGAAGCGGGTGCCCAGATAGAGCCCGAGGGCCGCCAGGACGAGGAGACCCAGTCCGGCGCGGACCACAAAGGTCCGGGAGGCCATGCGGTTCGTCACGGACGGCCCCCGGGATCGGCCGGTGGCGACGCGGTGCGCAGGAACAGCCCGGCCGGCGCGGCGACGACCGCCTGCGGATCGAGCACCAGCACGCCGCCATCGGCCAGGCGGCGGGCAAGGTCCCGTTGCCGAATGATCGCCGGACCGACCTGCGTGGCCGGCAACCCGCGCAAAGCCGCCGCGGAGTCGATGATCAGCAC
>CAILVI010000333.1 GCA_903837595.1 uncultured Thiodictyon sp.
CCGATCTACCCCAGTGCGGCGAAACCTCGCAACCAACCGCAGCGCTGCGGCTTACGGCGAGGCCGGGCCGCACTGGGGTGCGGCGCTCCCAGGGCCATGGCGCTTCGCGCCTGATGCATCAGTGGTCGGAGCGGTGATCAAGGCCCGGCGGCTCTATACTCCGAGCCCTTGATCTTCATAGGTCATCGCAAACATCGTATCCGTCAGCCAGTGCCGAAACGACTGGTTGTCCTGGAATTGTTTGAACAACTGGGCGTCATCGGTAAAGAGCGCGGTGATCACCCGTTTGAGCGCCCGATCGTGCTCGATGCGGGCGTTCTGCCGATCCGAGTGCTGCTTGGCGTTCTGATAGGTCTGATCTGCCGCGACCTTACGCGGGATCTCATCCGCGATTCGCTGGCCCATGCGCTGCGGATCGGCAAAGAGCCCACCGAATTGATCGTTGAAGGCCTTGACGATGTTCGATAGCCGATCCAACTCCGGCTCCGGCTTGTGGCCGCCGCCCGCGGTCGGCACCGGCTCGATCTCGGCGTCCGCGTCAGGCAGCGCGATGGCCATGGTCGCCTGCTTCTCGGCACGGTAGCTGTCCATGTCGATGGCCTCCAGGATGCCCTTCACCAGGTCCTCCTCGATCGGCGCCGGCAGCTTAAGGATAAGAAAATTCAGAAAGATGGAGAGCTTCTCCCAGTCCTGCACCCCATCGGGAAGGATGGTGGCGAGAAAGTCATAGGTGCGGGTGAAGGTCTTGGTGTTACCCTTGAAATCCACCTGCCCATCCTCGTCCAGGTCAGTCACGTAGACCGCCACCCAGGCGTCAAGGATCGGGTCCAAGCGGTCACGGTCGGCACCGCTCAGATAGAGTTCGACCAGACTGTCGATCTGCTGGGGTGAGTAGACTTGGTAGTTGTCGAGATCGGCCTTGAGCGTATGCAGCCGGTCCGGATCGGTCTCCTTGCTCAGAATGGTGGTCCGATAATAGTCGGCGAACGCCTGCTCGATGGTGTCGGTGTCGTTCTGGAAATCGAGCACAAAACAATCGTGTTTCTTCGGGTGCGCCCGGTTCAGGCGGGACAGTGTTTGCACCGCCTTGATGCCGGCGAGCGGCTTGTCCACATACATGGTATGCAACAGCGGCTCGTCGTAGCCGGTCTGAAATTTATCGGCGCAGATCAGAAAGCGATAGGGGTCCTCCTGGATACGCTCGGCGATGTCGTTGCTCGGGAATCCGTTGAGCTTCGACTCGCTGACCTTCTCACCGCCATAGTCCGGCTCGCCGGAGAAGGCGACGATGGCCTCATAGGGGCTCTTGACCGCCTTGAGATACGCGTTGAAGGCGAAAAAATACTGGATCGCCCGCTCGATACTGCCGGTGATCACCATCGCGCGCGCCTGGCCGCCGATCTTGTTCTGACCGATGACCTGCTCCAGGAAGTGATCCACCATGATCTCGGTCTTGTCGCGGATCGCCTTCGCGTGTCCCTCCACATAGCGGCGCAGCTTCTTGCGCGCCTTCTTTACATCGAACAGTGGGTCGCCGGGGATGGTTTTGGCGAGTCGTTAATAGCTCTCGACCGGCGTGTAACATTTGAGCAACCATGCGCGCTGACGGCGGCGAGGAGGCACCGCACCCCGTCCAATTGATGGTAGCGGGGGAAGACCTGAACCTGCCGCTTCCTACCGGTCTTCGGATTGATCTCGTCCACCACCTGGGCATAGTTCTCCAGGATGTCGGTGAGTCCTGCCGGGGTGAGTATGCGCCGCCACAGGTAATCGGTCTTGATGCCGTCCGGGTTGGGTGGATTGCCGGCCCCGTCATTCCAGCCCTGGTTGAACGGCAGAAACCACGACGCCAAGGCCCGTCCCTTGCTGCCTTTCAGCGCCGTACACATCGGCACGGATTGATCGTCCACCGCGAAATGGACCACACAGCGGCCGAAGGCAAACAGGGTCTCCCGCGGATCGCGGTCGCGCTTGTATTGCGTGATCGCATCGTCCACCGTCTGCTTGGTCAGGTTGTTCTTGAGCTCAAAGGTCGCCACCGGCAGGCCATTGATGAATTGGCACAGATCCAATGCCCGCCGGGTTTCGTCCCGACTTTAGTGCAGTTGGCGCGTGATGCTGAAGCGGTTTGCGCTATTTCGCTTGATCGCTTGTACATTCCCCGGCGAGGGTGTCCCATAGAAGAGGTCGAAGGCGAGTGGTCCGTGTTTGATCCCATTGCGCAACAGGTCGATAGTCCCGCGGCGGCCGATCTCAGTATGCAGGCGGGCGAGAAATTTCCGCCGCGCGACCCACTGTTTGTCCCGGTAATCGCCGATGCCGAGCTTGGCATAGCTGCCCGGTTGGGTATCCATCAGGAAGCGGAATAGGTGCTCGACGTCCACCGCATACTCGCGGTCGTAGGCGGCCGGGTGTCCGGCAAACCAGCCGCTGCCGCCGGCCAAGGGAGGCGGCTCCGACACGGCCGCGGCGGGTCCGCGAAACAGCCCATCCGACGCGGTCATGTAGCGCATGATCAGGTCTTCCAGTCCCTTCTCGGTGGTGTCGGTGCTCATGGCGGCGGTGTTCGGCTCCGTGCAATCTCGGGTCGATGTCCAACAGCGACGGCTCGCGGTTGCGCAGTCATCGCCGATATCCGGGCAGTCACGCTTGATGTCGCGGCAATCTCGGGAGATCTCCCGTGCATCTCGGGAGATCGCTTGGCAGTCTCGGCCCGATATCGGACAGCCACGCCTGGAGGTGCCAACATCGATCGTTCGATGTTCGGGTGCCGCGGTTCGATGTCGGCGGATGGAATTTTGCCTGCCGACAGTTCAGATTCCATTGTGCTACAGCGACGGCCCTATCTCCAACAGCTGGCCCAGATGTCCCGGCAATCACACGAGATGTCTCGAAGATATCAGCAGATGTAGCGGAAGTCTCGGCCCGGTGTCCGGCAGCCATGGTTCGATGTCGGACGGCCGCCGTTCTATCTGCGGGATCGGGCGGATCGCTGTCGCTCAGCGGCCGTCCGATCTCCGCAATGGATGGCCCAACCAATGAACTCGGAGCTTGATGCGCGCGAGGTCGGTCTTGGACTCGCGCGGGGCGTCGGTCGCGGTGCCGGGCAGGACCGTGATGCGGCGTCACGGTCGGTTCGCGCCCGGGCTACGTGCTTGCCTCAGGTCGAAGGGGTCGCAGACGCGGCGCTACTGGCGGTCTTCTTGCTCTTGCGGGCGAAGCGCTGGCCAAGATCGTCGAGGCTGTCCTCCAATTCGCCGGTGGCGACATTGCGCAGCTTGGCGTAGTGATAGGCCAGCAAGGCGGCGGCGTAGGCCTCGCTCCCAGCGGCGAAGTAGGTATCCTCGATCTTGCCCAGCAGGGCTTGGATGGAATGCAGGATCGGGTAGAGTGCCTCAATGAGCTGCACGTCGGTGCGGAACTCCTCCAGGGGAAAGTCCGCCGGAAAGATCTTCGGGTTCGCCAGGGCGACCGCGAGCATCTTGATGACAAAGGAGAAATTCTTTTCGCCGAACTTGATGCGTTCGGCGCGGTCTTTGGGGTTCAGATCGACCAGGAAGGGCAGGGCCTCGATGATGGCCGCCACGGCGGCCTTGATCTTGTCGGACTGTTCCGCGGACAGGGTCGCATCGATACCAATTAAGGACATGATTGCTCTCCGGATTATCCGTTGAAAAAAACGACTCGCTGCGACTCAAATCTATAGCGGGTCTTCCCCCAAATGTCAAGGGTTGCCGCGGCCATTCCGGCATCCCGCCGGAATGGCCGTCGTGTCGTTCCCCGGCGGAGAGACTGTAAAAATATTCGGTTCTCGTTGTTGTCCTCGTTGAAGCGGCGGACCAGCTCTTCGAACAGCGTGCCCATCGAGTGGTTATCGAGTCCGGGCAGGTCCCCCACCGGCCGCGGGCTCAGGTTGATGTCCGAGTCGAGCAGCTTTTCGATCAGGCTGCCCAGTGCATCGGCCTTGGAGAGCCGGGGAATCTGGTTGCGGAATTCGAAATTGGTCAGAATATCTTGGACGTTGGACGAGAAGCCGTCCAGATAGGACTCGAAGTCCTGGCGCAGCTTCTGCGCGGTGCCGCGGGACTTCAGAGTCGGCGGTGTTCCAGATAAAGTTGGTCAGCCAGTTGAGCTGGGCTTGTTCCATGGACGGGTCCTTTCTCGGTCGGGCGGTGGGGGAGGGGCTCGAACACGATTATGCCCGATCGGCCAGGACCCCGGCATTCACGCCCGCGACCGGCCCGATTTTGCTAGAGTGGAGAGGCGGCCGCATCGGCCGCGACGGATTTAAGGAGACTCCTCATGTTGGTCACCTTCGAGACCCAGGCCCACGCCAATATCACCATGTTCGGCGAAGTGGCGGTCAGTCTGCTCAAGCTCATGGGCCAGAGCGGCACCGTGCCCGGGGCCATCCTGGCGGCGGACGTGCCGGCCGCGCTGGCGCGGCTGCGCGCCGCCGTCTCTGAACACGCGGGCGAACTGCTCGATCCCGCGCCTACCGGCGGCGCGAAGGACGACGGTGAGGGCCAGCATGTCAGCCTGGGTCACCGTGCCCTGCCGCTGGTCGATCTACTCCAGGCGGCGGCGACGGCGGGCGAGAATGTGATGTGGGGCTGAACCTCGGGCACCCAGTTCCCCCGCCCCGACGCCGGCGGGTGGACGCGCGCGGTGCCGGGTCAGCGGCCCTGGCTGGCGTGCCAGGCTTTAGCGTGCGCGCGCGCGACCCGCTGGCCGCGTCCATGCAGGACCCGGCCCGCGTCCAACGCCTGCTGGTGCGGCCTGACCGGGTTTTTGAGTGAGCGGAAACTGCGGATCTCCGCGCTGGTGCGAATCAGTGCCGACGTGTGTATGTTGATCATCGATCGATACCTCATTGGTTAACTCAGCCTGGATCGCGGGGCCGTTCCGGCGTTGTGCACGACGCACCGTCGCCGGGGCTCGCCCCCCACCCGCTAATGATAGGCCAAAGGACTTTAGTGAGCGGTAGAAGATGCGAAACGACCAAGACCGCGCGGCCACGACGCCATGAGCACTAAGACTGCGGGCACCGCGGGCGCGGGTCAAGTGGTGCCGCCGTCGCCCGCCGTTTTTTGCCCCGACGCCGAGCGCCGTTTCGGCGGTCTGCGCCGCCTCTGGGGCGATGCCGCGTATGCCCGCGTGCGCGCGGCCCGCATCGCGGTCGTCGGGGTGGGTGGTGTCGGGTCCTGGGCGGCGGAGGCGTTGGCGCGCTCCGGGGTGGCCGCCTTGGTACTGATCGATCTGGACCATGTGGCCGAGTCGAATATCAACCGCCAGATTCAGGCGCTGAGCAGCACGCTGGGCGCGGCCAAGGTCCAGGCGCTCAGTCGACGCATTGCCGATATCCACCCCGACTGCGAGGTGACGGCGGTGGAGGCGTTTGTTGCAGCGGACAACTGGCCCGCGTTGCTGCCGTGCACGGTGGATGTGGTGATCGATGCCTGCGACCAGGGGCAGGCTAAGCTCGCCATGGCGCATTGGGCCTGGTGCGGCGGCCACCCACTGGTCTGTGCCGGGGCGGCGGGCGGTAAATCGGCGCCGCAGTGCGTGACGGTCGATGACCTGGCGCTGGTGACCCACGATCCGCTGCTGGCTGCGCTGCGCCAGCGCCTGCGCAAACTCGGGGCGCCGCGCACCGGCACCATCGGCGTGCGCTGCGTGTTCTCGCGCGAGCCGGTCGCCCCCCCGGCGGCCGGCGACTGCGCGGTGGACGGCAGCCTCAACTGCCACGGCTACGGTTCCTGCGTCACCGTCACCGCCAGCTTCGGCCTGGTCCTGGCGGCGCAGGCGTTGGAGACTATACGTAATCCCGAGTGTTAGGCGGCTGCCGACCCGGCGCGAGCCCAGCGCCTGGTAGCCGTTCTTGACGGACGATCGCCGGAATATACGACATCTGCTCGAAATGGGAATCGAAGCCCGCGAAATGGCTGATACGATTTGGAAAAGTCTTCGTGGGGGTCAAGCTTGGGTGCCAGTCGCACTAAGATTCAAGCGTCTGGAGATTTCTTCCAGTGTCTCCGGCGTCAGGATGGAGCCCATGGTGGTCTCTGGATGATAGTAGATGTGTCGGGCCTGGTTGGCACTCGGTGAACGGTCTGATTGTGCGGCCCAGGGTCTTGATCACCATTACCGCCACCGGCGCTCCCGGTGCAGAGCGCCTGACACAGGCGTGGCCCTTGGTCATCGCTCCGGCCAGACCCGCCCTTGCGGTACCCGTCGCGGCGGGGGGGCCGCTCCTACCCGCGTAGGAGCGCCCCCCAGGCCGCGACCAATGTTCGCGGGGTGGCTGCAATACATGAGCGGGGGCTTCGATCGCCGATTTTCCTCGTTTGGGATTGAACCTCAGGCGGCGGCGATTTGCAAAGGGCCGCGCAGGTGCGTTCGCCCCGGCGGTCCTAAGCCTCAGACCTGATCCCCCGCCTGGTCGCGAAACTGGAGCGCGGCAAGCCGCGCATAAAGCCCCCCCTCACCCATCAATGCCTCATGGGTGCCGTCGGCCACCACGCGTCCCGCCTCCAGCACCAGGATGCGGTCGACCTTGCGCACCGTGGCCAGGCGGTGGGCGATGACGATGCTGGTGCGTCCCTTCATCAGCTCCTCCAAGGCGAGTTGGACCAGCCGCTCGCTCTCGGCGTCGAGCGCGCTGGTCGCCTCATCCAGCAGCAACAGGGCGGGGTCGCGCAGGATCGCCCGCGCGATGGCGATGCGCTGGCGCTGGCCGCCGGAGAGTCGCACCCCGCGCTCGCCCAGGAAGGTGTCGAAGCCGTTGGGTAGGCGGTCCAGGAATTCGCGCGCATGCGCCGCGTCCGCGGCCCGGCGCACCGCCTCATCCGGCACGCCCTCCAGGCCATAGCGGATGTTCTCCCAGGCGTCGGCACCAAAGATCACCGGGTCCTGGGGGACTACGGCGATCTGTCCGCGCAGGCGCTGCGGGTCCAGATCGCGCAGGTCCACCCCATCGAAACGGATGGCGCCCTGTTGCGGGTCATAGAAACGCAGCAGGAGCTGGAACAGGGTGGTCTTGCCGGCACCCGACGGGCCGACCAGGGCGACCTTGGCCCCGGGCGCGATGGCCACATTCAGCGCCTTGAGCACCGGCAGGTCAGGGTGCGCCGGATAGGCGAACCCCATGTCCACGAAGTCGATTTGCCCCCGGACCGGGGCGGGCAGGGGGCGCGGGTCGGCGGGCGCACGGATCAGGGTTGGTGTTGCGAGCAGCTCCATCAGCCGTTCGCTGGCCCCGGCGCCGCGCAGCAACTCACCCACGAGCTCGCTCAGACTGCCCACGGAACTGGCCACCAGCACGGCATAGAAGAGGAAGGCGGACAGTTCCCCGCCGCTCAAGCGCCCCGCCAACACCTCGCGGCCGCCGACCCAGAGCACCGCGCCGATGGCGCCAAAGGTGAGCGCCGTGGCGATGGCGCTCAGGGCGGCGCTGAGTGCGGCGCGCCGCCGTGCGGTCTCGAAGGCGGCCTCCACGCGCTCACGATAGCGCGCCCGGTCGATCGCCTCGTGACAGAAGGACTGGACGGTGCGGATGGCGTGCATCACCTCGTCCACATAGGCGCCCACATCGGCGATGCGGTCCTGACTGGCACGCGCCAGGCGCCGCAGGCGATAGCCGATCAGCCAGAGCGGCAGGACCACGATCGGCACCCCGAGCAACACCAGCCCGGTCAGGTGGGGACTGGTCAGTGCCAGCATGAGCAGGCCACCGAGCACGATGAGCGCGGCGCGCAGGGCCATCGCCAGGGTGGAGCCAACCACCGTCTGCAATAGCGTGGTGTCGGAGGTCAGGCGCGAGATGACCTCACCGGTGCGGGTGGTCTCGAAGAAGCCCACGTCCAGGCCCAGGACCTGGCTAAAGACCGCCGTGCGTACATCGGCGATCACCCGCTCGCCGATCCAGGCGAGCAGGTAGGAGCGCATCAGGATGGCCGCGGCCATCGCCAGCACGACGCCAAGAAAGAGCAACAGTGAGCGATTGAGCGCGGTCTCGGACCCGGTCTTCAGTCCATAGTCCACCACCTCCCGAATCACCTGGCCGAAGGCGAGTACCGCGGCGGCGGCAACGATCAGGGCCAGGGCGGCCAGCAGGACGCGCCCGCGATAGGGCCGCATGAAGGCCAGGAGCCGCAGCAGCGGGCCCAGATTGCGGGTGGTCGGGCGTTGGGGAAGGGGCAGGGGCAGGGCAGGGGGCATGGGGTTCCGCGGGGCGTCAGAATAACGGCTAAAATAAGTGCCTGATCTCGCAGGTTCAAGGACCATGCTCATCGACTCGCCCAGCAGGTCGCGTCCAGCCTCCATGTTCTACCCCGTCAGGGCTCGGCTCTTGGGGGCCGCGCTACTGCTCGCCGCACCGGGTGCGGCGACGGCGGCGGACCCGCCGCCCTGGCCAGTGGGGCTCTACAACCCGCGGCCGCTGGCCGATGACGTGATCCTGCCGCTGCCCTGCGCGGGGGCGCTCAGCTTCCGGCCGGTCGCCACCCCCGCAGGCAGCCCCCGGACCGCGCTGGTCGGCCCCTTTAGCGCGCTGGCGGGGACCGGGCAACGCACGCTACTGATCGGCAAGTACGAGGTTACCGTCCTGCAGTATCAGGCGGTCACGGCGTCGGCGGCCGGGCGGCCTTGTCCCGCGGTGCCGTCGGTGGGCAACGTCCAGGCGATCAACGCCCTGGCAGCGGCCCAGGTCGGCGTGAGCCGTATCGACGCGGTCAACTTTGCGGCGCAACTCTCGCGCTGGTTGCACGCCAATGCCGCGCAGATTCCGCCCTGCGCGCCGGGGTCCAAACCCTGTCTGCCGCGGGTTGAGGGCAAGCCGGCCTTTGTGCGGCTGCCCCTGGACGTCGAGTGGGAGTACGCCGCCCGGGGTGGGGCGCAGGTCGCGGACGACGTCTTTGCGGCGCGCCGTTACCCCATGCCCGAGGGATTGGAGCGCCACGCCTGGTACAACCGCAACGCCGATGGTGAGATCGCCCCCATCGGCCAGCGTCTGCCGAACCCGCTGGGGCTGCATGACCTGTATGGCAACGCCTGGGAGATCATGAACGACCCTTATAGCTCGGCGCAGTTCCCGGGGCAGATCGGGGGCGATGTACTGATGGGTGGGGGTATCCACAGCAGCGATGAGGATCTGCGGGCGGATGCGCGGCTTGAGGTCCAGCCCTACGACGCCGCCGGTGACGTGAAGACCGCGGATACCGGTTTTCGCGTGGTACTGGCCGCCCCGGTCGTGACCTCGGTGGGCCGTCGCTCGGCGCCACCCGCGCCGGCACCGGCATCGGCCGGCGTGGCGGACGGGCGCCTGCGCATCGAGGTGGACGCCTACGCGCTGGTGCTGCTCGATGGGGAATTGCAAGGCTCCTTTGGGGTCGGCCGGCCCCTGGAATTGACCGGCCTGAGACGCGGCAAGCATCGCATCGAGGTGTCTCCCCTGGTGCCAGGCTATGCCAAGGCGGCGGCCACCGTCGACCTGACTGACGGTGAGCCGGTCAACGTCCAGATCCATCTGGAGCCACCCCCCGGTCGCGCCGACTCCCCTCCCGAGCTCACGCCCGATGAGCGACGCCGGGTGCGGCAGCAACTGAGCGAATTGGGATACCCCTGCGACGGCGCATCGGACCGCTTCGACCGCGCCTTCACCGTGGTATTGCGCGATTTCCAGCGCCAATCCGGGCTCCCGATGACCGGTCAATTGACCGCCGAGACCCGCATCTTGCTCGAGCGGCGCAGTGCCGAGCAGCGGCAGTTGGCGAGGCCGTCCGCGCGGTCCGCGGCGGATGCGCCCCCACGGCGACCTGGCGGCTACATCCCCCAGTTCCCGGACCGCGCCCGGGATGAGCGCTGGATGGACCCCGCGACACCCTGAACCGAGGCGCATGCCTGAGGCCTCCAGGTGTCGCGTGCGGCGGCGGCCGATCCTGCGGGTGCGTCCCAGTCGCGGACCGCGACCGCTGCGGGGCGATGCCGCCTTGGCACCATTAGTGCGCACTCGCTGCCATCTGGGTTATCATTGAATCCGGCCAAGATCCTGCAACCTTGATCGCAATGGCAGCCAACGGCCTTCACGGTCTGCGGCCGCCGCGGCGGTTGTCCCTGGCATGCTCTTTCTGTGTAAATCGACGCTATTTCAGGAAACCTGCGTTAATCGCATCTGCCGCCTCGCCGCATGAACTCCAACCATGAGCTGTGGACCCATGACGACTATTGACTCGACCACCCCGATCATTCGCCACCCCGACCTGGTCGCCGCCGAGATGGATGGCGATCTGGTCATGATGAGCATTGCAGAAGGTCAATACTTTGGGATCGGCGGCGTGGGGCCGCGCATCTGGGAATTGCTGGAGCGAGCGGTGACGGTCGAGGAGCTCACCGCGACCATCTGTGATGAATTCGCGGTTGATCAACCCACCTGTCGCCGCGACCTGATGAACTTTATCCAGGAATTGCTCGGCATGGGGCTGGTGCAACTGGCATGACGCCACCGCATTCGGTCCCAGGCGGGGACTGCGGCCGCTGCTACACGCGATGAACTATACCTGCTATGGTCTTGCCTTGGTCAGTGACCTGGCGCTGCCGGAACTATTGGCAGCCGATCCGCGAGCTGCCGGAAGCGAGCCCGATGTGCAGATTCGCCTCGGCCAGGTTGCGGATGAAGGCTTGCCGCAAGGCCGGCAACTTGGGCCCTATCTGTGGGTGACGCCCCGGCAGCTCTGGCTGCGGGTGCCGCGGATTGCACGCTTTCTGGTCAGCGACGGCAATCTGATCACCATCGCTACGGAACCGGCCGGGGACGCGGACAGCATCCGCGTGTTCCTGCTCGGCTCGGCGCTGGGGGCGCTGCTGTTGCAGCGCGGTCTGCTGGTGCTGCATGGCAACGCCATCCGCATCGGTGACCGATGCATGGTCTGTGTCGGTCAGTCCGGTGTGGGTAAATCCACCCTGGCGGCGGGCTTCCTGCGGCGCGGTTATGAAATCCTGGCCGATGACGTCACGCCGGTGGATGCCGACTGTCGCGCCCTGCCGGGCTTCCCGCGCATCAAGTTGTGGCAGGATAGCGCCGCGCGCCTCGGCATCGATACCGCGGCGCTGCGGCGTATCCGCCCGGAACTGGAAAAGTTCAATTATCCGCTAACTGATCGCTTTACCGGTCAGGCCCTGCCGATTCGCTGGGTCTACGTCCTGGGTACCCACCGGCTGGCGGACACGCACTTTGAATCCATTCGGGGCCTGGAGCGCTTCACGCCACTGCGCAATAACACCTATCGCGTCCGCTTTCTGGAAGGGATGGCCCTGGGCCGCGAACACCTGCAACTCTGCGGCAAGTTGGCCGGGCGCGTCCAGCTTGCTCAGATCATGCGTCCGGAGCGTGGTTTTGAGTTGGACGCACTGGTGGAGCGCATCCTCGCCGATATTGCGGCGAACCCCTGACATGGCCGGCATTTACTGGCTCGCCTCCTATCCCAAGTCGGGCAATACCTGGTTGCGGGCCTTCCTGTGCAATCTGCAGGATGATGGGGCGGCTCCGGCTGATATCAATGCGCTCGACATTGGCTGTATCGCCAGCGCCCGTGCCTGGTTGGACGAGGTGCTCGGCTTCGATACCGCTGAATTCACCCCCGATGAGGTGGAGCGCCTGCGCCCGGGCGTCTACCGCTGGGCCTTGCAGGGCGCGCAGATCGGCTACCACAAGATCCACGATGCCTATACCCTGACCGCCGAAGGTGAGCCGCTCGTCAGTCGGGAGGCCACGTTGGGTGCCCTCTATATCATCCGCAATCCGCTGGATGTCGCCCCCTCGGCCGCCCATCACTGGCACTGCACCATTGACGAGGCGATCACCCGGATGGGCAATCCGCAGATGGCGTTATGCCGGTCACGCCGGGCCCTGGGGTTGCAGATTCGGCAACGCCTGGGGAGTTGGTCGGGGCATGTGCGCAGTTGGGTGCAGGCGCCAGGCCTGAATGTCGAGGTCCTGCGTTTCGAGGACATGCTGGCTGACCCGGTGCCCACCTTCACCCGCGCGGCCCGCTTCCTGGGCTTGCCCGACGCGCCCGAGCGGGTCGAAAAGGCCATCCGCTTCAGCTCCTTCAGCGAATTGCTCCGCCAAGAGGAGGAACAAGGCTTTCGTGAGCGGCCACAACACGCAGAACGCTTTTTTCGTCAGGGTCGCAGCGGTGGCTGGCGCGATACATTGACTGCCGGGCAGGTCGAGCGAATCATCGCCGACCACGCC
>CAILVI010000334.1 GCA_903837595.1 uncultured Thiodictyon sp.
AGCAAGCAGGGCGCCCTGCTCGCCAAGGCGTTGCAGGCCGGCTTCCTGACCGCGTTCTCCAAGGTGTTCACCCAGGTTCCGGCGACGTCATTCAGCAACGCCGCGACCAGCGGTCAGGTCCAGTTCCAGTCCATGTTCACCCCCCAGGCGGCCGAGGCCGGCTTTGCCGGTGGGGTCGGCGGGGCGATGGACAAGTTGGCCGACTATTACATGAAGATGGCCGAAAACACCTTCCCGGTCCTCGAAGTCGATGCGGGACGGGGGATTGAGCTGATCATCAACAAGGGCACGTCGCTCAAGTTGAAATGATGTCGACCCCGAAACCACGCATTCTGCTCGCCGTTCCCGACCCCACCCGGCAGCGCCTGGTGCGCACTGCGTTGTCGCGCGGTCGGGCGCTGGTCGCGACCGAGGAGTCGGGGGAGGCGGTGTCGATGGTTGCTTGGAATGGACGCCGATCGGCATCGTTCAGCAGGCGACTTACCCGTCGCGACAGGCCGCGGGACGGTCTGGGACTTGATCTGTGCCTGTACCGTGCGTAGAATGTGCATTTACGAAATGCCACCTCAGGTGCAACGCCATGGCCGCCATCTTCGCAGATGTACTCGAATCGACGCGGGAACCCGGGACGTCGCGGTTCTCTGCACCGGGCGTCGCCGACATCCTTGGCCTGCAGCAGCAGGATCTGGCCGAGCTGGCGGGGGTTCATCGCAACACCCTGCGCACCCACCCGGAATCGCCAAGACTGCAATCCGCACTGCGTGACCTGATGCGCGTGTTGTCGGCCGCCACGGCGGTACAGCCGGACCCACAACGCGCCATCTTCCTGGTCAAGAACGAACCCATTCCTGCGTTCCGTCACAAGTCCCTATTGCAACTGGTACAGGAAGGCCGGACCGAGGATGCGATCGGCTACCTTGAGTCAATCAGCACCGGGTTCGTCGGTTGATCCTCTTCGATCTACCCCCCGGAACCACGTTATTCCGGGCGCATACCCCACAGTGGGCCAGCCGGCCCACCAGCGGCGCAGGCGCGGCAACCCGAGGGGGGCGCTTCAACCGAGAAGGCGTCGAGGCGCTGTACCTATCGTTGGATGAGGTGACCGCCTTGCGCGAGTACCAGCAGACCTCACCCTTCCTTCCACCCTGCACGATGTGCTCGTACACCGTGGCGCTACGAGACCTGGTCGACCTGCGCCAACTCCACCACGGGGCGCCCTGGGACGAGCTATGGCACGACTGGCGTGAGGACTGGCGCCACCTGAAGTTCGCGCTGCATATCGAACCCCCAACGTGGGTTCTCGCCGATATGGTGCTGGCCCATGGCTACACCGGCATCCTCTTTCCGAGCCAGGCGCGCGAGGGCTGAGCCAACGTCGTGGTGTATTCAGACCGGCTCAAGGATGGCAACTCGGTCACCGTCAACGACCCCGCCGGGCAACTCCCCCGTGACCAGTCCAGTTGGACGCGCTGATGCCCTCCCGGGCGGCCGCTTTCCAGCCCGCCGTGAACGATTGCACATCGTTCAGTCGCGCTTGTTGAGGTCGGGCGTTCGGTCGTCTGTCTCGGGCAGACTTCGCCCCACCGATTCTCCCAACGCGGCCAGCCAAGCCTCGCTGTCGGGGCTGTCGATCACCGCGTCTGCGAGCGTCAGCAGCCGATCGAATTCGTCGATCCGCTCCATGAGCGGTCGGCTGTCGGCGGCGATCGCCGCTCCGAAGCGTTTCTTGACCTGAATCAATAGCATGTTGCAGCTCCCCTGCAACGCTTTGCGGCGCGCGCGCGACTTGGTCTCCTGCGGGTCGGGCCGCTCGTGGAACTGCCAAAAGCGATCCGCGGGCATCGCGTATTCGCGCTGTACTGTCTCCAACGCGGCCATTGCGATGTCCGATTCGCGGATGGTCTCGCGCAGCCGGTTAAGCTCCTCGCGCCGCCACTCGTCGTCGTC
>CAILVI010000335.1 GCA_903837595.1 uncultured Thiodictyon sp.
ACACTACCGCCAAGGGCCAAAATGGGCCTAAAATGGCAACATCCGGGGTCGAATAGTCGAAGCCGGGCTAGGGTGGCATAGGGTACTAGCCGCGAGGTCGTTGGTCCGCGCAGCGGACCCTACGGGGGCGGCGTAAGGTGCTTTCTGGAAGAGGTTTTACGATTTTCCGTTCGTCCTGAGCTTGTCGAAGGACGAACGGAAAATCCCGCTCCGAGGCTGACATTGAATCCGTTCATGGTTCGACAAGCTCACCACGAACGGATTCAATGTCATCACGAACGGATGCAATCTGGGTATGAGCTTTCCAGGAAATCGCCTAAGCCGGGTCCGCTGTGCGGACCGATCGCCTGGCGACAATTGTGATCAAGGCCGGTTGTGTCAAACTGTCCGTCTCCATTGATTGGCGCAAGGGGTTCCACTCACACCATGCAGCGGTTCGCACGCTCAGTCACCTGGCGGGGGTTGTCCCTGGCGGTCGGCCTTTGGCTCGGCCTCGCCCAGGTCCAGGCCGCGCCGGCCGTGATCTGGGCTGAATCGCTCTATAACCCCCAGCCGCGGCCGGACGATCGGGTCCTGCCGCTGCCCTGCGGGGGTGCCATGGCGTTTCGGGTGGTGGCAACCCCCGGGCGGGAGGCGGGCTATGCCGTCACCGGTCCCTTCGAGCGGGCGGACGCCACTCCCTATCTGTTGCTGGGCAAATACGAGGTCAGCGGCTTGCAGGCCCAGACCCTGGCGGCGCAGGCCGCGGGCGCCCCCTGTCCCAAGCCCCAGGCGATGCTGCAATCCCCGCAGGTCGGCGATTGGTGGGAGGCGCTGGAGATGGCCGACCGCTATTCGCTGTGGCTGGCCGCAAATGCCGACTCCATCCCGGCCTGTGCCGAGGGCGCCACGCCCTGTCTGCCGCGGGTCGATGGGGTGCCGGCCTATCTGCGCCTGCCGAGCGAGGACGAATAGGAATATGCCGCCCGCGGTGGCCTGGGCGTCCCGGCGGGCGCCTTCGCCGGCTCCCGCTATCCTATGCCGGAGGGGCTCGCCGCCCACGCCTGGTATGCCGCCAATGCCCGCGGGCAGTGCCAACCCATCGGCGGGCGGGCGGCCAGCCCGCTGGGGCTGCATGACATCTATGGTAATGCCGCCGAATGGGTGCTTGGGTCGACCGATCCCTTTGCGGTAGTGGTCGGCGGGCACGCGGACAGCCCGGAGACCGAACTGGGGTCCGAGTGGCGCCGGGCGCTGCCGCCATTCGCCGCCGACCCGGGCGCGCGGACCGGGCTGCGGTTGCTGGCCGGCGTGGCGATCTTTACCACCGATGAGAAGGTGCGTGAGGCCGAGCGGCGGCGGTCTGTTCCGGTGGCTGAGGTTCAGCCGCTGCCACCCATCATCGAGCCGAAAACGGCACTGCTCGCGCAGGCGGCGCCGCCAACCTCCGCCGCCCTGACGGGTGCTTGGTCGTTTCGGATCGGTGCGTTCACTCGAGTGCTCATGATCGCCTTGGCCGTGGTGCTCGGGGTAGCGGCGTTCATCGTGATCCGAGCGGCGGTGACGAAGCGCCATAGCCGACTGAAGATGATCGCCCTGCCCGGCGGCATGTTCTGGATGGGCTCGCCGGAGGATGAACCGGAGCGATCCATGGATGAAGGTCCACGACACCAGGTGCGCATTGCCCCCTTTGCGATCGGCAAGGCCGCGGTGACCTTTGCGCAATATGACGCCTTCTGTGACGCGACCGGGCGGGCGAAGCCGGCCGATCAGGGTTGGGGGCGCGATCAGCATCCTGTCATCAATGTGACTTGGGATGATGCGACGGCCTACGCGGTCTGGTTATCGAAGAAGACCGGGGTGCCTTATCGGCTGCCGAGCGAGGCAGAGTGGGAGTATGCCGCGCGGGCTGGGACGCAGACGCCGTTCTGGACCGGACCCTGCATCAACACGGATCAGGCGAACTACGACGGGAACTATGATTACAATGGCTGCGGCGCCAAGACCGGGGTCAACCGGCAACAGACAGTCCCGGTGGGGAGTCTGCCGGCCAACCCCTGGGGCCTGCACGAGGTACATGGAAACGTGTGGGAATGGGTGGAGGACCACTCGCACTATACCTATGGGGGAGCCCCGACGGACGGCAGTGCCTGGGAGGCCGGTGGGCGGCGCGTGGTGCGCGGCGGGTCGTGGCACTACTCCCCCAGGAACCTGCGCTCGGCCAACCGCAATTTGCTCGACTCCGGCTACCGGAATAACGACCTCGGTTTCCGCGTGGCCAGGACGTTATCCCCTTAATCCTTTACCTCCTTACCCCTTGCAAGAGGTGGTCCCCAGGGTTCGGCAATACCGTCCGGGTCGGAGGGCAGGGCGGCCAGGGGGCATCGCCCGCCGGGTCGCGATCTGGTTTCCGGCGTCCTGGTCCAGATGATCGATGCCTGCCACGGCCTTGAGCATCATCCCAGCCACCTTCTTCCGCAAGCAGTGGTCGCCCTGAAGGGCGGCCTACATCTGCCTGCAGCCGGAAGGAGACGGTTGGAGTCATCTCTCTGTAGGCTGGGTAGAGCGCAGCGAAACCCAGCAATCACGGCTTTATCGAAGCGCCGTCGATGGGTTTCGCTGCGCTCTACCCATCCTACGGGAATACTTTCACGGCCGCTCAGGTCTCCCTCAGACACTCCGCCGCATCGACCCGGCTGGCACGATAGCCGGCCGCGCTGGCGGCGAGCAGGGCGACCGCCAGGG
The DNA here is from genome assembly GCA_903837595.1 of uncultured Thiodictyon sp. Taxonomy (GTDB): domain Bacteria; phylum Pseudomonadota; class Gammaproteobacteria; order Chromatiales; family Chromatiaceae; genus Thiodictyon. The sequence goes on from CAILVI010000335.1 coordinate 2,725, forward strand.
TGAGGCCGGCGGCGGCGAGCAGGTGCTCAGGCCCGAGCCGGCAGACAAAGCCCTGACCGGCCAGGTTCTGGCCGAGGACCCGGTTGAAGGCCGCGGCCCCGGCGAGATAGCCGCCATAGGCCAGGATGAAGCCGCCGATGGCGATCGCCATGGATTGCGCTAAGGGGACCAATACGACAGTGAGGTTGCCGAAGCCGTAGAGCCGCAGCAGTGCCAGGCTGCGGCGCTTGCGCTCCACGTTGACCCAGAGTGCGCCGCCCAATGCCAGTACGCCGCCCAGGGTGCCGATGAGTGCGACGACCTGGAAGACGAAGGCCAGGGTGTCGGCCAGGGCCTTCAGGCTGCGGATCTTCTCCGCCTGGGTGCGGATCTCGATGCCGTCGGCGCGCATGGCGGCGGCCAGGGTCTCGACGCCAGCGATGTCGACGGCATAGACGCGGGCGTTGGCGAAGTGGGTGCGGGCGGCGGCCAGGGTGTCGGTCAGTTCAGTGGTCGCGAGCGTCGGGCGCAGGCCGTCGCGATAGTCCTCGGTGGCGACCAGCAGGGCCAGCGGGCAGAAGACCGCATCGCCGGCGAAGCGGTCCTCGGGCAGGACGCCGGTCACCCGCAGATCGAGCCGTGCCTTCTGGAGGTTGCCGCTGCCGCCGCGGCGGATGATGCCGGTGACCGGGTCGCCCGGGGCCAGGCGGAGCTTGGCGGCCAGGGTCGCGGTGAGGAGCAGGTCGCCCGGCGCGGCCGGGGCGGCGAGTCCCGGCGGCAACAACGGATCGCCGGCCGCGCTGGGGATCATCTCCACGGCCGTTTGCGCCCGCTCCGGGGTGGCGACCAGGTCGATGGTGGCGCTGATGGTCCGCGTATTGGGCAGGATGAAGCGCAGGTCCGGGCGGGCGCCATAGCGTGCGAACCAGTCGCGGGTCAGGTCGGTATTGCCATAGATGGTGACCTCGAGGTTGCTCGGCTCCTTGAGGAATTTCTCGATCATGGTGGCGACCACACCGTTCTTGAGCCCGAACAGCAGCATCACCGGGGCGACGATGGCCGCGACGGTGAAGAGCAGGACCAGGGTGGTGCGGCGGTCATGGACCAGGTCGTGCAGTGCCAGCCCGATGCCCGCGCGGCCCCGGCGGCGCAGGCGCCGTGGCGTCCGGGCCGGCGTGGGCGCGGTCATCCCGCAAACCGCCAGGCGAAGCCATTCGCCGGCCGCTGATCGCTGCCGCACACCCGGCGCAAGCCCAGTTGCTCGACGCGCTCCACCTCGTGGGTGGCGATCAGGATGGCGATGCCATGCGCTTTGGCCTGTTCCAGGAGCAGTTCCATCACCCGATCGCCGAGCCCGGGGTCCAGCGCGGAGGTGGGTTCGTCCGCCAGGACCAGGGCGGGGCGATGGGCGAGTGCGCGCACGATGGAGGCGCGCTGCTGTTCCCCGACTGAGAGTTCGTGGGGTTTCTTGTGGAGCTTGGCGCCGATCTCCAGCCGTTCGATCATGGCGTCGAGCTGGGCGTCGCGCTGGGGCAGCCCCAGGGAGCGGCGGATCAGGGCGAGGTTGCCCGCCACGGTGAGGAAGGGCAACAGGCCGTGGGTCTGGAGCACGAAGCCCATGGCGGCGCCGCGGATCTGCGCCAGCTCGCCATGGGCGCGGCGACTCCAGAGCCGGGCGAGGTCGACGGCGTGCCCCTGTCCGTGCCAGAGGAAGTGTCCCATGGCGTGCGGCTGGCTCAGCAGACCCAGCAGTTCCAGCACGGTGCTCTTGCCCGAACCGCTGCGCCCGGTGACGGCCACCAACTCCCCGGCGTGCAGTGTCAGGGACGGGATCTCCACGGTGAAGCGCTGGTCATCCGCCCCGCGGCTAAACGCCATCGCTTCGACTTCCAGGAGCATGGTCATGGTGGCGCCGCCCGATTCAAGGCATGTCGTCGAGCGGGACCGGGTAGACGATGTCGCCGGTGGTGCCGGGCGTCTGGGCGGGGTTGACCCAGCCCTCCCAATCCTCGTTGTAACGCGCGTATTGGCGCAGTTTGCGCTTCAGGTCATTGGTGAATTCCACCTGCTTCTCCGGTCCCCAGCGGGTCCAGATGTCCTGGCTCAGGGCCATGACCTGGCTCTGATAGGGCAGGCCTTCGAGATATTCGTCGAGCAGCCCGAGATCCGCCAGCTTCTTGGCGTTGGTGCTGGTGGCGAGGCTGGGGTCGCGTCCGAACTGGGCGGCAATCGAGCGCAGGGTGTCGAAGAACTGGTCCGGTTTGAGCATCCCATTGTCCGCGGCGTTGACGATCCGCTGCAGGATCATCTGCAGGTCGCTCAGCTGGTTCTTGGTGAGCAGCACCCGGACCTCGACCGTCTGTTTGCTCGGGTCGGCAAAATCCCGGTCGCTGATCCAGGCATCGAAAACCGTGGGCGCACGGGTCTCGGTGCGATTGCCGAGATAGCGCAGGCGCATCGCGTGTCCCAGCGCGTTGGCGATCTCGCGGATGTGGCGCTCGGTCTCGTCGGCCCCGGCGGCAGGGCTCGGGGCGGCGGGGCGCGGTTTGGCCTGGCTGGTGGGTGCGGGGTTCGCCGTGGTCTCGCCGACGTTGGCGACGATGGTCGTGGTGAGTGCGTCCACGGCCCGGCGGAAGTCCGCGGCCGATCCGCCGTTGATGGGCAGATAGGCCTCGGTCTGAAAGCGCGCGTTGCGGGCGAGCTCGCGGTACTGGTCCTCCGCGCGCCGGTGGTCCGCGGTGCCGGCCGCGGTCTTGAGATGAAAGACGGTGATGGCGACCTGCTTCTCCCCGGCCAGGGAGGCGAGCCGTGCGGCATCCAGACCGGACTTGGATTCCACCCGTCGGCCGCCGTCCATCACGCTGCCGTCCAGCGCCCCGGCGTCGGTGATCAGGACGACGAAGCGGGCATCGAAGCCCTGCCAAGGGGTCTTATCGAGTGCCGCGGTCACCCCGGCAAAGGCGTCCTCATCGAAATAGCTGGTGGCGGTCCGGGCCTCCCGCAGGCTTTGCACGCTCGCCAGAAAGGCCTGGTCGTCGCTCACCTGGGTGGGGTCGACGAAGGTGCGGGCGACATAGTCGAGCTGGCGGTTCTGGGTCGCGTCGTCGGTCTCGGCGCGGAAGGCGACCAGCCCGAAGCGGACCCGATCGATGACTCCGGCCTCGCGCAGGCGCCGCAAGACCTGGGTGACCGCCTGTTTGGTCTGCTCGATATAGGGGCCCATCGAGAGCGTCGAGTCGATGACAAAGACGACCGCGGCGCGATAGGGCCGTTCCTGCGGCGTCGGCTCAGGGCCGGTCAGCGGGGTGCCGGGGCCGGGCGGCGGGGGCCGCCCCGCGTCCGGCTCGGTGACCGAGGCGATTCGCAGCAGTCGCACCGAGTCGCCGGAGGCCAAGGTCGTCTGGACATGGTCGAGTACCGGGAGCAGATAGAAGCGTTCCCGGATATCGACATAGTTTTCAGGCTCCAGGGCGACGACGCGACTGTCCCGCCCGCCTTGCGCGATGCTGCGGATGAGTGGCTGGGTGATCTCGGTCGGCCGCGGGGAGCGCAGGACCTGCTCCAGGCTGGCGCGCGAGTCGAAGAACACCAGCCGGTCGCGGACCGCGGGGTTGGTGAGGACCAGGATGAGCTGTTGCTTCCATGGGACGGTCTCCGGCTCGGCGATCCAGCCCAGGATGCTTCCCTTGGTATCGCCCCCGACCCGCAACCATGCCTGGTTACCCGCCTGGCGCCGCTCATACACATAGAACTGGCTGAAGGCCGCGACCAGTCGACGATCACCGACCTCGCCCGGGGTGGTGCCGACCCGCGCCCCTGGTCGGGTGAGTACGCGCTCGTATAGGGCCTTCTTGCCGGGCTGAAGGAGCGGCGTCTCGGTCGGCGCGGCGGACCCCGCCAGGGGGACCAACAGCAGCGCCAGCAGAGAAACGATGAATGCCGATGCGATGAATCTTGGGTGCATGTGTCCTAGGTCCTTGAGGTCTCCGCGATCACTCGCCCGCGCTCCGGTGTGGCCCGGACGGTCACTGGCGGTTTTCCCAGGTGCGGTTGGTCGGGACTGGTGCCGGGCGCTGGCCGCGGATCGCCTCCAGGCGCGGTTGCACGTCCGCCACGCCCCCGGCACCGGCCAATTCATAATACTCCCTGGCATTGCTGACGCTGGGTTGAGTGATGCACGGCGACGGCCGGAAGCCGGCCGGGTCATAGAGGCGTGCTACCTGGGCGGCGGCCTCGGGGTTGGCGCGTGCCGCGCGGTCATTGAGCAGAATGGCGGCCGCGCAGTCGCCCTGTTTGGCGCGACGCTCGGCTTGTGACCGGTAGGTCGCGGCATCCGGCGCCTGGTCGATCAGCCAGCTCACATACTCAGGGCCCTTGAGTTGCGGGGCGTCGTAGGGGGTCGGTACCGGCGTCGGTTCGGTGGCGGTCTGGGCGCCCGGGGCAAGGTTCGGCCCCGGCGCGCCGGGTCCCGGCCGGGCATCCGGGGGTACGGTGGTGTTTGTTTGGCCATTCGCTGGGCTTACCGGTGCGGCTCCCCCGGCTGGGGTCGGCCCGGTTCCCGGTTTCGCCTCGGCCGGCTGACCTGATTGGCTCTGCGACAGTCCCCCCGGGGCGTCGCTCGGTGCTCCGGTCTTGGGGTTCCTGGGTGGGCTCGGCGACGCCGTCGCCGCCCCTCCGTTCGGGGTCGGCCCGGTTGCGGGTGTCTCCGCGGCCGGCCGATCGGCTTGGCCGTGTGCCGGCCCCTGCGGGGTGTTGGCCGGCGGCTCGGCGTCGGGCTGCCGGGCCGCGTTCGGCTGATCGGTGTCGGATGCTGTTGGCACCCCGGGGGAGGCCTCGCGTGCCGTCCCTTGCGTGGGGTCGCCATCGAAGGTGCCAAGCCGCCACAGCGCCCCGGCCGCCGCGACGAGCAGTAACAGTCCGCCAATCGCCAGTAGCACGGGTGTGCGCCGCCGCAAGGGGATGACCGCGGGCTCGTCCGCGCTCAGCGCGCCTGGGATGGGCGGGATTGTGGGGATTGGCGGTCCCGACTGGTCCTCGGGGTGCTCGCTGGGCGCGTCGGGCGCCGGCCCGCTCTTCAGCCCCGCGGACCCGATCAGCTCCCCGGTAATTCGCAGCACCCCGGCCGCCTGACCATCCTTCCACCGGGCCGACGCAAAACAGCTGCCGGCCTGGGACAGTGCATCGACGATCACTGGCCCGGCCAGGAAGGCGCTGGTTGCCGGGCCCGGGAACCGCTCCAACCGGTGCCAATAGGGTGCGTCCTGCCAGGACCCATCGCGGCCGATATAGGTGTCCTCCGACGATTCGAAGCTGACCTCCAAGCCCTGGTCCGGCGCCGGTAGCGCAACGCCTGTGACGTCGATGCGGGCTTGCCCTGGCGCGGTGGGGGTCAGGCGAAAGATGGCTGCCATGGTCGATGCGTTCCTGTTGGCATTACTGTGAAAGCTATAGGTGATTACCAAACGTAGGTGCGCCTTAAGTCGCACCTACATCCAATCTATTGGGGCGCGTCAGGGCGATCCTTTCACCTCGGCACGACCATCGCCCGCCAGCGCCGCCAGGATCTCGCCGAGGCGGCGGTTCTGGTCGGCCGGGATCTCCTGGCCCACCTGATGGCCCGCGTTGTTTACCGCTAACGCCACCAAGGCACGCAGCCAGTCGGTGATATAGCGGGTCGTGAAAGGCTCCGGGTGCGGCGCCAGGTCCGGGACCTGGCCGGTCGCGATCGGCGGCGGCGGTGCAAATGGGGCGGCGTTGCCCGGGCGACCGGCCGCGGGTCGATCGCGAGTCGCATCCCCTTCGACGGGCGGCTCAAATGACTCCAGTTGGTCGATGAACGCGCACAGCACGAAGTAGACGGCATCCACCTGGCGCGAGGCCAGCTGTTGGCGCAGGGCGCCGGCGAGATTGGCATCGCCGCGCAGTGCCGCCGCGATGACCTGCTCCAGCCCAAGACGATCGGCACCGGTGACCAGCTCATCGATCAGGTCGTCGAACTGTTGCCGCGGCAGGCCAAAATAGCCGCGCATCTGCTCCTGGTCGGTCAGGTCCTTCAGCTGTTGCACCCAACTGCGCATGGCGTCCCTGGCAAAGCGGGCCGCGCGATCCGGGGGCGGCGGCAGCGGAGCGCTCGGCGCGGCATCGGCAATCCCATCGTCGAAGATCGCGGCGAGCGAGATGCCGACGACACCGCTTGGCGCCGGCGCTTGGGCGCCGCCGCCCACCTCGTCTGGTTGATCGGTGCGCAGATACAGTGAGCGCAACTGGTCGCGGGACGGCTGCAACAGGGCCATCAGGTCGCCGATCCGATCGGTCTTGCCCAAGAGCGGCTCGACGATGCGGGTGACCTGGGCCTTTTTGTCGGTGGCCGCCCGCAGGCCCTCGGCGCGATAAAAGCGCCGCAACCACTGGTCGGTAATGCCGGCGGCCAAGGTATCCATCTGGTGGCGGAGTTGGCGCAGGCGCGCGTCGTGGTCCACCACCAGGGTGAGCTGTTCCATGAGCCGCGATACGCCGCCGTCGTTGAGTGTGAGCATGGCGTCCCAGGCCAGTGCGGGCTCGCGGACGTGTTTGCGAACCAAAGGTTCGGCGCAAAAGGTGGTGCGCGCGAGCGTCAGGGTTGCGATCCTGTCAGGACGCACCGCGAGTTCCTGCTCGCCCTGGGTGTCGATGACCGCACCGGCCTTGCCTGGCTTGCGCACGGGGAACAGGTTGTCGAAGCATTCCCCGGGCGTCCACTCCTGTACCCACTGGTACTTGCCGAAATGCTCCAGGACGAGTTTGATCATGCCGGCCCAATAGTTTTGCAGACCGTCCACCGTCTGTCCGGGCAGGACATCCAGGCGTTGGTCGAACTTGGTCAGTGCCCACAGCAGTGCCGGGCGGTGCAGTGCGCGCGTCGCCGGGTCCGGGCCCTGGGTGAGGTTGACCCAGGAGGCGATCACCTCACCCAAGTCGCTGACATCGCTCTGTTGATTGGATGGGGTACAGAGGATCAAGGCGTTCATCGCCTGGCCTTCGGTATAGCGCTCGAACAGATAGGCCACCTTGCCGCGCAGTACCAGTTGCGCCACCGGATCGAGTTGATCGTCGCGCAGCTGGCGGCGCACGTCCGCCAGGTTCGCGATGGCGAGGCGTCCGCGATAACCCGGGAAGTCGAGCAGGTCGACCTGATTGAGGACCTCGGCCTTGGGGGGAGTGGCGAGGACCAGTTCAATCTCGGCGGTCAGGGCGGCCAGGACGGAGCGGGGAATGGCCACCGCGTCGGCCGGCGGTGAGCGGCCGATCGGCAGGACGCGCAGGGTATCGTCCAGGTCCTTACCCAGCCGGTCGAGTACGTCGACATCGACGATGCTCCCCGCGGGGGTCCAGCCGCCGTCGGCGGCGGGCGCCACCAGCACGGCGAGGGGACAGTCGAGCATGGCGGCAAAACCGAGCTTGGCGAGATACTGACAGAGCAGGCGAAAGGTCTGCGTGAGCTCCGGCACCCCGCCCCACAACAGCGAGAAGAGTTCGGCCCGGTCGTCTGGCTCCAGATCGGCCACCAGCGCGGTGGCGGTGGGCCAGAAGTCTGCCTTCAAGGGGTAGGTGCTATGCGGGAACCGCTGCTCGAAATAGTCCTGAATGTCGATCACGTCGTCCGCGTCCATCCCCGGGACGGGCTGCCGGCGTCGCCGCTGCTCCAAGGCGGCAAGCTGTTCGCGGACCTGCGTGCTATCGACCTCGAAGGGCGTGCGCTCGCGGTCGAAGTCGTTGAAGAAGGCGTTGCCGAGGACCTTGACCAGATCGGCCGCGGACAACAGGTGCAGGCGTACCGGGAACCCCGGCGCGGTGGCCACTGGACGCCGGGTCAGCCGGGTGACGAGCCCGGTGGCCTCCTTGCCGCCGCCGGGCGGATTGACATGGGTGAGAAAGTCCAGGGTGTCATCGCCAACGGCGAGATCGAGTCGACCCGATGGGTTTGCCGCGACCGCGGAGAGCAAATAGGACTTGCCGGACTGTGACAGACCGAAGAGGCCGACGGCGAAGGGGCGGTCGGCGGTGCGCGCCAGTGCGCGCGCCTGGTTGCGGGCCCGGCGCAGGTGCAGCGTCAGGGCGGCCGATTCCTGGTCGAGCCGCGGCGATTGGCCGCGGTTCGCCTCGACCCACGCGATGGCGCCGCCGCAGGCATCACGAATCTGGAGGCATCGTTGCATGGCACTCCCCTATGCTGTGGGTAGGTAGATACTGCCGCTGTCCAGCCAGTAATTGTCGTCGTTCAGCCCGACGGTCGTCAGCGTATTGAGCTGGAGATGGACGGCGTCTCGGCTCAGCGCATGGCCCCCTTCCACCTCGACCCGTGAGACACACAGGTACTCTTCCCGGCCGGGGCCTGGGCAGCGCTCCAGCCACACCAGCAGTTTCTTGCCTTGCGCAATGATCGGGCCACCCTGCTCCTGATCGACCTCCACCAGGTACAGCGGCGAGGCCGCCCAGCGCTCCACCGCGATCTGCCGGTAACCGATCCGGGTGAGCCCCAGGACCTGGAAGGGGCGTTGCGGCAATTCATAGTCGTCCTGGTCCAGTCGCAGGTCCGAATAGAGCAGGTCCTGGGCCCTGATGACCATGTTGTTGTCCATGATGCCGAGGTGGCGGACGGTAGAGTAGGGGTGGAAGGCCGCCGAATGCAGGAAGAAGTTGGTCAGCCGGCCTTGGCCCAGCAGACACAGCATGGCCCCGACTGCGGCGGTCGTCTTGGGGTCTTCGATCATGCCACGCCGATTGAATGGATACCAACTGCCCGTGTGGTAATGGTGCAGCGGGATGATCCGATCCGGTGGCAGCGGCAGCAGGGAGCGGAACAGTGATTGAATGCCCGGCAGCCGCGATGGCCGCCCGGTCAGCAGCAGCACGTCGCAGTCGTAGCGGTCGATGACCTCGCACAGTGAGCGGATGGGCTCGCCCAGTTCGAACTGATCGCTCATGAACAGCCGGTGCACACCGGCCAGATCGACGTCGACGCGGACCGCCAATGGATCGAAGGCCGCCCCCGGCGTGCCGGCCTGAGCAGACACCAGGTCCTGGATGAATCCGCTCACCGCCGGCGAGGGCGCCCCGCCGCCGCCCTGCGTCACCAGTTCGCCGAGCGTTAAGGTCCGCACGTCGGCGCCGCGCACGGGGTCGAGGGGGTCGTAGCGCTCACAGAGCCCGAGCAGCGCCAGACCGGCGGGATAGAGCAATTGCACGGCGAGTTGCTGGCGCAGGACACGGTCGCGCACGTCCAGATGCTCAGCCCCCATCAGGCGCGCCAGCAGTGGCTTGTAGTCCTGGATGCCGATGGCCTTCAGTGCCCGCTCGAAGGCCGGCATCAGCAGGGTGCGAATGAGTTGGAGTACCAGGTCGTCGCCGGCAATCCTGAAGCCGTCGCGAAAGCGTTGCTCGGGAATCAGATAGGCATTCTGTCCGCCGCCGGTCGGGTCGTAGAGGTAGTCGTTGATCACCAGATCGGTGGTGCCGCCGCCGATATCCACCGTGGCGACCCGCAGCCGTCGGCCGTGGTCCGGGCCGCGCCGGCGCGCGGCGCGCAGGAAGAATTCGGTGGTCCGGCCGCCATAGTTGTTCTGGGTCTCGTTGTACAGGTAGACGACCTGACCGCAGGTCGCCTCGTCCCAACCCACTTTGATTTCCGGCAACGGCGGCCAGGCGCTTTGCGCGCCCTCGCCCTCGATCGGGTCATCCTCCGGGTGCCAGCGCAGGGCCTTCCAGACGATGCCGACGGCCTCGCGGGCGCGGTTCTCGAAGATGTCGCGCTCCTGCTTGGGCATGGAGGGTGGAATGGTCAGGATGATCGAGCGCAGATGGCGCGGCAGGTCCGAATATTCCATGCGCAGCCGCTGGTCGGCGCTGTTGATCTGGCGCAGGGCCTGGGCGAGCACCTCGGCCAGCATGAAGGTCATCATGGCGCTACGGGAATAGTGCGGCTTGAAGACGGGGATGCGCTCCGCTTGCGGCAGATCGAAGAGCGCCCGCCCTTCCTCGTTGACCAACATGGAGATGGGCGCCGCGACGGCCTTCGGTTCGAGCGCCGCGCGTCCGAAGGCGCTGTTGAAACGCCAGCCCGTGGGAAAGCGCTCCGTATCCCACAGATAGCGCTTGGGGCTGGAGATCCCGGTCGCCCCCCCGGTGCCGCGGCGCGCTCCCGCGAGTCGGGCCGCCTCGGGTCCGACGCGGCCGATGGTGGGCCACTGGAAGGCCGCGCTGCGCCCACTGCGGGCGGCCCAATTTTCCTTGCCGAAGAGTGGTTGGGCCAGCTCCACGCGGCTCTCGAAGGGCTCGCGATAGGTCTGCTCACTGCGCGAGAGGTCGCGCAGCTCCAATTCGTAGCGCCACTTCAAGCCGTCCGGCTCCTTGGGGTGATGTTCGACCAGGATGCCGAAGGAGCGGGAGTTGCCGATGTCCAGGACCATGTCGACGTTGAGCGGGGTGGTCATGTCGTCGCGGCGATTGCTCGCGAGCTTGACCTTGGGTGCCTGTATGTTCTCGGCGATGAATGCCAGCAGATTCAGATAGTGCGCCTGGTGAACCAGCGTCTTCTTCGCCTGCTCCAGATCATTGGGCGCCAGATGCAATAGGGTTGCCGCCGCTTCGTCCAGGCACTCGCGCAGCCAGCCATCGACCCAGGGCAGGGCCGGGAACCAGTTGATGTGTTGGGAGGCGTGCGCCAACTCGAAGGTTGCGCCGGCCTGAACATCCGGCTGGATGGGCGCCAGGTAACGGCGCTCGGGATCATCCTCGAAGACCGTGGTGTCGATGGCCAGGGTGAGCCGATGGGTATGACCCTGGCGATCTTGTTCCGGCGGGGCGAGCGCGATCAAGCGGGCGCGCGCCCAGGTCTCGGGGCCGTTGGCATAGCGATAGGGCGGATTCAGGCGCAACAGGGGCACCGGTAGCCAGACGCCGTCGAATAGCCGCAGCGACTCATCGAGTGCGACCTGCAGTTGCGCTTTTGCGCTCTGGTCATTATCGGGACGTTGCAGGGTGCCGCGTTGGTCCGGCACCAGGCGTAATAGTCCGGCCCCGGTCTCAGTCTCGTGGGCAATGAACTGGCCGATCTCACGGTTGCGCGTCAGGGTCAGGCCAAAGTCCAGAAACTGCACGCCGCTGCTCATGATCAGCGTGACCTGTTCCTCGAATCGTTCCAGTCTTGCAAGCATGATCTTCGGTCCGGAGTGGTTTCCTGTTCTGCCCTATGGGGTTCTGCCGAGTGCGACATGGAAGGCCTTGCCGTCGGGGAAGCGTCCGGTGCAGACGGCGCGCTGCTCGGTACTGGGGCGGCAGGTGACGGTGACGCCGTAAAAGGTCGCGCGATTCGGGCAACGGATCTCCCCGCGGGGGGTGAAGGTCAGGGTTTCGCCAGTGAACGCCGCCGCGACGGATGCCCGGCAGACGCTGCCCGACTGCTCGGTGACCGTCACCGTGCCGGCACCCCGGTCGAGCTCATAGGCGAGCGTCAGTGGTAGCCGGCTGTCGGAGTCGACCAGTGCATCGCTGCTCGCCTGCCAGCGACCGGTCAGGAAGTCGGTGGAGCCGCTCGCGATGGCCGCCGGGGGCAACACCAATGGCTCGGGCGGCGCTTCGGTCGTTGCTGCCGGGCGGTGCGGGGTGGGCGGTCCGGCGAGTGACGGCGGCGGGGCGCAACACGAGGGGACCAGGATGCGCCAGAGCAGGCCGGCGATCAGCGTCAGGCCGAGCACGGCGGCGAGCAACCACCACCAACGGCGGTGCGCGGCACCGGGTCGCTTGGGGGTGCCCGGGGGAGGCGGCGGGGCAAACGCTATTGTGCCCTTGTCATCGGCGTGTTCGCGCCCGATCGGTTTCGCTCCGACCGGTACCAAGGTGTTCGAGTTCCTGCCGCGTCGACGAAAGCCCCAGAACGCCAGCACCGGCCGCTGGCCGACAAGAAAGAGATGGGATTCGTCGGGGACAGTCGCCGCGTGTTCCAGCAGCCGCCCGAAGTTGCGCACGTCGTGCCGGCTTTCGCCCACCAACGCCCGGCTCAGCCCGAGCACCTGCCTGCGCAACGCCTCAATGTGCTCCAGAACGGCGGCTCGCTGTGCATCGGACAGCGTTGCCCAGGGGGTGACTGGTCCGCGTTCGGGGGCGTACCAATCGAGCGTGTCGCCGTAAGCATTTTGCTGCGGTACGGCAAAGCAGGCGGCGACCTCGGCCCCGAGTCGCCGTTCGATGGCGGCCCGCAGTTCAGGGGCCGCGCCGAACAGGGTCTCGCCGCCGGTCCCGAGCGGTTCGAACTCGGTGAGGGTGCCGCTTTCCAGGAGTGCTCCGGTCATGTCGCTCCGCCTTGGCCCGAGAGTCATTCTTGCGAACTGCCGACCGCAGATTAAACCACAATTAACTGCGTCGCGACGTGGACTTGATGGTCGGGCCAGGGCCGAAATCAGGCACCGGCCTGACGGTTCCTGTCGGCCGCATGGTTGTATGTCGCTTGGGGGGCTAGGATCTCGGGCGCCGAATCGTTATCCTTAGCGGCTAGGTTTCCCAACCCCAGTCGCCAACCTGCAGTTTTAAGGTCATGAACAAAGACTACATCTTCACCTCCGAGTCAGTTTCCGAGGGCCATCCGGACAAGATGGCGGACCAGATCTCCGATGCCGTGTTGGACGAAATCTACCGCCGCGACCCCAACCACAGCAAGGCGCGGGTCGCCTGCGAGACCCTGGTCAAGACCGGTTTCGTGATGCTTGCCGGTGAGATCACCCTGACCAACGCCGATCTGAAGATCGACTACGAGCGGGTCGTGCGCGAGACGGTCAACGGCATCGGCTACGACAACTCGGAAGTGGGCTTCGACGGCCACACCTGCGGCGTGCTGGTGGCCTTGGGCGAGCAGTCCCGCGACATCAATCAGGGCGTGGACCGCGAGACCGAGGAAGCCCAGGGGGCGGGCGACCAGGGGCTCATGTTCGGCTATGCCACCAATGAGACGGATCTGCTGATGCCGGCGCCGATCGACTACGCCCACCGCCTGTGCAAGCGGCAGGCCGAGGTGCGCAAGAACGGCACCCTGCCGTGGCTGCGCCCGGATGCCAAGTCGCAGATCACCATCCGCTACGCGGACGGCAAGCCGGTGGCGATCCAGGCCGTGGTGCTGTCTACCCAGCACAGCCCGGACGTCAGCCTGGCCACGCTGCAGGAGGCGGTGATGGAGGAGATCATCAAGCCGGTGCTGGGCGATACCGGTTGGCTCAAGGCCGAGACCAAGTATCACATCAATCCGACCGGCAAGTTCGTGGTCGGTGGCCCCGTGGGTGACTGCGGGCTGACCGGGCGCAAGATCATCGTCGACACCTACGGCGGCATGGCCCGTCACGGCGGCGGCGCCTTCTCCGGCAAGGACCCGTCCAAGGTCGACCGCTCCGCTGCCTATGCCGGGCGCTATGTGGCCAAGAATCTGGTGGCCGCCGGCCTGGCGGACAAACTGGAGATCCAGGTCTCCTACGCCATCGGCGTGGCCGAGCCGACCTCGGTCTCGATCGACACCTTCGGCACCGCCAATGTCAGCGAGCACCGGATCATCGAGCTGATCCACGAGCACTTTGATCTGCGCCCCTACGGCATCCTGCGTATGCTCGACCTGGGCAACAAGGACCTGATCAAGTACCGCGACACCGCTGCGTACGGGCACTTCGGGCGTGATGAGCCGGGCTTTACCTGGGAGCGCACCGACAAGGCCGAGGCCTTGCGCGCGGCCGCCGGGCTCTAAGAGCAGAAGGCCCGCGTCTGAAGATGTAGGTGCGACTGTAGGTGCGACTTAAGTCGCACCTACGGCCGCACGTACAGTCGGCGGTCGGTAACTTTCCGAAATCACCAAAAAACCTCGCTACCGAGGAGCGTTGCGACCTGAAGCCCCCCAACCGGGGTGTCAGGCCAGGCTCGGCGGCGGGTCGACCTCACAACGGCGCTCACTCACGTTTAACTCCGGAGCTAAACCCATGAGTGAGTTCACCGATTACAAAGTAGCGGATATGTCCCTGGCCGCCTGGGGCCGCAAGGAAATGCGCATTGCCGAGACCGAGATGCCGGGCCTGATGGCCCTGCGCCAGAAGTTCGGCAAGACCAAGCCGCTGGCCGGCGCCCGGGTCACCGGCAGCCTGCACATGACCATCCAGACCGCGGTCCTGATCGAGACCCTGGTCGAACTGGGTGCCCAGGTCCGCTGGGCCTCCTGCAACATCTTCTCCACGCAGGACCACGCTGCGGCCGCCATCGCCGCCGCCGGCATCCCGGTCTATGCCTGGAAGGGTGAGACGCTGGAAGAATACTGGTGGTGCACCGAGCAGGTGCTGAACTGGCCGGACGGTGCCGGCCCCAACATGATCCTGGACGACGGCGGCGACGCGACGCTGCTGGTCCACAAGGGTGTGGAATACGAGAAGGCCGGCAAGGTCCCCGCCCCCACGGCGGACGATAACGAGGAATGGACCGCCATCCTTGGCCTTTTGGCCCGCACCTTCGAGCGCGATCCGGAGCATTGGCACAAGGCCGCGGCGGCCATCAAGGGTGTCACCGAGGAGACCACCACCGGCGTGCATCGTCTCTATGAGATGGCCAATGCCGGCACCCTGCTGTTCCCCGGCATGAACGTGAACGACTCGGTCACCAAGTCCAAGTTCGACAACCTCTATGGCTGCCGCGAGTCATTGGTGGACGGCATCAAGCGCGCTACCGACGTCATGATCGCCGGCAAGATCGGCATGGTCTGCGGCTATGGCGATGTGGGTAAGGGCTGCGCCCAGTCACTGCGCGGCCTGGGCGCCACCGTGTGGGTCTCCGAGATCGATCCGATCTGCGCCCTGCAGGCGGCGATGGAAGGCTTCCGCGTCGTGACCATGGAAGAGGCCGCCCCGCTGGCGGACATCTTCGTCACCGCCACCGGGAACCTGGGGATCATCACCCACGACCACATGGCCGCCATGAAGGACCAGGCCATCGTCTGCAATATCGGTCACTTCGACAATGAGATCGACGTCGCCGGCATCAGCAAGTACCAGTGGGAAGAGATCAAGCCCCAGGTCGATCACATCATCTTCCCGGACGGCAAGCGCATCATCCTGCTGGCCCAGGGGCGCCTGGTGAATCTGGGCTGCGCCACCGGCCACCCGAGCTTCGTGATGTCCGCCAGCTTCACCAACCAGGTGCTGGCCCAGATCGAGCTCTATGCCGACACCGCCAAGTATCCGGTCGGGGTCTACATCCTGCCCAAGAGCCTGGATGAAGAGGTCGCGCGGTTGCACATCGGCAAGATTGGCGCCCATCTGACCACCCTGAGCAAGACCCAGGCGGACTATATCGGCGTGTCGGTGGATGGGCCTTATAAGCCGGATCATTACCGCTACTAGGACTCGCGCTGTCAACGCGGTAACCCGTCGCGGCCGGGGGGCC
>CAILVI010000336.1 GCA_903837595.1 uncultured Thiodictyon sp.
CCACGAAACGCTGTTCGCGCAGGTGCTCCAGCGCATGCCGTTGCCCGCGTCACCGGCGCGCCGACGACCGCGCCCACCCAGACCGCCCGCGCTCCTGCCGGTAGCGGCATAGCAGGGGTGGCCGTAACGATGATCAAGGCCCGCGTGAGCCTGGGCCAGCGCGACTATTTCAAGCGTTTGCGAGACGATCCCGCGCTGGGTATGGTCATCGCCGAACCCCTCGTCGGGGCGATCTCACAACGATGGATGTGGTTGATGGCGCGCCGCATCCACCAGCCGGACGGTGCTTTCGGTGGCCTGGTCTACGCCTCGATCTTTGTCGACGAAATCGTCAGGACGTTCGACCAGATCAGAATGTCGCCCAATAGCGTCATTGCCTTGCTCGACCAGGATATGCGGTTGGTGGCGCGCCGTGCGTTCAACAGCTCCACGCCCTTGCCGATCGGCGAGAAAGCAACGTCTCCCGCATTCGCGCAGGCCTTCAGCCGCAACCAGCAGCAGGGCATGTTCGACACCGGCTATGGTGCTCTGGACGGGGTCCGTCGCTTGTATTGCTACCGTCGCAATGCAAAGTACGGATTCCTGATCCAGGTCGGTAGCCCCATGTCCTATGTGACCGCCCAATGGCAACAGCAGGCCATGATGATGAGCGCCGTGCTGGCCGCCTTCATTATGGCAGCGTTGACCTTTGCGCGATCGCTGATCAATTATGACATCACCCAACAGCGGCGGGCGCACGAACGGATGGAATTCCTGGCATCGTATGACAGCCTGACCGGCCTGCCGAATCGACGCCTGGGGCAGGACCGCTTGGAGCACGGTCTCAGCGCGGCCAGTCGGCACCAGACCATGCTGGCGGTGCTCTATCTGGATCTGGACAAGTTCAAATATGTCAATGCCACCCATGGCTTTAGCGTCGGCGACCTGCTGCTCAAGAGCGTGGCCCTGCGTCTGCGTGAGCGCCTGCGCCCCGAAGACACCCTCTGCCGCCTGTCGGGGGACGAGTTCCTGATGGTGCTGCCGAATCTGCGCGCTGAGCATCCGGTGGCGCAGGCGGCCAAGGTCTGCGAGGACATCCTGGCGGGACTTGCCGCGCCCTTCGACCTGGATGGCCGGCAACTCTTTGGCTCTGCCTCCATCGGCGTGGTGATCTATCCGGAGGACGCCGATACCGCCGAGGGCATGTTGCGCAATGCCCACATCGCGCTCAATGAGGCCAAGAGGGCGGGCAATAGCGGCTACCGCTTCTTTGAAGCGCAGATGAACGCGGAGTTGCGGCGCTTCGTTGAGACCCGCGAGGCCTTGCGCTGCGCCGTGGAGCGCCGGGAGTTTGAGTTGCATTACCAACCGCAGGTGGATCTGAACAGCGGTCGCGTCGTCGGTGTCGAGGCCTTGCTGCGCTGGCGTCGGCCAGGCGCACAACTCACCATGCCCGACGCCTTTATCAACGTGGCGGAGGAGAGCGGCCTGATCGCTCCCATCGGTCGCTGGGTTTTGAGGGAGGCCTGCCGCCAGGCCGCGGCCTGGCACGCGGCGGGCTGGCCCGGACTGGTCATGGCCGTGAATCTGTCCGCCGTCCAGTTCCGCGAGGGCCGGGTTGGCGCGGATGTACTCGCGGCCTTGGATGAAAGTGGCCTCGACGCGGCTTTCCTGGAGCTCGAACTGACCGAGTCCATCCTGCTGCAGCCGCAGGATTACATTCTTAATACCCTGGCGTGCTGGAAGTCCCGCGGCATTCAATTGTCGATCGACGACTTCGGCACCGGTTATTCAAGCCTGGCCTATCTGAAGCGGTTCAGGGTGGACAAGCTCAAGATCGACCGCTCCTTCGTCGAAAACTTCCGGGACGACGAAGAAGACCGGACCATCGTATTCGCCATCATTCAGCTTGCCCGTAGCCTGAACCTGCGCACGATTGCCGAAGGTGTGGAAGATGCCGCCGTGGCACAGCACTTAAAGAGCATGGGTTGCGACGAAGTGCAAGGCTATCTATATGCGAAACCACTGGCGGCGGCTGACCTGGTGTCCTGGCTGACTGACTGGGGGGGGCGCGTTGGTGACGTAGCCGCGGGGCTAGAGAAGTGACCAGTGGCCTTGATCATCATTCCGGCCAATAGCCCTTGCGTTACCCGTCGCGGCCGGGGGGCA
>CAILVI010000337.1 GCA_903837595.1 uncultured Thiodictyon sp.
AAGCCCCGGCGGATCGCGCAGGAGGAGGTTCGCAAGAACGGCCACCCCAAGAAACAGCGCTGAATACGCCGCTTTCTGGCAAAAAATCGCAACGGTAACCGACTGATTGAGAAAGGAGCGCGGCTTAACTTAGCGCCATTCTGGCCTTGCCCGATTGTATTTGGTTTTTCTCTTCTCTATATTTAGTCGTACTTGGAGGATGTTCTCCTCAGGTAAACCCCACTGAGACTGCCATTCGTTTGGAGCTATTGCCATGCAAGTCAAGAGCAACGTCAAGGCCGGCGCGTTGACCGTCAACCGCTGCGACACCATCCGCGCCTAACCAGCGCCCCACGCCGAAAGAACCGATCCTGCCCCCGGCTAGATCGGTTTTTTTGTGTGCGCATCCGGGATGATCTGCCGTCAGACCTGAAGACGCTGACCACGGAACGATAACACCATGCACGAGACCGAACTCCAGTTGCGTGAACGTATCAATGCGCTCGAAAGCGAGTCGCAGGCGGCCGACGACCTCGCCGCCGCGCTGAACGACCTGGGCGATTATCTGGCCGGGCAAGGGCGTTGCGATGGTGAAACCCTGGCCCTGTACCGACGCGCCCTGGAGTTGTTTGCGGCGACGGGCGGCACCGAGCAGCCCGATGTGGCGAACGTGCTTAACAATCTGGCCGCCGTCCATTATGAGCTGGGCGATTATGGCGAGTCAGAGTCATTGGCCGGACGGGCCGCGGCGATTATGGACGGGCTCTTCGCCCAGGAAGCACTGGTCGCCGATACCGATGCGGACACCCTGGCCCTGTGTCAGGGCATCCGCCGTCAGGCACTGAGTCAGCAGGGCGCGGCGCGGCGCGCCCTGGGCCGCTATGCCGAGGCGGAAACCTCCTTGCTGCGAGGCCTGGCCCTGATGGAACAGCACTTTGGCCCGGATGCCGAGCAGACCGCCGACAGCCTCAATGACCTGGGCGTGCTCTATAAATACTGGGGTCGCTACGCGGATGCCGAAACGGTCTATGGCCGGGCGCATGGCATCCTGGAGGGTCGCTATGGGCCTGATCACGCGGCGCTCGCGACCATCTCTTATAACTTGGCCGGGCTGGACCATGCCCGCGGGTGCTTCGATGAGGCGGAGCCGCGGTGTCGGCGGGCGCTTGCCTTGCAGGAAGCCCTCTATCCGGATGACCATCCGCTACTGGCGGTGACGCGCGGCACCCTGGCCGCCATCCTTGATGGGCAGGGCCGTTACGATGAGGCGGAGGCCCTGTACCGCCAGTCGCTCGCGATCCATGTCGCCCGCCACGGCACCGAGCACCCCGAGGTGGCCCTGGGGCTCAATAATCTGGCCGCCATCGCCGAGGCGCGGGGCCGGTTAGCAGAGGCCGAGGCGCTGTATCTGCGAGCCATCCAGATCCGCGAACGCTGCCTGGGCACTGAACATCCTCAGACCGCCATCTGTCTCAACAATCTCGGTATGCTCTATCCTGCCATCGGTAAGGCGGCGCAGACCGAGGCGCTGTTCCGCCGGGCGCTGGATATTCTGGAACAGGCCGCCGGCCCCGATCATCCGCATACCCTGATCTGCCGTGCGCACTGGGAGGCGGCGCGCGCCGCCCGGACCGCGTGAGTTCCGCGCCTGACCCGGCGGCCTTGGCCTGGCCAGCGGAGCGCCTCGGCGAGGCGGTCGCGGCCCTGGGTCAGGCGCGCGGCTGGGCCGATGCCTGGACCGATCCGGGGCGCTCCGGCAGTGGCCGGCCGGGCGACGGCGAGGATGGCCAGCTCGCCCGCATCGCCGCCCAACTCGGTCTCGAGGCCGAGCCGGTGGAGACCGATTACGCCGGGATGCCAAGGCTGCTGGAGCGCTGCGCTCCCGCGGTGTTGGCCCTGCCCGATGGCCGTTTTCTGCCGGTCCTGCGGCGACGCGGTAAGGACCTGCAAGTCCTCGACCAGCAACAGGTGCCCCGCGCGTTGCCGCTGGAGTCGGTCCGGCAGCGCCTCTGCGCCCCACTGTGCGCTGAATTGGCCGCCGATCTCGCCGCCTTGACCAATATAGCCGAGCTGACGGGTCGCCGGGGCGCAAAGTCCAGCGCGGCCTTGCGGGATGGGCTGCTGGCCCAGCGGCGCGTCCGGGCGGGCTGGCTCGTACGCCCCGCGAGCGGCGCCCCGCTGGGTTGGCAGGCCGGGGAATTCCGGGTCAGCGGGCTCTTAGGCACGCTGCTCGGCGCCCACGCCCTCGGCTTTCTGCTCTGGCTGGGGTCCTGGTGGCTGCTGGGGGAGGGCGTATTCTCGGGGCACCTCGACCTCGGCTGGCTGCAAGCCTGGGCGCTATTACTCCTGACCCTGCTGCCCTTACACCTGTTAGCCTCACGCGCCAGCGGTCTGTTCGCGATCCGCGGCGGGGCCGTGCTGAAGCGCCGCCTGCTCGCCGGGGCCTTGCGACTCGACCCGGACGAGGTCCGCCACCTAGGCATCGGCCGCCTCCTGGGTTGTATCCTGGAGGCCGATCTGTTGGAGCAAATGGCCGTGTCCGGCGGGTTTTTGGGACTAACTGGATTGGTGGAACTGGGCCTGGCGGGGGGGCTGCTCGCACTTTCCCCGGTGCCTGGACCGCTGTTGGCGCTGGCGGCCTGGGCGCTGGTCGGCGCGGGTTTCGCCGCCCATTATCTGCGTTGCCAGCGCCGCTGGACCGAGACTCGCCTGCTCCTGACCGACGCCCTGGTTGACACCATGGTGGGCCACCGTACCCGCGCGGTCCAGGAGCCCAAGGACCAGTGGAACCGCCGTGAGGATGCGGCCCTGGCGGGCTATTACCGGGTGTGTCGCTCACGCGACCGCGCGGCGCTGTTGCTGAAGACCCTCTTGCCGCGGGGTGGCTTTCTGATCGGGATCGCCGCCCTGGTTCCGGCCTTTGCGGCCGGCGCTGGGGCGAGTGCTGCGCCCCTGGCCGTGGCCCTGGGCGGCGTGCTGGTGGCCTATCTGGCGCTGCGTCATCTGGCCGACGGACTGGAGCAACTGCTGGGCGCCTGGGTTGCATTCGGGCAGGTTCGTCTCTTCTGGCAGGCGGCCACTCGGCCGCAGAGTCTGGGCGATCCTCAGGCGTCGGCCGCGGCCGACTCAGCGCCGCCCGGCATCGCGGCGCGCAATCTCGTCTATCGCCATGCCGGCCGCACCGAGCCGGTGCTGCGTGGGGCGAGCTTGGCGGTCGACGCGGGCGAACGGTTGCTGCTGCAAGGCGCCTCGGGCAGCGGCAAGTCCACCCTGGCGGCCATCCTTGCCGGGCAGCGGCAGGCGCAGGCCGGGCTCTGCCTGCTGGGTGGCCTGGATCGGGCCAGCCTGGGCGAACAACTCTGGCGGCGACGCATCGCCCTGGTGCCGCAGTTCCATGAGAATCACATTCTGATGGGGACCCTGGCCTTTAACCTATTGCTGGGGCGTGCCTGGCCGCCCTCCGCGGCGGACCTGGAGGAGGCGCAGGGTCTGTGTCGCGCCCTGGGTCTCGGGCCGCTACTGGAGCGGATGCCGGGCGGGCTGATGCAGCAGGTGGGTGAAACCGGTTGGCAACTCAGTCACGGTGAGCGCGAGCGCATCTATATCGCCCGCGCCCTGTTGCAGGGGGCACAGATCATCATCTTGGACGAGAGTGTTTCCTCCTTGGACCCGCGGACCCTGCGCGAGACCATGGCGGTGCTGTGGGAGCGGGCGCCGACCTTGATCTTGATTGCCCATCTTTAGCGGCTGTAGTCGTCGTGTCGGTAATGAAAAAAACGGCAGGTGCCACAGCCCCCATACCGCGCCCAGGATCAGGCTCGAGAGGCACCATCCGTGCCGCGTTTGCAGGGCGGGCAAGACGTAGCCACAGCCGAACTCTTCGCCCAGCGCAGCGTGCATGGGGCCACTTTTAGCTCACGAAACGGAAATTTCAGCACGATAAAGCCGGGCGAGCATTCGCCGCACGGCGGTCCTTTCGCAAACGCTGGTTTTCGAGAGGACATCGTGCGAATTGACGCTACGCCAGTGCTGGCCTGGGGAGGGGCCGAAATGTTCCAGCCTACCCACTGAGATGAGCTATAGTAACTATTGTCTCGAACGTGACGGCGGTGTTCCGTGAAGGCCAAGGCTCAATCTAACGGGAGAAGACGATGCGCATGCCTGCCCCTAGACCCCTATCCCGGCTCGCCGCCGCGCTGCTCGCGGCCTTGGCGACGAATGTGTCGGCCGCCACGGAGTATGCCTATCTCGACGACATTGCCGGCGGCTGGGCCAACTGGAGCTGGAGTACCGCTGTCACCAACGACACCGTTGTCAAGAAGTCCGGCACCGCCTCGGCGCGGGTCGCGATCACCGGTGCCTGGGGCGCCTTCAGTCTGAACCGCGACGCCGGCGCCGTCGGCCTGGGGTCGCTGTCGGCCATCACCTTTGATGTGAATCCCGGCGCGGCCACCAACGTCGCGAAGGTCGCGGCACTCGTCTTTGCCCTGCAGGACGGTAACACCCTGGGACCGGCCGTCACCCTGGGCGGCTATGCCTCCCCGGCGCTCGCCGCCAACACCTGGTCGAGCGTCAGCATTCCGATCGGCGCACTGACCGGCAGTTTGACCGCCATGACCCGTCTGAACCTGCAAGACGGGCTGGGCGGCGGCGGCATCACCTTCAACCTCGACAACCTCGCCCTGGTCGCCGCCGTGGCCGCGGGCGCCTGCCGCCCCGTGGTCGTGGATTCGGGCATCGCCGGCGCCGGCAAGAGTATCAACGGCTTCCTCAACGACCAGTACACCTGGTCTGACGCCGCCTGCCGTGTGCGTAACGCGGCCCTAGCCCGCAACGACACGAGCAAAGGCGGTAACGCCAAGCAATTCACTTACACGCTCCCGAACGGGACGACGCGCACCGTCAATCCCGCCGCCAACGGTGCGGCCGGCTTCGGGTATGTCGTTGCCCATCTGAGTAACCCCTCCTTCGCCAACGCCTATGGCGCCGACGATTCGCCGCTTGGCTCGGGCAACGCGGCCACCTTCAGGAAGTTATTCACCGGCAACCACCACGCCATCCACGAGTACAGCCTCAACTACGTCCGCTATGGCCTGACCGCGGCGGCCCTCATCAACCATTCCATCGACCCCTGGACCTGGCTGACCGGGGCCGCTGATCCCAACCGCCAGTATGTCACCGTCTACAACATGCCGGTGCGCATCCACTGGATGTTCGCCACCGGGCGCAATTCCCCGGTGTGGTCAGTGACGTTCGATCTGTCCGCCGCCCCTGACCATGCCGTCGACTCCGACTTTCGCGCGCCTTACGGGGACATGAATATCGAGGGCGGCACCGGTGCGAACCTGGTCGCCGGGGTGGCCTGGGGCGACCGCTACAGGTTCACCACGCTTGGCAGTCCGTTCACGATGAACAATGACTGGGACTACTCGCAACTCAATACGGGCGCCCCCTATGATGCGCTCTGGGCCGCCGCCGTCGATGCGCAAATGGGCCTGGCGGGCACCCAGATCGTCGCCCGGCAGAATGCCGGCGGCTACAACAACTATCAGGCACCGGTGTGGCGGGGTAAGACCAGCGCGACCATGGGGAAGCTCTGCCTGAACGACCAAGGGGCCGGCCCCGGCTACAACCACAAACTGCCGTGCAGCAGCGACTGGGCCTACCAACTCGTCCAATACTCGGTCGCGAGCGCGGCGCAAACCACCAGCAACAAGCGCCTGGCCTGGGGGGCGGATTGGGGGTCTTTAGGCAATAGCGCCTTTACCAACAGCAACGGCTACGCGGTGAGCGGCTATCCCAAGGTCAGCTACAGTGTCTATGTGGTCCTTGATCCCCATTCGGCCAATCCGACCCAGACCGTCGCCAAACAGGCCGAAACCATCAACCTGACCCGCCTGACCGCGACCTTGGGCACGGTCAGGACCCAGGGCATCGCGGGCGTCGGCCGCACCGATACGAAGCCCTACAGTCCGGCCGGCTATAGCCCGATCTACGGGACCTGGGAGGTCGATGCCGCGGCCAATGCCGTCAACCTGACATTCGCCGTGCCGACCACGGCCACCGTCGCCCTGGATACGCCGATCATCGTGGTCCACGGTTACACCAAGGCGACGCCGCCCGTCCAGGTCAGCCTCGATGGCGTGGGCCTCGCCGCGGACACGGACTATTTCGCGAGCGTGCGTCCGGATCAGGCGGAACTGTGGATCACGCTCAATCGGAAATTGATCGGTACCCATGGGCTGCAAATTTGGTAGGCCGGGATGATCTTCTCCACCCTCTTGGGTTCTGCCCGGGATACGTGTAATTTCTTATCACCAGGAAGCAGGCAGGACGCCTGTGTGCCCCTAAACGGCCCCGTGGGGCAGCGGGGCAGCGGGGCAGCGGGCGCTCGTTGCCGAACGCCCTCAGAACTCGGGGTCTGACAATCATTGGAACGATTATGGATAGCTTTCCAATGATTGTCAGACCCCACGAGGTGGAGAAGATCGGGATTTAAGTATGGTGGGGTGCGACGACCTCGCCCGACCCCCTCAAGGAGAAAAAGCTTTACAATGCGTGTTGTCTACCTTGAGTAGGACACGCGTCATTTTTTCAACTTATCCATGGGGATGCTGCGGAGACACTGAGCCATGTGGGACTTCAACCTATCCGGCGCATTCGACGCGATGCGCCGCACCGCGCCCTTCGTCATTGCCCGGATGCTGGTCTATTTCGGCATCTCGATACTCTACATCCTGAGCACCGGCGTCGGCGGCGCGCTGGGCTATGGCGTCACCGCGTTTGGCAAGGGGGCGGGGGGCGGGGCCTTTTTCGGCGCCCTGATCGGTTTTGCTGGTGCCTCGGGCCTGCTTTACTGGCTGCGCGAGACCATCCTCTATCTGGTCAAGGCCGGCCATGTCGCGGTGTTGGTTCGACTTTACGAGGGCCAGGTGCTGCCGGACGGCCGCAGCCAGATCGAGTATGCCATCGGCATCGTCAAGGAGCGGTTCACGGAGTCCACGGTGCTGTTCGCGCTAGATCAGCTCATCAAGGGAGTACTGCGGATGATCGGTGGCGTGGTCGAGGGCGTCTCGACGCTGCTGCCGGTCCCCGGCCTGGACAGTCTGGTCAAGGTCCTCAACGGCATTGTGCGGATGTCGCTGAGCTATGTCGACGAGATCATCCTCGCCAAGATCATCCGCGATGCGTCCACGAACCCCTGGGAGACCGGCCGCCAAGCCCTGGTCCTCTATGCCCAGAACTACAAGCTGATGATCAAGAACGCGGTCTGGCTCTGGCTCTTCACCGCGCTGCTGACTCTGCTGATCTTCCTGCTGATGCTGGGACCCAGCTTCGCGATCATGGCCTTGATCCCCGGCAAACTCGGCTTCTGGGCCTTCGTTACCGCCTTCGTTCTCGCTTGGTCGGTCAAGATGGCCCTGATCGAGCCCCTGGCGATTTATGCCTACATGCAGATCTATTTTAAGGCGATTGAGGGACAGACCCTGAGGTATCCCCACGAATTTCTCCTACGTTTATGAATCCAGCAATAGCGCCTGGTGGAACTGGGCGACCAATTCTTCCGGCGCGAGGAATTCGCATGGATCAATCTCCGCTTTCGTGATGTTCAGAATGATCGAGGCAAGAAACGACAGGGAGTAGACACGACGCTTGGAACTGCTCGCATGCATGCCACGTTCGAGGTTCATTCGCTCGGCCGTTGCACCGATCATAAAGAGCAGGAACGCCGCTAGCGCGGCAATCAAAACAAGAATGGCAATGCGCTTGGCGTCGCGTGAACGATTGGCTGTGAAGCCCTGACCAAAGTACAAGCTTTTCATGTCCCGGAAGCCTGCTTCTATCTGCGTGCGCTGGCGATAGATACGTACGATCGCCTTGGCCGTCAGTAGACTCAGCCGTATCCCGGCGAGCAGCAGCCATGGCTCGCGCTGGCTCCGAGCGGCCTTGAGACTCTTGCGTGAGCGTGAGATTTTCCCGAACGCGGTTTTGTGATGACGACCGCGCTTGGCCAAACGTACCAAGACCATGAGGACAGGCAATGGGTTGCTCTTGACCCAGTGGCCGATACCGAGTCGAACAGGCTTTGTCGTTGCCTTATGAAACAGAGACTTGCCACTGATCCAATCGATTTTCAGTCGGACGTAGTCGCGCCCCCGCAGGCGTCCGACCCAACGCCAACCAAGCGCCTCGACAGCACGAAAAAAGGGCACCTTGAAGCCGGCATCGGCAATGACGATGGGCGCTGCGCCAGGCGGCAACAGGCTTGCCACGGTATGGAGAAAGCGCTCCTGAACTCTGGGGTTGCCGTAGTGGCAGTTGGGGTGAATTTCCTCGTAGAGGGTCAGGGCGTGACCGCCGACCGCGATCGAGGCGCGTAACAAATGAAAGGATTGGTCTGCCTTGATATCTGACCAGTCGATGAGAATCAGCGGTTCGGGTATCCGGGCCAGCGTGGCCTGACACAGGGCGCCGTAAATGGCGGTGCGCTCGCCGTACAGATGAGGATTGCCGATCAAGCGGTCGGCGCGCTTGATCTTGTGCTTCAACGTCGTCGGGCCCTCCAAGCGCCGCCCCACCGAGGTGATGGACAAACCGGCGCCAGCGACGCAGGCGGTCACCATGTCGAAGAGTGCTAACAAGCGCTTTGAGTGGATACATGACAACCACTGACCGAGCCAAAAGTGCAATAATGTGGACGTGTGCATGGGGGCCTCCTGATGGGTTCGCCTTCCCTACAAGATGGCAACAAGAGCCCATGTACACACGAGTAAACTGAAAACTTATTTTTGTCGCTGTTTTTGTTGATGTTTTTGAGGGGATACCTCAGGGACAGACCCCCGACCCGGTCTGGGACCAGCGCTTGGCGCAGGTCTCCGAGCAGTTCCGCGAGTTGAAAGGTAAGGCGCTCGGCGCGCTGCACTGACGGCGAGGCCGCCCGCTCGTGACTCCCCGGGCGGGCCGTGCCGATGTTCATCTGTTGGTAACCGCTCTGTCGAGAGATCGGGATTTATGCATGATGGCGCCCACCATCGCCGACCCCCGAGGAATACCCCCTCAAGCCGATCCTGCCGAGGGCAGGATCGGTTGCTTCGACGCAGGAGCCCAGTTAGCCCGAAGTTACTTATTTGGCTCTTCCTGCGTTTCGGACGGCTGCGCCTGACACTCGCGAGGAAAGGGCGGATGGAAGTCGATGGACTTTATGCAGCAATCGGTTACAACACGCAAGCGGGTGCCATCGCCCCTGCGACTGGTCATTTCGGGGGAGCCGTCCGAAACGCAGGAAGAGCCGCATTAGACATCGACGCCCGAGAAAGAGACGAAGGGATGATCGAGGCCCGGTGCCCGAAGACGCGTAAGCGCGACGGTTGGGCCGCATCACTACCCCTTGGGGTTACCTTAGACAACCGGATAGGCATGACGTATGAATGTTTATCAATCCGAGCCCTGAGGGACGATCGGCAGCGGTTTCGGTGATGGCGTCCGAAAAAGGTTTTGCCCTGATGGACCCCAAGTGCTGTCTCTCTCAAGAGCCGGTAGCGGTGTCGGGAAGCCTATGAATTATAAAGCCGCCTGAGTAGGGGACACTTTCGTTTACCCCAACGCAGAACGAACGATCAGTGGGTTACGTTGGTAGCGTCGGGCGGAACGCGAAAATTCACCCCAGGGCGGTGCGATAATCTTTCGGCACACCGGTCCTCGCGGGAACGCGTCGCGTCCGGGGTCGCGCCGACGCGGCCCGACCGTCGGCCGCGCCGCATGCCAGCCGGGACCCGGCCGGAATCATAATCAATAAAGTCGGCGGGGGTATGAGCCATTTACGGTGTTCGCAACCGCCTGAAATTCTTTCATGAAAGGGCTGCGATCGATTCTTTTCACCCCAAGTTTAAGCCCTCTTAGCAGCGAGACTCTTAGCTTTTGTACCCACAAAACCTATGCTACCCACTTTCACCCAGTGGCAACTTCAGTAACTTACTGACCAGAAAACTCTTGTGAGTGACCCTAAGGCATATAACGCGCTGATTTTATTATCGTGCCGATGACAAAGAGATACAGCGCAAAGGACTCCGCGACTGGGGGGCGGTTTGCACCAGTCCTGCAGGGTGCTGCGGGACACGACGAGCGCGGCGGCCGCCTCACGCTGTTCGGCCAGCTCCAGGCGCGAGCGGTGCTTTACGCCCAACCCCCGGCCAACGAACGAACGCGCGTGCTGGCACCGGCCTCGCGTCTGGATTACAGTCAGTCTCAGCAGGACCTGCGAACATGGTTTCTAAGCCCGGGTTAGTTAGCACTGCCAAGGGTACGAAATTTCGCGGGTCCTGCCACTTTCCCGCTCGCCTATCACCACCCGGCAGTGGGTCTTGGCCGGATTTATGAGCAAGGCCCGAATCACCATCCAGCGGTTCGGTTGAAAAGGGGGTAACGCCGCCCTCATTGATCTTCTCAATATAGCGGCCCCAGAAGGAACGGTTTTGTTCTCGTGGCTTGACAAGTTGATTAGGCATGGTCTAGCCTCATTTCAGTTGTCGGGGAAGGCCCATGGACCGGGGCGAGCTCTTACCGTAGCAGGGTATGAACGAGACAGAATTAGTCTAATAATTTAGTGCCATTTTGGCCTGGGCTCTCTACTTAACCGGCGTCAATCGGGCGACGTGTGTGCCTCGCGCTGGTATTCTCGATTCTTGGTCCGCGGATGGGTTTCTTGGCCAATTTCTGGACTCATGCGGACCGTCTGGGAAAGAAAACAGGCGTCTGGCGAACGTCTGGCGCCGTTTCGTGAACACATTGTGGAGCAACTCCGGTTAAGTGAAGAGCCCAGATAGGGGGGTGTGGGAGACTATCATTACTTATCAATCTTAAGGCCAACAGTGGAGAATAGTTATGAGCCGCGGCATTGATTTTCCGAGCTTAGATTGGGGTATTGCAGCAGGGATTTCTGGGTCGGCAGGGGAGATTATAGATGTTAACATCATGCTTTTTTATTTGCTCAATGTCCGCTCTCAGGTCATATATCCAGGACGATTCATATCTGCTTCATTGGGAGCTGGAGCTGGCGTCCGCGGGGCGAGCCTTTCTAACCCATCGTGGACTTTCTTTCGGACAAGTAAGCCTTTGATGACGGAGGATTTCGCTGGATTTGCAACTATGGCAACTGGAGAGATGACAGCCCTCCTCGGCGGTGCTTTATCCTATTTGACTTTCTGGGGAGTGGATCATGATCCTTATTGGCTTGACCTTGGGGGCGTAACGGTTGGTTTGTCTGCTGGGGCAAGTATAACGATCTTAGGTTCAGTACATTTCTTCGACGATCCAAGGAGAGTGATTGGTAGCCCAATTACTGCCGGGACTTAGTTCTACTTTGTTAGATTGATTCTAGCGCCGCCGCCCGTCGGGCGTGAGACTCCTTGGCCTGCTCCCGCAGACGGTGTCGCTTGGTGATGATCTCCGCCACGTCTTGGGCGGTCAGCTGGCGACGGGGTAGCAGATGGGCCAGGGCCGTGACCAAATCGTTGAAAGAGAGCATCGGCCACTGCGTCCGGCCCTGGATTTTCTGTTTGGCCAGGAACAGCGTCGCCAACATCACCAAGGCCATATGATGATGCCAGGCATCCCAACGGCGCACTTGATAGTCGGCCACGCCGCATTCACTCTTGGCCTCGCGAAAGCTGTGCTCAATGAAAAACCGTTGGGCCTGGACGCGCGCCAGTTCTGTCCAAGGCGTGTGCTCGGGGCGTTGGACAAGCAATAGTGGGAGATCTCACTGGCGCCGACTTCCCGGCGCACGAACAGATGCCAGCAGCGGGCGTGGGCTTGGGACTGATCCCAGACCCAGACCCGGGTCTGCAAGTACTCAGCGACCAGTGGCTCTTTCTCACCCCCGCGCAGGCACAGGCGTTGCCAGGCCTCAGCCGGCTGGGCGGCGGCCCAGTGGTCGACCCGCACCGCGGCCGACTGCGCCTGGGGGCGCAGTGGGCGGCGCCCGCGTCCCGACCACGCGGGCACCTGCGGTGCGGGATCCTGAAGATAAACCGGAAATATGCGCTCGACGCCAAAGATAAAGTGAGCTTATGTTGATTATCATACTGGTTCTTGTCGTCATCGGATTGACCGGTCTACGTATCGCCCAAGAGTACCAACGCGCCGTCATTTTCCGCTTGGGGCGGTACGTCGGTCTGCGGGGCCCCGGCTTGTATTGGATCATTCCGCTGGGCATTGAGCGGTCGATTCCGATCGACATCCGAACGCGAACCGTTTCTGCCGAACAGCAGGAAACGATTACGCGTGACAGCGTGACCATCAAAGTTAATGCTGTCTTATGGTATCGGATAGCGGATGCGGCGAAATCGGTGATCGAAGTTGCGGATGCGCCGGCAGCCGTCTATCAGTTGGCGCTCACGGGTTTGCGTAACATTATCGGGCAGCACGATCTCGACGAGGTGCTGCAGGAGCGTGACAAGATAAACACGCTGCTGGGCGAGAGTATCGCCGGTTCGACGTTCGCCTGGGGCCTGGAAGTTCAGCGCTTCGAAATGAAGGATGTCGAGTTGCCCGCGGTTATGCAGCAGGTCATGGCGATGCAAGCTGAGGCCATTCGCGAGAAGCGCGCCCGCATCATCAAGGCCGAGGCCGAGTTTGATGCCTCGGTAAAGTTGTCTGCGGCGGCTGCGCAAATCATGGAGAATCCTGCGGCGTTGGAGTTGCGGCGAATGCAGATGATTGCCGAGGTCGGGGCAGATAACAACAGCACAATGGTAGTGATGATCCCGTCTGACTTTGTTTCTCTTTCTCACGCGCTGACCCAGTATTTACAACGGGGCGGTGAAAGCAAGGCTGATACGAATACCTGACGATTGCCTTAGTTGGTCTGCCCCGCCAAAAGCAAATCCCGAGTTGCCGGAGCATAGCGATCACGGACCATACGGCGATCAGTCCTGCCCGTGGGCAGCGTCGGGCGCAAGCGGGGTTGGCGCTGGGGCCGCACGTCGCACGCTAAAGGTCCGTCCCAGCGCGCGGACCTCGTCGTGGGACGCGCCGCGCACATGGGCGTCATTGCAGTCCCCGCGTTTGAGTGCATCGGCGGCGGTCAGCGAGCGCAACCGAAATGCCTAAATAAAGATAATGACTTATGACCTTTCGTGTGGGCACTGACTTGGCGGGCGACGAGGTGATCTTGTGGTATGGGACTGTTCGACAACGCGCTCGATGTTGAGCACGGTGAGCGGCGCTTCGGTCCCTACGAGGCCCAATAAGAGCGAAGCGGCCACCAGGTGCCATGTCAGCAGTTGCGATGTGCAGTCGGCCTCGGCGGATGGCCTGCTTCTATATTGCACCGCGACTTGCAAGATCAACGATGCCGGGACGGGCGCGCGTCAACCCCGCACTGAGCCCTGTTCAGGTCAGACGCCGATGGCTTTGCCAACCCCCCTGCATTAGGGGGGAGCCCGGACGGTACTCTTGACAGAGCATGCGTTTTGTTCGGAGTTTGCGTCCTGCGATAGATCAGAAACAGCGGGTTAGCATCGCCAAACCCCGGACGCCAAGCGGCGTAAAGTGAAGAGTCAGTCGGGGCTGCATGATAAGCGAACGCTAATATGGTACCTGGTGGCCGCTTCGCTTTTATTGGGCCGATGTCTGCGGTAAAGTCGATTCCGGCAAGACCTTCGAACATGGTGCTTCCCCCCTCGGTTTGTTGGCACTTTCAAAGGTGCACAATTTCGCCGGTCCTGCACTGGGTCTTGGCCGGATTTATGATCAAGGCCTTTTTCTCTTTTCAACTGTGGCTGACAAAAATGCAATTGTTAATTCGTGGTCAAAAAATCAAATTATCCGAATTATCTAATGCAACGCAGTTAAACGTCGGCATTACCATAAACACAATAAAGCCGCTTGTACTAGATGTTTCCTGCTTTGGTTTGGATGCGGAAAATAAACTATCGGATGACAGCTATTTTATCTTCTACAATCAAAAAACCTCTCCTTGCGGTTCTCTTAAGAGTCTAGGTTCTCGCAATGGCGACCAAGAGCAGTTTCAAATTGACTTGTCACGATTGCCCGCCACGATTCGGAAACTGGTTTTTGTTGTCACCATTGAAGGCGAAGGCGTAATGTCGCAAATTATCGATGGTCATTTGCGCGTCATTAAGAAAAATGATGACTTAGCAATGTTTTCTTTCTCAGGCTCTGACTTTAAAAATGAAAAAGCTGTTATGATTGCGGAAATTTATATTAAAGATACCTGGAGATTGGCCGCTGTTGGACAAGGTTTTAATGGTGGATTAAGTGCCTTGCTAAAACATTTCGGCGGAGAAGAAAAGCCTTCAGAGCCACAACTAGGTTCCAGCCTTAAAGTTAATTTCTCCAAAGCGATTTCATTAGAAAAACGATTGGAGAAAGAGGCTCCTCAGTTAGTTAATCTTGCCAAAAAACTAGCGGTTACGTTAGAAAAGAAACAATTACAGGATATCGTTGCGAAAGTTGCCATAGTCATGGATGCTTCAGGCTCAATGACTGTTGCATATAAACAAGGCTCTGTGCAAGCGGTGCTTGATAGAATGGTATTGGTTGCGGCACGATTAGATGATGACGGTATTTTGGAAGCCTGGTTTTATGCGTCAAAACACGTAAAATTTCCTGGTATATCCATCGAAAACATCACAAATTACCTAAAAAAAAATGTTAAGAGTGGATTTGGTACTATCGTAAAAGGGTTAGGTTTTGGTAATAATGAGCCGCCTGTAATGCAAGAGATTTTGGATACTTATAAATCATCAGATTTGCCTGCATTGGTCATTTTTATAACCGATGGAGGTATTTATGAGGAAAAAAACATTAAAAGGATTTTGATAGAAGCCTCTGGCTATCCAATTTTTTGGCAATTCGTAGGATTAGCAGGCTCAAACTATGGCATATTGGAAGACTTGGATACTATGGCCGGGCGAAAAGTGGATAATGCCGGATTTTTCCAAGTTGATGATTTAGCTCATATCAGTGATGAAGAATTATATGAAAGGCTACTTAATGAATTTCCGATTTGGTTAAAAAACGCTAAGAGAAATGGAATTATCGCTTAACTTTATTTTAAGGGTTGACCTAACAACCAAGCTTGGTGGATCATCCGCAGAATTGGTGCAAGCGGACTCCATGTCGCCTGGGGCCGATCGGCGTCGTGCTTATTGCCGCCTACCGCTCCAACTGACTTCATTGTGAAAACTGACGTCGAGTTGCCGTGTTGATGGGTCGTAGACGTATGCGGTGTCGCCGTGCGCCTGGATGATCTTTCCCATCGCCTTGGTTAACGCGACCTCGACCATCGGCAGTCGCGGATAATCGGACGTGATACGGACGCGGTTGACGCCGATACGCGTGACCGTGAGGGTCACCCCGTCGTGCGACGAACCTTTGGAATCAGAGATCACGTTGCCGGCATAGCGGCCTTCAGCCTCGTCGCCGAGGTCGGGTTTGCGCTTCGCAGGGTCCGGGTGTTGGGCGAAAGAGGGCGCCGTCAGCGTTGCGGCTACTACGGCGGCGAGGTTGCGAAGGAGTGTTCGTCTGTGCATCGTCTGGCCTCTTGATAGAGCGGGTCGGGATTGAGACGTTGAAGTCGATGTGGATGTCGGGGTCGCACTCGGTGCGCCCACGGCTGCGGAGTATGATGCGGGCGTGGTCTGCTTTCGGCAAGCCGGCATGAAGGGGTACGACAACGATTCCTTCATTTTTGGGCCACAACGATGTGACTCGATGGTCGGAACTGCCCGACAGGCTCAACCCCTCAACCTCACCAGCTTTTTTCCGGGTCGTCCGCCGAGCGGATGTCAGCTTCGATGAAGCAATGCCGAAGGTCAGCATACCGTTCCGCTTCGGCGTAGATCTCCTCGTAGATGGTGCGATCCAACTCCTCATCGGAGGTGTAAGGTACCGATAGGAGGTATTCACAACCCTTCTGGTCGGCCTGCTGCATGGCGAAGCGGCTGAGCACATACCGCTCGATCTCCTCCCGGACCTTGCCCTTCCCGCGAACGAATTTGCTGTTGTTCTCTACCCGAAGCCGCAGCGTCACTTTCGCCACCTTGAGTCGGGTCGTGGACGGGGATTCCTTCACCTCTGCGTATTCCACGCCAAATTGGACACCGATTCCACGGCAAACTGGACACCCAGTCCAGCGCAAACTGGACAGTGATTCCAGCGCAAACTGGACACCGGTTCCAGGGCAAATTGGACACCTGAAAGAGCGCGACGGC